>NZ_DATBQF010000018.1:0-379831 GCF_036560965.1 Methylosinus sp. | reverse complement strand
GGAGTAGAGCGCCGAATAGGGCCCGTACATGACGTCGATGCGCGACACCTCCTCGGGCACGATCATCGAATATTTGGGCGTATGCTCGCTGGTGCCGAACAGCGCCGAGATGAGCATCCCGTCCTTATAGACGAGCTGCCTCTGCGGCTCGAACGGACCAATGGTGCGGCCGGTCATGCTCTGGAAGCGGTCGCCGGGGAATTTCGCCGACATGTCGAGGCTCGGCGCATAGCGCAGCATCTCGATCGCCGTGGTGGCGTTGACCGTCTCGGCGATCTTGGCGGCCGTCACCGTATGGACGACGGCGGGAATATTGTCGGGAATGGCCTTGGAAAAGGACTTTTCGGCAGCGGCCCGCGCCGGCCCGGACGATGTGCCGCCGCCTTCTCCGCTCACCTCGATTTCAGGAAGCGCCTCCTGCGCGAAAGCGCAGAGCGGCGAGATGACGGCAAGCGTCAGCGCAGCGACGGACGCGCCGCCGCGAAACAGATAACGAGACATGATTCCCCCCCGGGCGGCCGCGATAGGGCCGGCGTTTTCCATCGACTTCGGCCGAGATCGGCCGACGAACGTCAGGAGAAACGGGGTGGCGCGTGGGAAGGCGGCTTACGTCCGGCGATAAAAAACGAGGTGAGCCGATCGGCTGCCGGCGCGGGCGTCGCGACAGGCGGAAAAGGCGCGAGCCGCATCGCCGCGGCGACAATCGCGAGAATCGCCGCGGTGCAGAGGACACAATGCTTGCAATGGCTGGAATGATGCGCGTCGGCGGGCGCTTCGCCGCCGTCGGCGAGACGGCAGCCGATAGAGACGCCGTCGCTCCCATCCGCGCGCGCGGAGGCGGCCGAAGGCGCGACGCCCTGCAGCAGCAGGGCGCATGAGAGCGCAAAAATGGCCAACCAACGTCCGAACATATTTGGTATTCCGCCGCGAATGCCAAAAGATCACAGAAATGTTACCAACCCTCGCCACTCGTGACAAGAGCGCGCATCGATCGGCCAACGAATAAATATGCGTGTTACTAAATTGCAACATTCACGATGAGGCCGCGCTCATCGCGGCCGATGCGGCGAAACGACGTAAGACGAGTCTGTCGGTCTCGCATATTCGCGGGGGTCAGCGCGCCTCCTCGACTTGCTGCGCGCCGATCGCGCTCGCCGCGCGGGGCGGGAAGGGGCGAAAGCCGACGACGAATGTCGCGCCGCCGCCGGGCGTGTCGGCGACGCGAATCTCGCCATCGAGCTCGCGCGCCAATTCCTTGACGATGGCGAGGCCCAATCCTGTGCCCGACGTCGTCTCCTCCTTGCGCCAGAAGGGCTCGAATATCAGCCTGCGATCCTGCGGCGCGACGCCGCTTCCGTGATCGACGACGTCCACGCGGGCGTCCGCGCCGACGCGCACGATCACCGTCCCGCCCTCCGGCTCGGCGCGCAGAGCATTCTCGACGAGATTGCCGAGCACGCTCTCGATCGCCCAGGGAAATCCGCGAACCATGATCGGCTCCTCGGGCCCCTCGAACGCGATCTCCTTTTTCGCGTCGATCGCCACCGGCATGAAATCGGCCGCCACCTTCAGCGCCGTCGCGCCGAGGTCCACGCAAAGACGCATGTCGCAGCGACGCTCGCGCGCCTGCGCCAGAACCAGCAATTGATCGACGATCGTCTGGATGCGCCGCACGTCGCAGGTGATCTCGCGCTTGAGATCGGACGCGTCGAGCTTGGCGACGCGCGCCCGCAGCACGGTGATCGGCGTGCGCAGCTCATGCGCGGCGTTGGCGGTGAAGCGCCTCTGCGCGGCGACGCCTTCCTCGACGCGCGCGATGGCGCCATTGACCGCCTCCACGAAGGGCGTGATCTCGATCGGCATGCCTTTGGCTCCGAGCGGCTTGTGCAGCGAATCGACCGTGATCGCCGCCGCCTCGACCGTCGCGGCGCGCAGCGGCGCGAGCGAGCGCCGCACGACGAGGCTCGCGACCAGCGCCGCCGCCGTGCCGAGTGGCAGGAAGGCGATGAAATTATTGAGCGAGAAAAAATTCAACAGCTGCCAGAGCGCGTCGTCCCAATGGAACAACGCGCCATAAGTGGCGATGGTGAGCTTGCCGAAGGCCGTGTCGACGGAACGCACGAAGCCGCGCGCATTGGGATCGGGGTCGTCTGAGACGTGGAATAGGCCGCTATAGCTGTCGACGCCGGAGCGGCCGAGCGCCGTGAACAGCCCGTCGTCGGAGCCCGCGACGAGCTTGCCGGTCGCACGTTCGAGAATGGCGAAGCGAAATCGCGGATTGCGCTCGAGCTGGCGCAGCAAGGCCGGAGTCCGCTCCACGATGAGCGCGCCGCCCTCGCCTCTGCGCAATGCGCCGGTCAAAATTTCCTTCGACCGTTTCGTCGTCCAGCTCTCGAGGCTGGAATTGGAGCTGTCGCCGATATGAAATGCGGAGAGCGGCAGGAACACCGTCACCGGCAGCGTGAAATAGGCGACGAAGGAGCCCAGAATCCAGTAGAAGACGAGCCGGGCGGAAAGCGATTGCGTGAATTTCATTCGTCGGCGCTCCGAATGAGATAGCCGATGCCGCGGGCCGCGTGGATATCCGCCTTCGCGCCCTGATTCTTCAGACGCTGGCGCAAGCGATGGATCAGCATCTTCAGCGCATCGGCCTGATCCGCGCCCTGCACGCCATAGATCTCCTCGAGCAGATCGGCGCGCGTCACCGCGAGTCCGGCGCGGCGCATCAGCGCGCCGAGCAGAATCAGCTCCAGCTTCGGCGCCAGAAACAGGCGGCCATTGACGAAGCCCCTCTGCTCGTCGAGCTCGAAGCTGAGCCCGCCGACCCGCACCGACGGCGCCGTCTGTGGCCCGGGACGCCGCAGAACGGCGCGAATGCGCGCCATCAGCTCCTCGGGGTCGAAAGGCTTGGTGAGATAATCATCCGCGCCCGCGTCGAGGCCGTCGATCATCTCGTCTATGCCGCGCATGGCGGTGAGCATCAGAACGCGCATGTTCGGCCGCGCCTCGCGCACGGAGCGGATGATCGAGACGCCATCGCCGTCCGGCAGCCGCCGGTCGAGCAGCATGACGCTGTAATCGCGCGCCTCTATGGCCGCACGCGCCTCCGCGACGGCGCCGACGATATCGGCGGAGAAGCCCGCATGAAGCACTTTCTCCGCCAGCAGAGCGGCGATCTCGGCCTGATCCTCGACAATCAACACGCGCATCGAATGTCCTGTCGTCTTGGTGAGCCCTCGCGCGGCGGAGCCAGCGCAGCTGTCGAAACCATCTTCACCGTATATCTCGTTACATCTATGCAACGATCAGATTTTCCGACGGCCGCATTATCGTCGGCGCGCCAGCAGCCTCGTTCCGATATGTCACTATGACTTGAATGTCGTGGGATTATGGCGGCGTCCGGGCGGCGACCTCTCGGGAGATTTCGGCAATAGGCCTGCCGAAACATTTATCTACTTATCGCCTCGCCGCCGCGGAAAAGCGCATGCTTTCGATACGCCTCGACGGAGCGCCCCGGTCGCCGCGCAGGCGGCGGAGCAAGGGCTGCGCGACGTTTTTCCAGGATGCGAACGATGGCGGAGAGGAAAAGCAGTTTCCGCCGCGAGATGCAATAGAGCAGAATTTTTCTCGAGACGCTTGATTTCCACGGTAACGTCTCGGAAACTTCGACGAGCGGCGGAAGCAATTTGCATCTCCTCTCGGCGTGGCGGCCTCACCCCCGCAGCGCGAGCGGACGAGATTTTCGAGGAGGCCATCATGACCAATGACACGATCACGGCGCCACGCGCCGCCGAAGCGGGCGTCCCCGCCGAGATGTCCCGGCGGCTGCTCGCCCGGCGGCTCTTTCTCGCTTTTCACCGCTGGACCGGCTTGATCCTCGGCGCGATCTTCGTCGTCGTGGGCCTCACCGGCGCGATCCTGTCCTTCGCGCCGCAGATCGACGCGGCGCTGCATCCGCATCTGCTGCGCTCGACGCCGCCGTCCGCCGACGCGCCATACGCCTCGCTCGACGAGATCTATGCGGCGGCCATCGCCGATCTGCCGCCGGGCGCGACGCCGAGCTTCATGGCCATGCCGCGTGGCAGAGACGGCGTCGTCTCGCTCTCCTACCGGCTGCGGGACGCGGACGACGTCACGGAAACGCACCGTCTCTTCATCGATCCCTATACGACGAAGGCGACCGGCGACCGCGCGATCAAGCGAGGCGACGACGAAATCCGCCAATTCTTCTTCAACTCGGTCCGCAGCCTTCATTACACTCTCTGGCAAGGCTCGGATCGCTCCTGGCTGGTCGGCGGCCCGGCGCTCGTCCTGCTGCCGTCCATGCTCCTCGGAATCGTGCTGTGGTGGCCGCGGCCGGGCCAATGGCGGCTGGCCTTCGCGATAAAGCGCAAGGCGAGCGCGGAGCGGCGAATTTTCGATCTCCACCGGGTCGTCGGCGCCGTCGTCGCCGTCGTTCTGTGCTGCTCGCTGACCTCCGGCTGCTTTTTCGTCTTCCGCCAGCCGGGACGCGATCTCGTGCGCCTGTTCTCGAGCGTGCGCGAGGCGCCGCGCGGATTGGCGTCGCGGCCGATCGCCGATCGCGAGCCGATCGGCCTCGACGCCGCGCTGCGCATCGCCGAGCGCAGCTTTCCGGGCGCCGCGCCGACGGGTTTCAGCCTGCCGGCGAACGAGAAGGGCGTCTATGTCGTCTCCATGCGCGCGCCGGAGGAGCCCAATCACGCCAATGGCCGCAACAGGGTGACGATCGACCGGTTCAGCGGGCAGGTTCTGTTCACCGAGGATCGCAGCGCCTTCAGCGCCGGCGAGCGCTTCCTCGAATGGCTGCTGCCGCTCCATTCGGGCGAGGCCTTCGGCCTCGGCGGCCAGGCCGTCATCTTCCTCGCCGGCCTCGCGCCCGCCTTTCTCTATGTCACCGGCTTCATCCGCTGGCGGCGGCGGCGCCGCGCTGTTTCGGCCTGAGCGAATCTGTTAGACCTGCCTTCAACAGAAAGGTTTCGAGGAATGGCGCGCATCTCTCTTCTCTCCCTGGTCGTGGCGGCGGGCGTCTCGGTTGCGGGCGGCTTCGCCCCGCAGGCGGCCTGGGCCGGGCCCAATGTGCCGCTGTGTCTCGCGATGCAGAACAACTACAATGATTGCGTGCGTCACGAGCGCGCCCGGGAGCGCCATCGTCACGAATATGAGGATGAATGGGGCCGGGGCCCGCGCGAGCATCGCCGCGGCGGATCGGAATGCGGCGCCTGGCTCGTGCAGCTGAAGGCCCAGGGCTGCTTCTGACGGCGGCCGCCGCCTCGCTCAGCCGCCATAGAGCAGCCCGGCGACCGTGGCGCTCATGCAGGTGGCGAGCGTGCCGGACAGGATGGAGCGCAGGCCGAGACGCGTGACCTCCGCGCGCCGGCCCGGCAGCATCACATTCAGCCCGCCGACGAGAATGCCCATGCTGCCGAAATTGGCGAAGCCGCACAGCGCATAGGTGAGGATCAGCCGGCTTCTCGGCGAGAGCGTCTCGACGCCGAGGCCGCTCATGTCGCGATAGGCGACGAATTCATTGATCACCGTCTTCGTCGCCATGAGCGAGGCGGCCGCCGGCGTCTCGCTCCAGGGCACGCCGATCAGCCAGACGACGGGACGAAAGGCCAGGGCGAAAGCCATTTGCAGGCTCGGCGTCTCGCCGCCGATCTGCGGCAGATGCGCCAGCGCCATATTGACCAGCGACACCAGCGCGATCGTCGTCAGCAGCACGCTGACGATGCCGACCAGCGGCCCGACGCCGTCGGCGACGCCCTTGACGATGGCGTCGAAGGCGCCGGTCGGCGGATTCTCCACGACGAGCTGCGCTTCCGCATTCTCCTTATAGATGTCCCAGGGCGACATGACCGCGGCGACGGCGATCGCCGCCGGCGTGGCGATCACCGAGGCGATGAGGATATGGCCGAGCGCGTCCGGCAGGAAGGGCGCGACGAAACCCGCATAAATGACCATCACCGTGCCGGCGACGCCGGCCATTCCGCAGCTCATCAGCGCGAATAATTCGCCGCGCTGCATGCGTGCGAGATAGGGGCGGATCAGCAGCGGCGCCTCGATCATGCCGACGAAGATATGAACCGCCGCGCCCAGCGCCAGCGCGCCGGAGAGCCCCATGGAACGCCGCAACGCCCAAGCGAAGCCCCCGGCGATCCGCTGCAAGACGCCCCAATAGAAGAGCAGCGAGGCAAGCGCCGATATGGTCAGCACCATCGGCAGGGCCTTGAAGGCGAGAATGAAGCCGGCGCCCGGCGTCTTCTCCTCGAAGGGCGTCGGGCCGCCGCCGAGATAGCCGAAGACGAAGCCCGACCCTGCCTCGGTCGCCCTCTGCAAGGCGTCGGCGGCGTCATTGGCGAGCATCACCGCCCGCCTCGCCGGCGGAAAATGCACGAGGACCAGCGCCACGGCCAATTGCAGCGCCAGCCCGCCGAGAACGACGCGCCAGGGAATGCGCCGCCGATCCTCGCTCACCGCGAAGGCGACGAGAATGAAGCAGAGGAAAGCGAGCAGCGATCGAGCGATATCGGCCATGGCGCCTGTGATCTCCGAGGGCTTCGCCGCGCATAGCTCGGCGACGGCCCGATTATGCCGGACGAGGCCCTATGCGCTCGTCCGACGCGCCAGAGCAATGCAAATTCGGGGGCCAGGCGCGGCGGAGACGCCGCCGACCGACGCATCGCCGTGACTCGTGACTTTCGCCACATCTTCGAGCCGCGGTCCGGGCGAGAACGGCGACGTCGGCAACGCCCGGCGAACACGACGACTTCACCGACCACCAGGGGGAACGACAATGAAGCTCGACCTTTCCGCTTTTCGATTTTTGACGGATCTGCGCGCGAAAACGCTCACGCTGATTTTGGGCCTCGCTCTCGGCGCCGCGGCGCTGTCGCTCGGCGGCTGCACCTGCGCGAACGCCGACGGAACAGAGATCGCTTGCCCCTACGACTATTGAGCCTGTCGGCCGGCCGCTCAGACGGAAGCCCGCTCGCCGCTCGCCAGCCAGCGTTCGAAATCCCCGAGCCGCTGGAACGGGAAGGCGGCGAGCGTCTCGTCGCGGCCGCAGATCGGCGCCTCGATGACGGCGTGCGGCGGCCGCAGCTCCGCGGCGGCGCAGGTCTGCGACGACACCAGCGCCACGCAATCGGTCTCCTTCGTCAACGCCTCGAGCCGCGCCGCGATATTGCCGGTGTCGCCCAGAAATTGCAGCGACTGCCGATCCGAGGGACCGACGGCGCCGACGATCGAGAGCCCGCTGTGCAGCCCGACGCCGAAGGCGAGCGGCGCGTCGAGATCATGGGCGAATTCGCGGCTGACGCGGCGGATCGCGCGCCAGACGCCGCGCGCCGCGCGCAATGCGGCGCGGGCGCCCTCGCCGGCGTCGCCGTCGAGGCGAAACAGGCTCATGACGCCGTCGCCGGCGACGCTCGTCACATGTCCGCCCTCCGCCAAAATGGCGTTTGTCGTCGCGCGAATATAGGCGTCCACGATATAGATCGCGTCATAGGGAAGGCGATTGGCGGCGAGCTTGGTCGAATCGCGCAGATCGACGAACATCGCCGTCACGAAAATCTCGCGGCCCTGGTCGAGCAGCACGCGCAAGCCGTCGAGCGGCTTGTCCGCCGGGAGCATGGGATAGACGCCGAGATCGCAGCGCGGCCGCGTCTGGCAGGCGAGGCGCACGCCCGCCGGCGCGCCGATGCGCCGCAATGTCGCGAGCTCCGCGGGGCTCGGCGGCGGCAGATCCGCCTCGCCATAGAGCACGCGAATGCGGCAGGTGGAGCAGCGCGCGCGTCCGCCGCAGACGGAGGCGTGCGGAATGCCCTCGAAACGGCTGGCCTCCAGCACGGAAAATCCATAGGGCGCGCGGACGCTGCGCCCGTCGCGATAGTCGATGCGCACAGTGTCGAACACACGCTCGCGAAGATTGCGCGCGGCGCGCAGCAGCAGGACGCCGGCGAGCAGCACGAGATAGCCGACCTGCAGATCGAGGATGATCGCGGCGAGCGCGGCCGGAACCTGCGCATGGGGCGATCCCTTCGCCGGCGGCCCATGCGCCTCGATGACGCTCTCGTCCATATAGGCGCGCAGAATGAGCTCCCAGCCGGAATTGAGCAGGCCGGCGATTGCGAGCGCCGGCAAAGCGAGCGCGAGCAGCAGAAACAGCGTCTGGCGCCGCCGATACCAGTCGCGATAGCGCAACCACATGTGAATGCCGATGCAGCCATGCGTCCAGATGAACACCATCAGCAGAAATTGCCGCGGCAGGCCGATCGTCGGATCGGTGATCCAAAAATGATAGAGGATGCGAAAGTAGGAATCCTCCAATCCGAAGGCGAGCACGGCGACGCGCGTGTCGGTGACATGGGGCGCGAGCAGCAGCGGAATGGTGAGGCCGAGGGCGAGCTGCCAGGCCTCTATCGCCGGCATGCGCAAATGGCGCCGGCGATAGAGCGCATAGAGGCCGAGCGACATGTGAATCGTGAAGCACGTCAGCAGCAGGGCGACGCCGAAGCGCGTGCGCCAGGGAGCGAGGATGACGTCGTGGCCGATCGCCTGAAGGTTGTCGAGAAAGAACAGCCCGGTCGCGTGAGAGATGAAATGGCAGGCCGCATAAGTGAAGAGAATGAGGCCGGTGGTGAGCCGAGTCTTGCGCTCGAGATCGAAGTTGACACTCGAAACCGGCATGGATCATCCTTGGGAACGATATAATGGCGCAATTTCAGGAACGCGGCGCATGATACGGAAAAACCAGACTCTTGCACGCGTTAGTTTATTTCGCTCGCTGCCAGCGGAGGAGATCGCGCAGCTCGACGCGCGTTGCGTGTGGCGCCGCGCCCGGGAGAAGGAATGCATCCTCAATTATAAGGACGACAGCGCCGATATTTATTTCGTGGCCTATGGCGACGTGCGCGTGTCGATCCAGAGCGTCGCCGGCAAGGATCTGATGCTGCGCGTCATCGAGGAGGGCGAATTCTTCGGCGAGCTCTCCGCTCTCGACGGCAAGCCGCGCTCGGCGGCGATCCATGCGATCACCGATACGGTCATCGCCCGCATGAGCCCGACGACGTTCCGCGAGGTCATTCATCGCTATCCCGAGGTCTGCGACCGCGTGCTGGAGACGCTGACGTCCGAGGTGCGCCGTCTCACGACGCGCGTGAATGAATTCACCAATCTCGACGTGCGCGGGCGCATTCATGCGGAATTGCTGCGGCTGGCGCGCAGCGACGCCGGCGGCGAGAATCGCGGCGTGATCTCGCCCGTTCCGACGCATGCGGAGATCGCCGCGCGCGTCAGCACGCATCGCGAGGCGGTCACGCGCGAGCTGAACCGGATGGAGCGGGCGGGCCTGCTCGAACGCCGCCGCGGCGCCTTCGTGCTGCTCGATCTCGCCGAGCTGTCGACCTCTGTCGAGGCGGCGCGGTAGCAGCCTCGATTTCGCGCGAGCCCCCGTTCCCGGCCCCCACAGACGGCCTCGCGCGGCACGGTCGTTGCTAACCGCTCAGCGACGTCGGAATGGGCTGTCGTCGGTTCTGGGGACGAGACGATGAGCAAGTTCATTTACGCCCATGCCGGCGACGCCGACTGGAAAAGCGCTCTCGACTCCTGCCTCGAGCAGATCGAGCGCCAGCGGCCGGACGCTCCCGCGCCCGATCTCGGCTGGTGCTATGTCACCGACCATCACACCCAGGCGGCGGGGAGCATCATATCCGCGTTGCGCAAGCATCTGCCCGGCGTCCATTGGGTGGGAACCGTCGGAGTCGGAATCGGCGCCGAGGCGGTGGAATATTTCGACGCGCCCGGGATCGCGATCATGCTGGCGGATCTTCCCGCCGGCTCCTTCGAGCTGTTTTCGGCTCCAGAGCGGCTGGACGGCGCGGCAAAGGGCTTCGAGCCCTTCACCGCGCTGGTCCATGCGAGCGGCGGAACCCCCGATCTGCAAGCGAAGCTCGAAGCCGCGAGCGCCAGGCTCACCACCGGCTATTTGTTCGGCGGCCTGTCGTCGGCGCGCAATCAGGCGCTGTGCTTTGCCGACGAGGTGCTGCCCGGCGGCCTCTCCGGCGTGGCCTTCGGCCCGCAGGCGACGGTGTTCTCGCGCGTCACTCAGGGCTGCCAGCCGGTCGGGCCGCTGCGCACGGTCACGCGCGCGCAAGGCAATTATCTCGTGACTCTGGACGAGAAACGCGCCCTCGACTGCGTGTTCGAGGATATCGGCCTCTCGCCCGACGTCGGCGACGAGGCGCTGCGCCAGGAGCTGGCCCAGACGCTGGCCGGGCTGGTCGCCACCGGCGAGGACGCCTCCGCCCGGCCGGGCCAGTTCGGCGCGAACACGGAAGTGCGCCATATCGTCGGCGTCGGCCGCAAGGGCGGGCTGCTGATGATCGCCGAGCAGCTCGCGGACGGCATGCGGCTCGCCTTCTGCAAGCGCAATGCGGAGGCCGCCAAGCACGATCTGCTGCGTATCGTCGAGGAGGTGCGCGCCCAGGCGGAGGCCGCCGGCGGCATGAGGGGCGCGCTCTATATCAGCTGCTCGGGACGCGGGGGGCCGCATTTCGGCGAGCCCAATGCCGAATTCCGCATGGTTCATCAGGCGCTCGGCGGCGAGACGCCGCTGATCGGCTTTTTCGCCGGCGGAGAGATCGCCCGCCACCATCTCTACGGCTATACTGGGGTGCTGACGGTTTTCGCCGGAGCCTGAGGACGAGGACAGCGCCAAAATGACGCCAGAGCCGGCGGAGCCGCGACGAAACGATCCGAGACGAGCCGATCCGAGCCGGATCGTTTCCGCCGGAGGGGTGGCCATGCCCCGCATCATCTATGGCACGGCCTGGAAGAAGGAGCGCACCGCCGCCCTGGTGGAGCTGGCTCTGCGCACCGGCTTTCGGGGGATCGACACCGCCTGCCAGCCCAAGCACTACAATGAGCCCGGCGTCGGCGAAGGGCTGGCCGCGGCGCTCGATGCAGGGCTCACGCGCTCGGATATTTATCTGCAGACCAAATTCACGCCCTTCGGCGGGCAAGACCCGGAGACCGTCCCCTATGACGCCGAGGCGCCATCGGCGAGCAGGTGCGACAGTCGTTTCAGGCCTCGCTGCGCAATTTGCGCGTCGATCGGCTCGACGGATTGGTGCTCCATTCCCCCTATGCCGAGGACGGCGACACGCTGGAAGCGTGGCGGGCGATGGAGGCGCTCCAGGAGCAAGGCGGCGTGCGCCAATTGGGCGTCAGCAATTGCTACGAGCCGGCGCGGCTGGAGACCTTGTGGACAAAGGCGCGGATCAAGCCCGCCGTGGTCCAGAATCGGTTCTACGCCAAGACCTCCTATGACCGGGAGCTGCGCGCCTTTTGCCGAGATCACGGCATTCTCTACCAGAGCTTCTGGACCCTGACCGCCAATCCGGAGCTTTTGGCGCGGCCGGAGCTCGTCGCCCTGGCCGAGACATATGAGCGCAGCCCGGCGCAGCTGTTCTTCCGCTTTCTGACGCAACGGGACATTCTGTGCCTGACCGGCACCTCCTCGGAAGATCATATGCGCGAGGATTTGGCGATTTTCGATTTTCGCGTGAGCGAGGAGGACTGCGCGGTCCTCGACGCGCTGCTGGAATGCCCGCCCGGGTGAGATCGGTCGACGTTTGGCCGGAAACCATCCAGAAACCGCTGCGAAACCGCCCTTGCATTCTCGCGCCCGCCCGATAATCATGCGCCCCGCAGGGTCGCGCGGCTGGGCGCGACGCGCCGCATCGGGGCCAATGCATTTCCATGGCGAAGACGCTCGTACCCGAAGATCAGAGCTTTTGGCAGGACCTCGACGAAGAGGATCGTGAAAAGATCAAGGCCGGCGTGCAGATTCGCCGCATCGCGCGCGGCGAAGCGCTGATCGAGCAAGGCGCGCCGTCCGAGACGCTCTATATCGTCAATTTCGGCCAGTTCGGCGTGACCAACGCCGCCGATGGCGAGATCGTCGTCGAGATCGGCAAGGATCAGCTCATCGGCGAGATGGGCTTCTTCACCGGCGAGCCGCGCAGCACGAGCGTGATCGCCATGCGCGATTCCGAGGTTCTGGAGATCGACCGCGCGCAATTCGACGCGCTGGTCGCGCGCTTCCCCGATATGCAGCGCGCCGTCACCCGCTCGCTGGCCAAGCGCCTCGCCCGGCTCGGCGAGATCGCGCGGCGCAACTTCCGCCAGAGCAGCCGCGTGCGCGTGATCGCGCTGATCGCCGCGGGCGGCGGCTCCATTCCGGAAGGATTCGCCGCGCGCCTGCTGCAGGCGATCAACGCGCGCGCGCGCGGCAGCCTGCGCGCCTCCTGCGACGCCCGCGCGCATTTTTCGAACGGCGATTTCGATCGCTACGCCGTCGCCGACTGGCTCGGCGCGCTGGAGCAGGAGAATGATTTCGTCGTCTGCGTCGCCGACAATGAATTGAACGAATGGACCAGCGCGGTCCTGCATTCGGCCGATCTGCTGATCATGGCCGTGAATGACGGCTCGCCGGCGCTCAATCCGATCGAGAGTTTCGCCTTCTCGCTGTTTCCCGCCAATCGCCGCCGCATCGTCAAGCTCTGTCCGCATCGGCCGCAGGACGCCGAAGCTTCTGCGCCCTGGCTGCGCGAGCGCGAAGTCTTCATGCTGCATCACATCGCCCTGGATTCCGGCGCGGATTTCGACTGTTTCGCCCGCTTTCTCACCGGCCAGGCGATCGGCTTCGTCGCCGGCGCCGGCGGCGCGCTCGGCCTCGCCCATATCGGAATCGTCAAAGCCTTTCAGGAGGCCGGCGTCGTCTTCGATATTTTCGGCGGCAGCAGCATCGGCTCCGGCATGGCTGTCGCCTTCGCGCAATTGAAGAGCCCGGAGGAGGTGGAGGCGGCGATTCACGAGATCTTCGTGCAGAACGCGGCGCTGAAGCGCCTCACTTTGCCGAAATTCGGGCTGCTCGACCACACGATTCTCGAGGCGACGCTGGCGAAGTCCTACGGCTCCATCGCTTTCGAGGATTTGTGGCGGCCGAGCTTCGCCATAGCGACGGACCTCTCCACCTATACGATGCGCGTCATCCGCTCCGGTCCGACATGGCAGGCGGTCCGCGCCTCCTGCGCCATTCCCGGCGTGCTGCCGCCCTTCTTCGACGAGGACGGGCATATGCTCGTCGATGGCGCGGTCTCCGACAATGCGCCGATCGCGCCGATGCACGGGCTCAAGAACGGCCCCAATCTGGTCGTCGATCTTCGCAACGCCGATCCGCGGCTCTATGATTTCGACTATCGCGCTCTGCCCGGCCGCAATGAATTGCTGGCCTCCATGTTCAATCCGCTGCGGCGCAAGCCTCTGCCCGACTGCCCCTCGCTCGCGAGCGTCATTCAACAGGCGGTGTTCAGCAATATTCGCGAGAAGCCGGAGTTTTCCGGGGCGTTCGATCTCACCGTGCAACCGCCGGTCTGTCCCGGCGCGAGCTTCATGAGCTGGGACAAGCATCGCGAGGTCGCGGAATTCTCCTATAAATGGGGCCTGGAGACGATCGCCCGGCTGGAGGCGGAGGGAAATCCCACGCTCGCCGAAATGCGCCGCGTGTCGCAGCCGAGCTGATCGCGCGCGGCGCCCGCCGGCGCCTCACGCCGCGTCGAGCGCCGCGCGCAGCATCGGCAGATAGCGCCCCGGATTTTCCAGCATCGGAAAATGCCCGCAATTCTCGAAGAGGACGAATTCCGCCTCCGGCAGAAACGCCTTCAGCGAATCGCCGATCGTCGCCACGAGATTATGCGTGGGATCGCTGTCGCCCCAGACGATCGTCACCTTGCGCGGGCTCGCGGCATAGGGCTTCTCCGGCGTCGCCATCAACGCCTGATAGGCGTTGCAGAGGCAAAAGCAGCCGCCGCGATCGAGGCCGGCGACGGCCGCTTCGGCGAGCTCGGGGGAGAGAGCGGCGCTCGCCGGCGGCAAAGCGACCTTATACCAATGGCGCGTCACCACATGATCGAGCGCGCGCATGAAAACCTGCCCGACATAAGGCCGCCGAATCAAATTCATGCGATCCGTGCCGGCCGCCCATTTCTGCGCCTGCGAGATCGACACGGTCTGTTGCAGCATGAGATGGCGCACGCGATCCGGCCGCGCCGCCGAGAAGGCCACGCCGGCGAAGCCGCCGAGGCAGGCCATGTCCAGAACCGCGTCTCTTATGTCGAGCTTCGCGAAGAATTCGTCGAAGACCTCGCAATAGCTGGCGACGTCGAAGCGAAAGCCCGATTTCGCGAAGGATTGGCCGAAACCGGGCGTCTCCACGCAAATGACACGGGCGTCGTTCGACATTTCATCGATGATCGGCAGATATTGCTCGATCACATTGGGCGGGTCGGGCACGATCACCAAAGTCTTGTCGCTCGCGCCGTTCTTTTTCTCGACGACCAGCGTGCGCAGCGTCGCGCCGCGCGTCTCGACGAATTCGCCCTTCGCGCCATTCAAAGTCGGGCCCGCCTCGCTGCGAGCGGCGCGCGCGCGCCGATCGGCCCACAACCAGCGCGACATTTCGATTGCGTCCATCTCTTCAGTCTCCCCGCCCTTTGAAATCGATGCGCGCAGCGACCGCGCCCGCTCCGGATTTCTATAGAGCGGACGCGCCGACGCGCCCTGTGCGCCGGCGCACACAATTTCATCCGGCGCCCCTCTAACACTTCGGGACAGGCTCGAGCCGGACGTCGCTCGCAAGAAACGACGAATGGACCGCGAGCGTAAGCTGAGCAGCTTGTCATCATGCAGAAATAATGTGACAAATATTGACACATTGTTGTCCTGCGGCGTCTCCGCGCGGCAAGGCGAACAGCATGAAGAACAAGAGCGCAGCGCAGATGGCGCGGGTGCGCGGAAGGTTTCGCGCGTCGTTTCCGGTGCGAATGAGCGCGGAAATTCTTTTGCCGAGCGCGCAACATCATTTGGAGAGTCGGAATGACGAACACACGATTCATGCCGGAACATGCGGCGAACGCTTTCAACGCGAAAACGTCACGCGGAACGATCTCGGTCACGCCGATCTTCGGAGCGCGGCGGCCGCAAGACGCTTTCTTCGAAATGCTGTCGCGTCATCTCGATCACGGAACGCTGATCGTGCGCCACAATGGCGTCGATCATCGCTTCGGCGCCGGCGACGCGGCGCCTGTCGTGCTGCGCGTGCTGCGCGACGACTTTTTCAGCCGTGTGCTCGCCTTCGGCAATCTGGGCATGGGCGAAGCCTTCATGGCGCAGGATTTCGAGGTCGAGGACGATCGCCTGGTCGATTGCCTGACCATGCTGTGCCGCGCCGGCCTGCATAAGAAGCTGCGCTCCGATTGGAGCTTCCTCTTCCGCTACGCCGGCATGCTCGCGAGCAATCGTCTGATGAGCCCGGCGACCAATGTGCGCCGCCATTACGACATCGGCGAGGATGTGTTCGACGCTTTTCTGCTCGACCGCTACCAGGTCTATTCCTGCGGCTATGCGCATTCGCCGGACGATGACGCCGATCTGCTGCAGCAACGCAAGCTCGATCGCATTTGCCGCAAGCTCGAGATCGAGCCCGGCCAGTCGCTGCTCGACATCGGCTGCGGCAAGGGCGGCATGTTGATTCACGCGGCCCTGAATTTCGGCGCGCGCGGCGTCGGCGTGACCAATAGCGTCGCGCATCACGCGCGCGCCGAGGAGAACGCCGCCAAATACGGCGTCTCCGATCGCGTGCGCTTCATCCTCGGCGATTATCGCGAGATCGAAGGCTCCTTCGACCGCATCGTCAGCGTCGGCATGCTGGAGCATGTGCGCCGCCGCGACTATCCCGCCTATTTCGGCGCGATCAAGCGCCTGCTGGCGCCGACGGGACGCGGCCTCGTGCATGTCATCGGCTGCAACACGGCGATCAATCGCCACGATCCCTTCATCCAGAAATATGTCTTCCCCGGCTCCGACACGCCGAAACTCTCGGCCATGACGACGGAGCTCGAGAGCAACAGCCTCGCCATTCTCGACGTCGAGAACATGGCGCGCCATTACGCCGTGACTCTGCGCCGCTGGCTGGAGGCCTTCCGCGAGAATTGCGGGACGCTCGATCCCGTGCGCTACGACACGGTCTTCAAGCGCATGTGGGAATATTACCTCAGCTGCGGCGTCGCTTCTGCGGCCGCGGGGGACCAGGCGCTCTATCAGCTCCTCTTCACCAATGATTATCACGCGCCGTATCGCCTGCAGCGCGTCTGAGACGCAATTTCGTTTTTCGGGGGTGCATATGTCCAAGGAAGCCAATCAGGATTTCGCGCGTCTGCGCGAGCAGGTCCGTCGCGCCGGCTTCGGCCGCAAGACGACGGCGATCATCATCGGCGAATGCGTGCTGTTCGTCGCATTGACCATGGCCGGCGTCGCGCTGGTCATCGTCTCGGATCTGCTGATCGTCAAGGCGATCGGCATGATTCTCGTCGCCTATGGCTGCATGGGCCTGTCGACCAACGGCCACACCGCCTCGCATCATGCGATCAGCAATAGGCCGTGGGTCGATGAATTCATCATGTATTTCGACTTCTCCTTCTTCCTCGGCGTGTCGGGAAACTACTGGCGCCACAAGCATGTGGTCGTTCACCACCCGAACCCGAATGTGATCGGCGTGGACGACGACGCCGATCTGAGGCCGGTGTTCACGCTCAATGATCGCGATCTCGCGAACGCCTCCGGCCTCGTCAAATGGTGGTATGCGCATCAGGGCTATTTCTTCCCCATCGTGCTGCTCGGCAATTCCTTCGGCGTCGCCTTCAAGGGCTGGCGCTTCCTCATCCGCGAGCTGATGGACGACGAGCGCCGCAACTGGCAGAGCTGGATCGATCTCTCCTGCATGATCGCGCATTGGATCGTGTGGATGATCATTCCGATCGGCATTTTCGGCTTCGCCAATGTCGCGCTGTTCTTCGTCGTGCAGATGTTCATGATGTCCTATGTCATGTTCGCGCTGTTCGCTCCGGCGCATTATCCGGAAGAAGCGATCCAGGTGACGAAGGATGCGACGCGCGACAATTATCTGATGCTGCAGACGGCGACCGCGGTGAATTTCGAGACGGGGCCGATCGGCCGGCTGCTGTGCGGCGGCGTCGAATTCCAGATCGAGCATCACCTCTTCCCCTGGATCAGCCCGCGTCACTATCCGCAGCTCGCGCCCATGCTGCGCCAGTTCTGCGAGGAGCACGGCTATCCCTATCGCTCGCAGGGCTGGGGGATCGCCACCTGGAAATCCGTCGTCACCCTCTTCAAGCCGAAGACGATCGAGGAGGAGTTCCCCGCGGTTGAAAACCTGCCGCTCGCCGCTCACTATCAGCAGAAGAGCCGGCTTCTCCGCAAAGCCGAGGCGCCGCTCGCCAAGGCCGCTGCGGCGAGCCGGTCCGAAGGGAGCCTGTCCGAGGCGAGCCTTTCCGAGGCGAGCCTTTCCTAGGAAAGCGTGACCGCATGAACCACGCCGACGACGGCAATATGCGTTCGGCGACCATCGCCGCGAGAGACGGAGCGTCTCTCGCGGCGACGCTGTTTTCGCCGCAGCAGAGCGAGGGGCCGGTGGTCGTCATCGCCGGCGCGATCGCGGTGAAGCAGAAATTCTATGAGCGCCTGGCGCAATTTCTCGCCGCGCGAGGCTGCCGGGTTCTCACTTTCGATTATCGCGGCGTCGGGGCCTCGCGCCGATTCGAATCGCCCGGCGGCGGCTTGCGCGCCTGGGGCGAGCAGGATCTCGCCGGCGCTCTGGACCATGCGCTCGCGCTCGCGCCCGATGCGCCCTTGCGCGTCGTCGCCCATAGCGTCGGCGGTCAATTGGTCGGGCTGGCCGAGAACAACCACCGCATTCGCGCCATGCTGGCGATCAGCACGCAGATCGGCGATTGGCGCCTGTGGCCGGCGCCGAGCAAATATGCGCTCTGGCTGTTCTGGAACGCGCTATTGCCGATCCCGACCGCCGTGCTCGGCTATTTTCCGGCGTCGCGCCTTCGGCTCGGCGAAGACCTGCCGAAGGAGGCGGCGCTCGAATGGGCGCGCTGGTGCCGCAGCCCCGATTATTTCGTGGACGCGGCGGGGCGGCCTTTTCCGGGATGTTTCGACGGCTTCACGGGATCGATTCGCGCCTTGACCATCGCGGACGACTGGATGGCGCCGAAACCGGCGGTCGAGGCGCTGATGCGCCGCTACCGGCGCGCGCAGATCGAGCCCATGGCGATTCGCCCCGCGGCGAAAACGATCGGGCATTTCGGCTTTTTTCGCGAGGCCGGCCGCCCCTATTGGGAGGATTGCGCGCGCTGGCTGATCGACGCCTGAGCGCCGCCAGCTCTCGGGCCCGCAAGTTCTCGGGCCTGCAGAACGCGCTAGGCAAGCGATTGGCGCTCCGGCGCCGAATGAATGAAATTCTGGCGAGAGAGACGGGGCTCGAACCCGCGACCTCCGGCGTGACAGGCCGGCGCTCTAACCAACTGAGCTACTCCCCCGCGAGCACTGCGCAACGCATCGCGCTAGCGAGAGGCGCCGAATAAGGCACGCGCCGACCAAAGTCAAGAAACTTGGCCAGAAGCTCGTCCGGACCCCGCCGCCCCGTCCGCCGGCGGCGGCGACAAAACCGCGCAGCGACGATTGGAGCCTTTCGAATCGGCCATGCTCCGTGCTCAAAACAGCGAGACCGGGGCCTTCGGCGACCACCTACGGGTTGTCAGGACTTTCTCGGTCATGAAGCCGAAGCCGTTAGGGGCTAGTGTCCCTGCCGGCCCGGCGCTTCGGGCGGGGGGAAGCTCATGTCGGCCATTTCGGCGACGCATCGGCTCGGGCGAGAGATCGCCATCGCCCTCGCTCTCAAGATCCTGGCCCTCGCCCTCCTCTACTTCCTGTGCTTCGACGCCTCCAAGCGGCCGCAGATCTCGCCGGCCGCCGTCGCGGAAAAGCTCTTTGCGCGGGACCGAGGCTGATTCCTCTTTCAGGAGCGCATGATGTTCGAGCTCGACGTGGTGACGCTTTCACGACTGCAATTCGC
Organism: Methylosinus sp.; assembly: GCF_036560965.1. Taxonomy (NCBI): domain Bacteria; kingdom Pseudomonadati; phylum Pseudomonadota; class Alphaproteobacteria; order Hyphomicrobiales; family Methylocystaceae; genus Methylosinus; species Methylosinus sp. The sequence goes on along the minus strand of NZ_DATBQF010000018.1, from coordinate 360,807 downwards.
GCTGACCGCCCTCTATCACTTCCTCTTCGTGCCGCTGACGCTCGGCCTCTCGCTCATCCTCGCCATAATGGAGAGCGTCTTCGTGATGACCGGCCGCACCATTTGGCGCGACGCGGTCAAATTCTGGGGCCTGCTGTTCGGCATTAATTTCGCGATGGGCGTCGCCACCGGCATCACCATGGAGTTCCAGTTCGGAACCAACTGGTCCTACTACTCCCATTATGTCGGCGATATTTTCGGCGCGCCGCTCGCCATAGAAGGGCTGATGGCCTTCTTCCTCGAGGCCTCTTTCGTCGGGCTGTTCTTCTTCGGCTGGAACCGGCTGAGCAAGGTCGCCCATCTGACCGTCACCTGGCTCGTCGCGCTCGGCGCCAATTTCTCGGCGCTGTGGATTCTCATCGCCAATAGCTGGATGGCCAATCCGGTCGGGGCGCAGTTCAATCCGCAGACCTTGCGCATGGAGCTCACCTCCTTCGCAGAGGTGTTCTTCAACCCGGTCGCGCAGTCGAAATTCGTGCATACGGTCAGCGCCGGCTATGTGACCGGCGCGATGTTCGTGCTCTCCATCTCGGCCTATTACCTGCTCTTCAAGCGCGAGCATCGCGAGATCGCGCGGCGCTCCGCCAATGTGGCGGCGAGCTTCGGCCTCGCCTCGGCGCTCTCCGTCGTCGTGCTCGGCGACGAGAGCGGCTATACGGCGAGCTTCAACCAGAAAATGAAGATCGCCGCGATCGAGGCCATGTGGGAGACGGAGCCGCCGCCGGCCTCCTTCACCGTCTTCGGCATTCCCGACGTGAAGGAGCAGACGACGCATTTCAAGCTCGAGGTTCCCTATGTCCTCGGCCTGATCGCGACGCGCTCGCTCGACACGCCGGTCGAGGGCATAAAATCGCTGGTCGAGAAATCGGAGACGCGCATTCGCGCCGGAATGCCGGCCTATGAATGGCTCGCCGCGCGCCCCGACGGGCCGAACGCGCCCATCCCCGCCGATCTCACGCCGGCCTTTCAGGACCTCGGCCATTCGCTGCTCTTGAAGCGCATCAGGCCCGACATAGAGAACGCCACCGAGGCGCAGGTCCATGAGGCGGCGCTCTCCACCATCCCCAATGTGCCGGTGCTGTTCTGGGCCTTCCGCATCATGGTGGCGCTGGGATTTTATTTCATCTTCCTGTTCGCCGCCGCCTTCCTGGTGGCGAGTCGCAGGCGCCTCAGACAAAATCCCTGGCTGCTGAAGCTCGCCTTCTACAGCCTGCCTTTGCCTTGGATCGCCGCCGAGCTCGGCTGGATCGTCGCCGAATATGGCCGCCAGCCCTGGATCATCGACAGCGTGCTGCCGACCTTCCTCGGCGCGTCCAATGTGCCGGCCTATAATGTTCTGCTCAGCCTGGGCGGCTTCGTGCTGTTCTACAGCGCGCTGGCGATCGTCGAGGTGTGGCTGATGCTCAAATATGTCCGGCTCGGCCCGCAGATCGAATCCTTCCCGCAAGAGGCTCCCGAACGGCCGTTCCTCGTCGCGTGACGCGCTTCCGCCCTCCCCTTCGCGGGGAGGGTCGGCCTGCGAAAGCAGGCCGGGGCGGGGTGGGGTGACTCCGAGACTCGGCGCCACGCCCCCATCCGCCCGCCTTCGGCGGTCGACCTCCCCGCTCGAGGGGAGGTGGGCGCGCTTGCTTTTTGATCGCCTGCCTCATCGAGGAGATTCCCGACATGATCGATTACGGAATTCTGCGGCTCGTCTGGTGGGCCCTGCTCGGAACGCTGCTCATCGGATTCGCGATTTTCGACGGCTTCGATCTCGGCGCCGCCGTGCTGCATCCCTTCGTCGCGCGCACCGACGCCGAGCGCCGGCAGACGCTCAACGCCATCGGCCCGGTGTGGGAAGGCAATCAGGTCTGGCTGATTCTCGGCGGCGGCGCGATCTTCGCCGCCTTTCCGGCGCTCTACGCCGTCTCCTTCTCGGGCTTCTATCTGGCGATGTTCCTGGTGCTGCTCGGCCTCATTCTGCGGCCGGTCGCGATCACCTATCGCAGCAAGGTCGAGACGCTCGGCTGGCGGCGCTTCTGGGACTGGATCTTCTTCGTCTCCGGCCTCGTCCCGGCGCTGCTGTTCGGCGTCGCCTTCGGCAATGTGCTGCTCGGCGCGCCTTTCCGTTTCGACGATCAGCTCAACGTCGTCTATGAGGGAAATCTCTTCGGCCTGCTGACCCCTTTCGCTCTGCTCGCAGGCCTCGTCAGCCTCGCGATGATCGCGCTGCAAGGGGCGACCTGGCTCGCCGGCAAGACGGAAGGCCCGGTCGCCTTTCGCGCCAAGCTCGCCGGCTGGCTGGCGGCGATCGTGCTGCTCGCCGCCTTCACCTACGCCGGCTATTGGGGCACGGAGAATATCGCCGGCTATGTGCTGACCAGCGCGGTCGATCCGTCCGGCCCGTCCAATCCGCTCGGCAAGACCGTCGCGCTGGAGGCCGGCGCCTGGCGGGCCGCCTATGAGGCGCGGCCGTGGACGCTGGCCGCCCCCGCCGCCGTCTATTTCGGCGTGCTGGTCGCCGTGCTCGCCCTCGCCCTCTCGGCTCCGCTCGTCGCCTTCGTCGGCTCCAGCCTGGCCACGGCCGGCGTCGTCGCCACGGCGGGCTTCACGCTGTTCCCCTTCCTGCTGCCCTCCTCGGCCGATCCCAATCACAGCCTGACCTTGTGGGACGCCTCCTCGAGCCAGCGCACATTGACGCTGATGCTGGCCGTGGTCATCGTGTTCCTGCCGATCGTGCTCGCCTATACGGCCTGGATCTATCATGCGCTGCGCGGGCCGGTGACGGAGACGGGCGTCGCCGACAAGGACGAATTTCCCTATTGACCGGAATTTCCCACGCTGACTGCGCAACTTCCCTAACGACCAAAGGAGATCGCCATGTGGTATTTTTCCTGGATCCTGGGCGTCGGCCTCGCCTGCGCCTTCGGCGTCATCAACGCCATGTGGCTGGAGCTCGAGGAATATAGCGAGGAAAAGTGATCGATTGCCGGGGCTGACGCCTTGACGGCTCGACGGCTTTCGCCTAGGAACCCCAACTTCACCACTTCGGCAACGCGCTCCGTTCCTCAGCGGGAACGGAGCCGTCGTCGTATAAAAAGCCCGCATGGGCCGGCCTCCACCGGACGCAGGCTAAACCGCGCGAACCCCGTTCGCCCCAAATGGAGAGACGAGAAGATGGCCCGTATCGCCGGCGTCAACATACCGACCAACAAGCGCGTCGTGATCGCCCTGCAGTATATCCACGGAATCGGAGCCAAGAAGGCTCAGGAGATCGTGGAGAAGGTGAACATTCCGGCGGAGCGCCGCGTCGCCCAGCTGACCGACGCCGAAGTGCTGCAGATCCGCGAGACGATCGACCGCGACTATATGGTCGAAGGCGATTTGCGCCGCGAGGTGGCGATCAACATCAAGCGCCTGATGGACCTCGGCTGCTATCGCGGCCTGCGCCATCGCCGCCAGCTTCCCGTCCACGGCCAGCGCACGCACACCAACGCCCGCACCCGCAAGGGCAAGGCGAAGCCGATCGCCGGCAAGAAGAAGTAAGCTTCACTTCGTGTCGCGAATGCTGCTCGCGACGATCACCTGGGCCGGAGCGACGAGCGCTTCCGCCCTCATCGAGCCCTAGCGCCCGGCATTACGGGCGCGTCCGAAGGACGAGAAGAAGACCATGGCCAAAGAGACCACCCGCGTTCGCCGCAGGGAGCGCAAGAATATCGTTTCCGGCGTCGCGCATGTGAATTCGACGTTCAACAACACGATGATCACCATCACCGACGCGCAGGGCAACACCGTGTCCTGGTCGTCGGCGGGCACGATGGGCTTCAAGGGCTCCCGCAAATCGACGCCCTACGCCGCGCAGATGGCCGCCGAGGACGCGGCCCGCAAGGCGGGCGAGCATGGCGTGCGCACCCTGGAAGTCGAGGTCTCCGGGCCGGGCTCCGGCCGTGAATCGGCGCTGCGCGCGCTGCAGGCCGCGGGCTTCACCGTGACCTCGATTCGCGACGTGACGCCCATTCCGCACAATGGCTGCCGCCCGCGCAAGCGCCGCCGCGTCTGACGAGACCTATTTCATCTGGACGAATTGCGACGGGGTCTCGCGCCGGGCGGCGCGGAACCCGACCGAGAGCTGAAGGAAAGGCGCCACAGTGAGCATCCAGAAGAACTGGCAGGAACTCATCAAGCCCAGCAAGCTCGAGGTGACGGCGGGCGACGATCCGCGCCGCATCGCCGTCGCCGTGGCTTCGCCGCTCGAGCGCGGCTTCGGCCTGACGCTCGGCAATGCGCTGCGTCGCATCCTGCTCTCCTCCTTGCAGGGCGCGGCGATCACCTCCATCCATATCGACGGCGTGCTGCACGAATTCTCGTCGATCCCCGGCGTGCGTGAGGACGTGACCGACATCGTCCTCAACATCAAGGACATCGCCATCAAATACGCCGGCGAGGGCGTCAAGCGCCTGACGCTGAAGAAGCTGGGTCCGGGCCCGGTGACGGCGGGCGACATCCAGACCTCCGGCGATCTGCAGATCCTCAATCCCGATCTCGTCATCTGCACGCTGGACGAGGGCGCCGAGTTCCGCGTCGAATTCACCATCGCGACCGGCAAGGGCTATGTCCCGGCCGACCGCAACCGCGCCGAGGACGCGCCGATCGGCCTCATCCCGATCGACAGCCTCTATTCGCCGGTCAAGAAGGTGAGCTATCGCGTCGAGAACACACGCGAGGGCCAGGAGCTCGACAAGGACAAGCTGACGCTGACGATCGAGACCAATGGCGCGATCTCGCCGGAGGATTCGCTCGCCTATGCGGCGCGCATTCTGCAGGATCAGCTCTCGGTCTTCGTGAATTTCGAGGAGCCGCGCCGCGAGGAGACCGCTCCGTCCATCCCGCAGCTCGCCTTCAACCCGGCGCTGCTCAAGAAGGTGGACGAGCTGGAGCTCTCGGTGCGCTCGGCCAACTGCCTGAAGAACGACAATATCGTCTATATCGGCGACCTCATCCAGAAGTCGGAGGCGGAGATGCTCCGCACGCCGAACTTCGGCCGCAAGTCGCTGAACGAGATCAAGGAAGTGCTGGCGCAGATGGGCCTGCACCTCGGCATGGAAGTGCCCGGCTGGCCGCCGGAGAACATCGACGATCTCGCCAAGAGATTCGAAGAGCATTATTGAGCCGCCACTCGCCTTCGCCCGCTCGCGGGTGAAGGCGTCGCGCAGATGCGCGATGGATGAGGGCCCTTCACCCGTCTCGACGTCGTCGAGCAACCCTCTTCCCGCACAGCGGGAGGGGGAACAAAGCAGCGGCCGTACCTTGGCACGGCGGCCGCATAAGAACGGAGACCGCCACAATGTATCATCGCAACAAGAAGCGCCGCTTCGGCCGCACCCATGAGCATCGCAAGGCGATGTTCGCCAATCTCGCCCAGGCGCTCATCAAGCATGAGCAGATCGTCACCACCCTCCCCAAGGCGAAGGATCTTCGTCCGGTGGTCGAGAAGCTGGTGACGCTCGGCAAGCGCGGCGATCTTCATGCGCGCCGTCAGGCCATCTCCCGCCTGCGCGACGTCGATCTCGTCAAGAAGCTCTTCGACGTGCTGGGCCCGCGCTACAAGGAGCGCAACGGCGGCTATTTGCGCGTGCTGAAGGCGGGCTTCCGCTACGGCGACAACGCCCCGCTCGCCGTCATCGAGTTCGTCGACCGCGACGTGGACGCCAAGGGCCAGGATTCGGGCCCCGTCCAGACGCAGGAAGAGGCGGCTTAAAGCCGATGCTCCCCGGCCCCGCGAGCGGAAGCGTTCTCGGTTGGCCGAAGCTTCTATTGAGATTAGAGGGGGCGGCGCTGATGGCGGCCGCCCTTTTCGCTTATTTCGGCCTCGGCGCGGATTGGCGCCTCTTGGCCTGGCTGTTCCTGTTCCCCGACCTGTCGATGGCCTTCTATCTCGCCGGCCCGCGCATCGGCGCGATCGCCTATAACGCCGCCCATACGACGATCATCCCCTTCGCCGTGCTCGGCGCGGGCGTCTATCTCGGCCAGGGGCTGATGATCTCGATCGCGCTCATCCATCTCGCCCATATCGGCTTCGACCGAATGCTCGGGTTCGGCCTGAAATATGGAGCCGCCTTCGGCGACACCCATCTCGGCCGCGTCGGTCGGCCGCCGGACGCGGCGGCGTGATCGTCGAGCCATGGGACGAGCTCGCCCGCGCCCGCACCGCCGCCGGCGAGGAGCTGCTGCTGCGCCATCGCGGCGGAATCTTCGAGATTCGCTGCAACGGCTATGATCTGATGTCCAACCGCGCCCATCGCTCGGAGGAGGCGCTGGCCCAGCTCGCGCTGGCCGAGACGCGCGCCCCTGCGCCGCATATTTTGATCGGCGGCCTCGGCATGGGCTTCACGCTGCGCGCCGCGCTAGACGCCGCGCCGCCGCAGGCCCGCGTCACCGTCGCCGAGCTGCTCGCGGAGATCATCGCCTGGAACCGCGGACCTCTGGCCCCGCTCGCCGGCCGCCCGCTCGACGACGCCCGCGTCACGCTGCGCGAAGCCGATGTCGCGATGGTGATGGAAGAGGCCGAGGGCGCCTATGACGCCATCCTGCTCGACATAGACAATGGGCCGGAGGCCGTCCTCTGCGACATCAACGCCGCGCTGTTCTCGGCGCGCGGCCTGCGCAAGATGCGGCGCGCGCTCGCCCCCTCCGGCGTGCTCGCCGTCTGGTCGGCCGATCCCTCGCCGCGCTTCGAGGAGCGGCTCGAGGAGACGCGCTTTTCCTTCCGGGCGACGGAAATCGCCGCGCGCGGCGGCGCCGGCGATCCGCGCCACACGCTCTATCTGGCGCGCGCCCTCGGCTGAAATCAGGCCGGCTCCAGCGCCGGCGCGACCTCGGCGTCCTCGCGGCGCTGCGCCGCCCACATTTGCGCATAGCGGCCATCGGCGGCGAGCAGAGCGTCATGCGCGCCGCGCTCGACGATCGCGCCATCCTCGAGCACGAGGATCTCATCCGCTTCGACGATGGTCGACAGGCGATGCGCCACGATGAAGCGGGTGACGCCCGCCGAGACGCTGGCGATCCGCTCCTGAATGAGCCGCTCCGTGCGCGTGTCCAGCGACGAGGTCGCCTCGTCGAGCACGAGCAGGCGCGGACGCTTCAACAAGGCGCGGGCGATGGCGACGCGCTGCTTCTCGCCGCCCGAGAGCCGTAGGCCGCGCTCGCCGACGATGGTCTCCTCGCCCTGCGGCAGGCGCGCGAGCACCTCGTCGAGACCGGCCGCGCGCATCGCCTCCTCTATCTCCGCGCGCGTCGCCTCCGGCCGCGCGAAGCGAATATTGTCGACCAGCGTCTCGTTGAACAGCACGCAATCCTGCGGCACCAGAGCCAGCGCGCCGCGCAAGGCGCGAAGATCGAGATCCTCGATCGCGACGCCGTCGACGAAGATCGCGCCGCGCTCCGGCTCGTGAAATCGAAAGAGCAGCCGCGCGAGCGTCGATTTGCCGCCGCCGCTCGGGCCGACGACCGCGAGCGTTCCGCCCGGCCGCAGGGTGAAGCTCACATCGCGCAGCGTCGGATGACCCGGATGATGCGAATGCCACAGGCCTTCGACGCGCAGCGACAGCGGCGCGTCGCCGGGAAGGTCCGCGCCGCCCGACGCGCCCCGCCCCTCGGTCGGTTCCGACAAGATGACGAGCATGCGCTCGACCTGAGCGCTGCTGCGGATGAGCTCGCGCCAGATCGAGGTGAAATGCTCGATCGGCCGGATGACCTGGGCGAGATAGAGCGCCACGATCAGCAGATCGCTCGCCGGGCCGCCGCTCTGCAGCCGGCGCACGGCGAGCGCGAATATGGCGCCGAAGGACAGGGTGAAGACGATCGTCAGCGCGATCTGATTTCGCGCAGCGTGCGAGAAATGCGCGAGCCAGCGCCGCTCCGCTTCGCCGAACAGATCGGCGAGCCGCGCCATCACCGCGCGTTCCGCGACGAAGGCCTTGACCGTCTCGAAATTCAGCAGGCTCTCGATGAAGAGATTGGACGCCTTGCCGTCCTGCTCATGCGCGTGAAGCGCGGTTTTCCTGTGCCCCTTTATCGACAGCGAGAAAGTGACGCCATAGACCGCGACAAAAGCCACATAGGCGGCGAGCATGGAGGCGTCGAAGAGATGCAGCAGGACGCCCGCCGCCGTGACGATCTCGACCGCCATGGGCAGGAGGCCCAAGACCATGGCGAGCAGCTGGCGGCAGGCGTTGACGCCTTCGGAGATCGTGCGTCCGAGCTCCCCGGTCCGGCGCGCCAGATGATAGGCGTAGGGCAGATCGAGCGCGTGAGCATAGACCTTGTGGGAGATCGTATGGACGAGGCGGCGCTCGACCGACATTGTGAAAGGCGTCGCGATAACGGGCGCAAGCCGCGCCGCGCCCAGTAGCCCGACATAGGCAACGACGGACAGCGTTGCGCCATCGGCGTCGCCGCGGCCGAAGAGATCGACGGCGCGGCCGAGCGCCAGCGGCGCCCCGGCCTGGAACAGCGAGCCGACCGCCGAGACCGCCGCCGAAGCGATCGTGCGGCCAAGGAGCCGCGCGCCCGCCGCCTCCAAAATGAATTTTGCCACGCTTTTCGTCATTTGCGAGCCTTTCGCCGCTTCGGCTCCGCGCAAAGAACAAACCAATTTTCCCCCGACCGTTTCGAGCGGGGCTCAATCGGTAATTGAGATATGCGCTATACGCAAGTAATTCGTGAATCGGTCGTTCGCGCCCTGCCGCGCGTCTACGCATTCGCGCGAATTCCATGAGTCCGTCGCTTTTCGGGCTAATATGTCCAAACGAATCTCACCTCCAGAGGACGAGCGATGCTTTTTCTTCGGCGCCATTTCCTTGCGGCCTTCACCCTTCTCGCGCTCGCCGCCGCGGCGCCCGCCGCGCGCGCGCAGGTCGCGCTGGCGCCCCCGGCGGAGCGCGCGCTGCCGCAATCGCGCGCCGATGTCGTCTTGTCCTTCGCGCCCATCGTCAAAAAGGCGGCGCCCGCCGTCGTGAACGTCTTCGCCACCCGCGTCGAGCAGCGGCCGGCCAATCCCTTCTTCGACGATCCGATCTTTCGCCGCTTCTTCGGCGAGGGCGGCGGCGGGCAGCGCGGGCCGACGGCGCAATCGCTCGGCTCCGGCGTCATCGTCGACGCCTCGGGCCTCGTCGTCACCAATAATCACGTCATCGAGGGCATGACCGATGTGAAAGTCTCGCTCTCCGACAAGCGCGAGATACCGGCGAAAATCCTGCTGCGCGATCCGCGCACCGATCTCGCCGTGCTGAAGCTGACCGAGACCGCCCATTATCCGACCATGGAGCTCGGCGATTCGGATGCGCTGGAGGTCGGCGATCTCGCCCTCGCCATCGGCAATCCCTTCGGCGTCGGACAGACGGTGACGCAGGGCATCGTCTCGGCTCTGGCGCGCACGCAGGTCGGCATTTCCGACTATGGCTTCTTCATCCAGACCGACGCCTCCATCAATCCCGGCAATTCGGGCGGCCCCCTGGTGGATATGAACGCGCGCGTCGTCGGCATCAATTCGGCGATCTTCTCCAAATCGGGCGGCTCGGTCGGCATCGGCTTCGCGATTCCGGTCAATATGGTCAAGATCGTCGTGGCGGCGGCCAAGGGCGGCGGCAAGCAGGTCAAGCGCCCCTGGCTCGGCGCGACGTTGCAGAATCTCTCCAAGGAGATTTCCGACGGTCTCGGCCTCGAGCGCCCCGCCGGCGCGCTGATCGCCGATCTCTATCCCAAGGGCCCGGCGCTCGACGCCGGCTTGAAGCGCGGCGACGTCATCGTCACGGTGGACGGCCAATCGGCCGACGATCCGGAGGCGGTCGGCTATCGCCTCGCCACCAAGCCGCTCGGCGGGCAGGCGACGCTGGGCGTGCTGCGCTCCGGCAAGACCATCGCCGTGCCGCTGAAGCTCTCGGCCGCGCCGGAGATTCCCGCGCGCGACGCGGTGAAGGTCAAGGGCCCCTCGCCCTTCGCCGGCGCGACCGTCGTCAACATCTCGCCCGCCGTGCTCGAGGAATTCTCCGTGCAGGGCGCCGCCAATGGCGTCGTCGTGGCGGAGATCGACCCGCAATCGGTCGCCATGCAGCTGAATCTGCAGAAGGGCGATGTGATTCTCGTGATCAACGACGAGAAGATCGCCACGACCCGCGACCTCGAGCGCGCGACGATCAACCGCCATTATTATTGGAAGATCACGCTGGCCCGCGAGGGACAGGTGATCACCACGGTGGTCGGCGGCTGACGAAAGCATGGACCGCATCGAATATCGGTTGGAACTCTGCGACATATCGGGCGCGCATCGCCCGGTCGCGATCTTCCGCGCGGCGAGCCCCTTTCCGACCGTCTCGGTCGGAGAGCGCTTCGACGACGAAGGCTGGCCGCGCCTCGACCCGAACGACCCGCCCGGCTCGGCCGAGGCCCCCCGGCGATATACGGTGCATTCCGTCAAACATGTCGTCATCGAGGGCGATGGCGCGATCATCGCCCGTTATTGTCTCAATCTCGCACCTTTCGACGGCGATCGCTCGCCCGTCTGGGGAGCGAGCGACCCGATCCGAACGGAGGCGGGTCGCTGACCACCGCCCTCGTCCTTGCGTCTATTTCGCCGTCAATGGTCCTTTCATGTTCGCTATTCGAGACGACGGATTGCTACGCGGCGGAGTTTTGCGCCGGACCATCGCCTTCGCGATCGACATGGCGCTCGTCGCCTTCCTGCTGCAACTCACCGGCGTCGCCGGCTTTTGGTTGACCGACGGGCGCATTCAGGCGTCTTCCGGTTTCGGCTGGACGCAATGCGAGCCGCGCGCCGCGCCGCCCCTCGGCTTACCGATCCCGCAGAGCTTTCGAGTCGATTTCGTGACCGAATGCGCCGCGAGCCTCTTCGGCGCGCCCTATTCGCGATCCGCCAAGATCGGCCGCCGGACGCGCGTCGACGCCGTCACGCAGGAAGAATCGGTCACCATCACCATCGACGCGAACGGACGCGCCGCCACGACTCTCGATTTGTCGCTCTTCATCCTGCCGCTCTTCGCGGCCATGCGCATTTTTTCCGAGCGCGACGGCGGCCGCACTTTGGGGCGACGCCTCACCGGGCTTCGCCTCATCGCCGAGGATGTGGTGATCCTCGACCAGCGTCGCCTCGTTTTCCGCTATGCGGCTATGTTCGCTCCGCTCGCGCCCAACGTCGCTTTCGACGTCTGGATCGCGACATTGCCGCCCTTCGGCCTGTGGGAGCGGCTCGATCTCTCGCAGTTTTTCGAGGCCTATGCGACGGCAGCCGTGCCCGTCGCGCTCGCACTTCTCTGGGCGGCGTTCGACATGGCGCGCGGAAGCGACGCTTATTACGACCGCCTCGTCGGCGGCGCCGTCGTGCGCGACTGAGAAGACCTTCTCCCCTGTGCGCCTAAGCACAAACACGCGGGCGCCGCTCCCTTAGAAACAGCATCGTTGGCCGGGCATGAAGCCCGGACGCTGGGGGAGTAGAGACAATGACTTTCGCCATTACCGAATTCGCTTCGCGCCCTGTCCAGACCGCCGCCGCCATGCGCATGGCTTTCGTCATTCTCGGCGCCACCGTCGCGCTCGCCGGCGCCAAGGCCTTCATGGCCAATTCATTCTCGGCGCAAAGCGTCGCCGCCCCGCTCGCCCCGACCGAGGCTGTCGTCGCCATCGCCGAGCCCGCGACTTTCGCCGGCGCCGAAGCCACGCAGAGCGCCTGCCGCCGCGTCAACGTCGAGATCGACGAGGGTTATGGCGTGCGCGGCCAGGTCACCCGCTGGGTCTGCCGCAAAGCCTTTTGATCCACCGGCTCCCTCTGTGCCCCCGCGCACAAACAGGGGCGCCCCGCTCCCTTAAGACTCGCATCATTCGCAGGGCGCCGCCCGCGACACGCGCTTTTAAAGGACAAGACCAATGACCTTCGCCGTTTCCGAATTCGCTTCGCGTCCCGTCGAGACCGCTTCCGCGATCAGAATCGCTTTTGTCATTCTCGGTGCGACCGTCGCTCTGGCGGGCGGCAAGGCGCTTCTGTCGCGCAGCGCCGCGCCTGTCGCCGAGCCGGCCGTTTTCGCCGTCGCCGAGCACGCCGAGGGCCGCTGCCGCTTCGTCCCGGTCGAGTCGAGCGAGGGTCTCGCGACCGGACAGGCGATCCGAATCGTCTGCCGCAAGGCGCGCTGAGCGGACGCCGTCACAGCCTCACGAAACGATAGCCGACCCCCGGCTCCGTCAGAATGATCGCGGGCGCTGCGGCGTCCTCCTCGATCTTGGCGCGCAGCTGGCCGATGAAGACCCGCAAATATTGCGTGTCCTCGCCATGCGCCGGCCCCCAGACCGCCGTCAGAATCTGGCGATGGGTGAGCAGGCGGTCCGCGTGACGCGCGAGCGTCGCCAGCAGCTCATATTCCTTGGGCGTCAGCTTCACGGCCACGCCCTTCTTCGTCACCAGCCGCCGCGAAAGATCGACGCGCAATCCGCCGCTCTCGATCTCGCCCGTCTCGGCCGCGCCTTTCGCGCCATGGCGCAGCGCCGCCCGCAGCCGCGCCAATAATTCGCCGATCGAGAAGGGTTTTTCCACATAGTCGTCGGCGCCGGCGTCGAGCGCGGCGATCTTCTCGGCCTCGCGATCGCGCGCCGAGAGAATCAGGATCGGCGCCTGCGAGAAAGCGCGCGCCTGGCGCAGAACCTCCTTGCCGTCCATATCGGGCAGGCCCAGATCGAGCAGCACGGCATCCGGCGCTCTCGCGGCGATCGCCTTCAGCGCCTCGCGGCCGGTGGCGGCCTCGAGCGTCTGATAGCCGCTCGCCGCCAGCGCCGGCCGCAGCACGCGCAGCATCTGGGGCTCGTCATCGACGATCAATATGCGAGGGCCGCTCATGCCGTACCGCCGCTCCGCCGTTCCGCCGCTCATGCCATTCCAGCTGCGCAGTCGCATAATCCGCTTCGCGGCGCCATACAACGGCGCGGATTCGCGCCGAATTGAATCGGCCGCCGCCGAATCGTAGAAGAAGAGCCCATGTCGGAAGATTTGTCGGAAGATTTCGCCCGCCTCTATCTCGCAACGCCCCGCCTCGCCGAGGTCGAGGCGTTTTTGCCGCGCCTCTCGGCCGCGCTCGCGGCCGCCGAGGTCTCCAGCCTGCTGCTGCGCCTCGAGACGATGGCGCCGTCGGCGGCCGAGCGCGCCATCCGCGCCGTCGCCGGCATAGCCCAGCCCGCCGGCGTCGCTCTGCTGATCGAGGGCGAGCCGGAGCGCGTCTCCCGCTGCGGCGCGGACGGGCTGCATCTTTCCTTCGACGACAAGCGCCTCGCCACGGCGGTCAAGCGCCTCTCGCCGGATTTCATCGTCGGCGTCGGCGGCCTCGCCACGCGCGACGACGCGATGCGCGCCGGCGAGGCGGGCGCGGATTATCTCCTCTTCGGCGATATCGGCGAAGCGGACGCGCCGCCCACGGTCGATTGGACCGCGGCGCGGATTTCCTGGTGGGCGGAGATTTTCAACACGCCCTGCGTCGCCTGGGCGCGCAGCCTCGCCGAGATCGCCCCGCTCTCCGTGGCGGGGGCGGAATTCGTCCTTTTGGCCGAGGCGGTCTGGGACGATCCGCGCGGCCCCGCCGAAGCCATTCGCGACGCCGCCCGGCTCGCCATGGAGGCGGCGCGATGAAAACGCGCCTTCGCCTCGCGCTCGCTCTCGCCATGCTCGCCGGCGCGGCCTCGGCCGCCGAGCCGACGGCCGATCTCGCCTTCGGCGCCTATCAGCGCGGCGATTATGTCGCCGCCAGGGGCGAGGCCGAGAAGCGCCTCGCCGCCAATCCGAAGGACGCCGCCGCCCTGACCTTGATCGGCCGGCTCTATCTCGACGGGCAAGGCGTCGCGCCGGATCGCGCCGGGGCGATGCAATGGTTTCGCCGCGCGGCCGACGCCGGCGGCAGGGATGCGGCCTATTTCTTCGGCGCGGCGGCGCTCACCGGCCACGACACGCCGAAGGATCACGGGCTCGCGCGCGCCTATCTCGAGAAGGCGCAGGACCATCCGGCGGCGCTCGAGCTGCTCGGCGAGGCGGCGCTCGAGAATGACGGCAAGGAGCCCGATTTCGCCCGGGCCATCGCCTATTTCCGGCGCGCCGCGACGCTCGAGAATTCCGACGCCGCCTATGCGCTGGCGCTGCTCTACAAGAACGGCCGCGGCGTTCCCGCCGATCCGGCCGAGGCGGCGATCTGGCTGCGCAAGGCCTCCGAGGCCGGCCATACGGCGGCCATGGTCGAATTCGCCATCATGGAGTTCAACGGCGCCGGCGTCGCGCGCGACCGCGACCATGCGGTGACGCTGCTGCGGAAGGCGGCCGCCGCCGGCAATGTCGTGGCGCAGAACCGCCTGGCGCGTTTGCTGGCGGAGGGCCTCGGCGTCGAGAAGAACCATTCCGAGGCCATGCTCTGGAACAGCCGCGCCAAGGCCTCCGGCCTCGTCGACGACAAGCTCGACGCGCTGCTGGAGAGGACCATCCCGCCGTCCGAAAAATCCGCGCCGCCCGCTCCTCCGACCGCCGCGAAATAGGACGCCATGGCAAGTGCTTCGGCGAGTCTTGCGGCGAGTCTTGCGGCGCGACTGTCGCGCGCCTATCTGCGCCGCTCTGTGCGCCCGCGCGTCAATGGCGAGGCGGGAGCAGAGGCGGCGGCCCAGGCGCTCGATCTGCGCTGGCCCTGGCCGCCGGCCGGCGCCGCCGAGGCCGATCCCGAAGCGCCCGGCGAATGGATCAGAGCCCGATCGGCGCGGGGGAGGCTGCTCTATCTGCATGGCGGCGCCTTCATGGCCGGCTCGCCGCGCCTCTACCGTTCGACCGCGCGCTTTTTCGCAAAGGCCGGCTTCGACGTCTTCACCCCCGCCTATCGGCTGGCGCCGGAACACCGCTTCCCCGCCGCTCTCGACGATGTGACCGCGGCCTATCAGCGCCTCGCCGCGCATGGGCCGCCGGCGCTCGCCGGCGATTCGGCCGGCGGCGGATTGGCGCTCGCGCTGATGCTGCGGCTGCGCGCGCGCGGCCTGCCGCTCCCGCGCGCGGCGGCGCTGTTCTCGCCCTGGACCGATCTTTCCGCCAGTGGCGCCTCGGCGCGCGACAATGAGGGGAAGGACCCGATCTTCACGCGGCGGGCGCTTCGGCTCGCGGCGCGCCAATATCTCGGCGAGGCGAGCCTTCGCGATACGGAAGCCTCGCCGCTGTTCGGCGATCTCACCGGCCTCCCGCCGATACTCGTCCATGTGGGCGAGGACGAGCTGCTGCTCGACGATTCGCGCCGGCTCGCCGAGCGCGCCGCCGCAGCGGGAACGGCGGTCGAATTGACGATTTTCCCGGGCGTGCCGCATGGCTGGCAATTGGGCGCCGCCTTCATGCCCGAGGCGCGCCAGTCGCTGCGCGAGGCGGCGGCGTTTCTCGCCCGCTTCGCGACCGGCTAGAGCGCCATCCGATCCTGTTCGATCGGAAAGCGCTAGCCCCACGGCCCATGCGACGGCGGATCGAGCGGGCTGCGGCCGTCGCTCGGCAGAAAGCCGGGCGCGTCGGGCGCGGGCGCCGGCTGCGTCTCCCAGGGACCATGATCCTCGATCGGCGGCGAGGGCGGCTCCACCATCGGCAGATCATGCCCGCCCGCATAGCGCACCAGAGCGGCGACGCGATCGTCGACGGACGGATGCGTCGAGAACAGAGCGCGCGCCTTGCGCGCCGGACTCTCGATGAAGAAGGCGCCCATGCGCGCGGGCATCCTCGGCATCGTCGCGCGCGTCTCGATCTTGCGCAGCGCCGAGATCATCGCATCCGGATTCTTGGTGAGCTCCACCGAGCCGGCGTCGGCGAGAAATTCGCGCGAGCGCGAGATGGCGAAGCGGATCAGCACCGAGAGCCCCCAGCTCAGCGCGATGATGGCGAGGGCGATGACGATGGCGAGGCCGGCGCCGCTCGCCCCGCCGCGATCGCGCCCCTCCTCGGTCGCGCGCTTGGGCGAGAAGCGGAAGCCCCAGCTGCGGAAGACGAGATCGCCCGCGAAAGCGAATATCCCCGCGAAAATGGCGGCGACCACCATCAGCTGAACGTCGCGATTGCGAATATGGGTCAGCTCATGGCCGAGCACGGCCTCGATCTCGGCGTCGTCCAGCGTCTCCAGGAGGCCGCGCGTGACGGTGACGCTGTAATGGCCCTCCCGCACGCCGGAGGCGTAGGCGTTGAGCGCCTCATCCTCGATGATCTTCAGCGAGGGCATGGGAATGCCGCGCGAGATGCAGAGATTCTCGAGCAGATTATAGAGGCGCGGAACCTCCTCGCGCGTGACGTCGGCGGCGCCGGTGGCGGCGTCGATGAGCTTTTGATGGAAGAAATAGGCGAGCACGAACCAGAGCCCGGCGGCGCCGAAGGCGATGGGCCAGCCCTGCTCGAGATCGCGCAGCGCGCGCGCCATGATCTGCGGCAGCGTTCCGTCCTGCGACGCCTCGAAGAGAAGCGCGACAGCGAACATCAGCGCCAGCAGCAGGCCGACAAATCCGGCGAGCAGCAGCAGCGAGCGCAGCCGGTTCGCCTGAATATGAGTGTAGAGGCCATAGGCGTGAAACATGGGGCTATTCTCCCTTCTCCCCTTGCGGGAGAGCCATTGATCGCGGGAGGCATCGCGTGTGTGTTGCAAATCCGCGTTATGCGACGGCCCGTCGATCTCGACGATCAGCCGCGCTTCGAAACAGACGAAATCGACGATGTAGCGGCCGATGGGAGCCTGTCGGCGGAATTTGAAACCGTTCATCCGCCGCCCGCGAAGACCGCGCCACATCATCGCCTCAGCGTTTACCGCATTGGCGCGCTGCTCGCGGGCGAGGCGCAGCATCACGTCTTTCGGGATTGTCATCGCGGCGCCCCCTCATCCGACCCGGCTTCGCCGGGCCACCTTCTCCCGCGACGGGAGAAGGGAGAAACCTCCCTTTAGAATTGGACCTTGGGAGTCTCCTGGACGGCTTTGCGCTCGCCCTCCTCTAGATTGAAGAACTCCTGCGGCGTGAAGCCGAAAGACGCCGCATAGAAAGCCGCCGGAACGCTCTCGCGGGCGGCGTTGTATTCGGCCGAGGCGTTGTTGAAGAAGCGCCGCGACGCCGCGATCTTGTTCTCCACGTCGGAGAGCTCGCTCTGCAGCTGCTGGAAGTTCTGATTGGCTTTGAGATCGGGATAATTCTCGGCGAGGGCGAACAGCCGGCCGAGCACGCCATTGAGCGCGCTCTCGGCGGCGGCCTGCGCCTGCGGGCCCTGCGCGGCCACGGCCTTGTTGCGGGCGGCGACCACCTCCTCGAGGGTGCCGCGCTCATGAGCGGCGTAGCCCTTCACCGTCTCCACCAGATTGGGAATGAGGTCGTGGCGCTGCTTGAGCTGGACGTCTATGTCCGAGAACGCCTGACGGCAGCGCTGACGTAGCGTCACCAGGCCGTTGTAGGAGCCGACGAGCCAGAGGACGATGAGAACCAATACGCCGAGAAGGATGAGAACGGTCATGATCGGGCTCCACGAAACGAATGTTCGGGCCACGCGCGGCAACGGCGGTCGCGGCTGGCCGGAGTCGTAACCGGCTTTCACGACGTGCGAAAGTGCGCCGCCGCACAGAGCCGCTCGCGCCGTCCGATCTCTTACATTGCGCGCGGAAGCGGAATATAATCTGCGCAAAGCCGCGCCGGTGTCCATTTGACGGAGACCGGGCGCATCCCTATCTCGACGGTCGAGACCGTCAGAAAGTCCAGGCGCGAAAGCAAGCAAATGGCCATTCGTCCCATCATCACCCTGCCCGACCCGCGGCTGCGGCTCGTCTCCGAGCCGGTCACCACCTTCGACGGCGAGCTCCAGCAGCTGCTCGACGATATGCTGGAGACCATGTACGAGGCCCCCGGCGTCGGCCTCGCGGCGATCCAGATCGCCGTGGCCAAGCGCATCGTCGTCGCCGACGCCGCGCGCGGCGACGAGCCGAAGAATCCTTTGTTCGTCATCAATCCTCAGATCGTCTGGGCCTCCGAGGAGCTGTTCGTCTATCAGGAGGGCTGCCTCTCCGTCCCCGATTATTACGAGGATGTGCAGCGCCCGGCGCGCGTGCGCGTGCGCTATCTCGACCGCGCCGGCGCGGCGCAGGAGATCGAGGCCGACGGATTGCTCGCCACCGTGCTCCAGCACGAGATCGACCATCTCGAGGGCGGGCTGTTCATCGACCATCTCTCGCGGCTGAAGCGCGACCGCGTGGTGAAGAAATTCGCCAAGGCCGCCGCCCGCGCCGCCCCGGCCGCCCCCGTCGCGGACAAGATCGAGGCCTGATCCGAGCATGCGCGTCGTCTTCATGGGCACGCCCGATTTCGCCGCGCCGCTGCTCGAGAAAATCGTCGCCGACGGTCACGAGGTCGCGGCGGTCTACTCGCGCGCGCCGGCGCCGGCCGGCCGCGGCATGGAGCTGAAGCTCTCGCCCGTGCATAGGCTGGCCGAGAGACTGTCGATTCCCGTCTTCACGCCCAAGAGCTTCAAGAGCGAGGAGACGATCCGCGCTTTCGCCGCGCTCGGCGCCGATGTCGCGGTGGTCGCCGCCTATGGTCTCATTCTGCCGCAGGCGGCGCTGGACGCGCCGCGTTTGGGCTGCCTCAACCTGCACGGCTCGCTGCTGCCGCGCTGGCGCGGCGCGGCGCCGATCCAGCGCGCCGTCATGGCCGGCGACGCCGAGACCGGCGTGATGGTGATGAAAATGGAGGCAGGCCTCGACACCGGCCCCGTCGCCGCGACCGCGCGCGTTGCGATCGGCGAGGATATGACGACGGGCGAGCTGCACGACGCGCTCGCCGTCGCCGGCGCCGAGCTGATGGCGCGATCGCTGCGCGATCTTGCGGCCGGCGCGCTCGCCTTCACCCCGCAGGCGGAGGAGGGCGTCACCTATGCGCAGAAGATCGACAAGAGCGAGAGCCGCATCGACTGGCGACGCCCGGCGCGCGCGATTCACGATCTCGTGCGCGGCCTCTCGCCCTTTCCGGGCGCCTTTTTCGAGAGCGATCTCGGCCATGGGCTCGAGCGCGTGAAAGTGCTGCGCACGAAGCTCGAAGCGGGCGAAGGCGCGCCCGGCGCGGCGCTCGACGACAAGGGCCTCGTCGCCTGCGGCGAGGGCGCGCTGCGGCTGGTGGAAGTGCAGCGCAGCGGCAAGGCGCCGATGGGAATCGCCGAATTTTTGCGCGGCCGCCGGCTCGCGCCGGGCATGACTCTGGCGGCGTAAATATGGCGACCACATTCGAGGCGACCTCCCCGCCTCCTCCCGAAGCGGAGGGCGAAGGGCGCGCGACATACCGCTACGCTCTCACCGTCGAATATGACGGCTCGCCCTTCGTCGGCTGGCAGCGGCAGGCCAATGGCGCCTCCGTGCAGCAGCGGCTCGAGGAGGCGGTCGCGGCGCTGGAGCATGGCGAGCGGCGCGTCGTGCATGGCGCCGGGCGCACCGACGCCGGCGTGCATGCGCTGGGACAGGTCGGCCATGTCGATCTGACGCGCGACTGGCGCGAGGATCGGCTGCGCGACGCGCTCAACGCCCATTTGCGGCCGGACCCGATCGCCGTGCTGGAGATACGCCGCGTCGCCGAGACTTTCGAGGCGCGCTTCTCGGCGATCCGCCGGCATTATCGCTATGTGATCGACAATCGCCGCGCGCCGCTGACGCTGCAACGCGGCCGCGCCTGGCATGTGAAGCGCCGCATCGATGCGGAGGCCATGCACGAGGCCGCGCAGGCGCTGGTCGGCCGCCACGACTTCACGACCTTTCGCTCGACGGAATGTCAGGCCAATTCGCCGGTGCGGACGCTGGAGCGGCTCGATGTGCGGCGCATGGGCGACATCATCGAGATCGTCGCCTGCGCGCGCTCCTTCCTGCACAATCAGGTGCGGTCGCTCGCCGGCTCGCTGGAGCAGGTCGGCTCCGGCAAATGGAGCGCCGACGATCTGCGCGCCGCGCTCGAGGCGAAGGACAGAACCCGCTGCGGACAGGTCGCCCCGCCGCATGGGCTCTATCTCGTCGCCGTCGATTATTGAGCTTTGCGCGCGCTCTCGACGAAACGCCGAATCGGCTCCCTCTCCCGCGAAAGCGGAGGAGGGTCGGGGAGGAGACCTGCGCCCGGAACTCGCAGTGACTACTCGATGCCGGACTCGCGGTTGCGGGCGTTGACCGCATGGCGGAGCTGCTCGTTGATGGCGATCGGGTCGGTCGGCGACGGCTTGGCCATCAGCAGCGCGCCACGCACGACCGAAGCCTCCTCGGCGGTCAGAACCACCGGGCCGGCCATGAAGGCGGCGTTGGGAAGCGTATGCAGAATCGCAAAGCGATTGGGGTGGTCCTTGACCTCGACGACCCGGTCGGCGACCGGCTGTCCATCGACGCAGACATAAGGACCAACGACTTCGACTTTGCGGCCATCGTCGGTATTTCTGATGAAAGTCGTTTGCATCGTCGTCGCCACTCGTGCTGGGATTGAGCTCGCGGCCACCTTCGGCCGCGCGGAAAAAGTCAGCAAATTTCGTGCCGCCTACCGCGCTTTCCCGACCCGGAGCCGCGTGACGGCGCCACCGATCAGAGCCCCCGAAATGACCGAAAACGGCAAGAAGTCCCCCGCTCCGGCCAAGAAGAACGCCACGGCGCTGGCGGCCGCGCTCAAAGCCAATCTGCGCCGGCGCAAGGCGGGCGCGCAATCGCCGCGCGGCGACAGTGCGCAATCGCCGCGCGAGGACGGGAGCCGTCCACAACCCGGGAAGCGGCCGCCGCCCGATTCGCCCTGACCGCCGCGCGCCGCGGCGCCGTCATTGATCGTCGCCGCCGGCCTCGGCGCGGCGGAAGGGCAGGCTCGCCTCGTAATCGGCGATGGATTCGTCGACCGCCACTTTCTCGCGCGACAGATAGTCGACGATCGCCGTCCTCAGGCGCGGATCGGCGAAATCATGCGCCGAATGGGTGGCGACGGGCCGATAGCCGCGCGCGAGCTTGTGCTCGCCCTGGGCGCCGGCCTCCACGCGCTCATAGCCATGGCGGATGGCGTATTCGATCGCCTGATAATAGCAGACCTCGAAATGCAGAAAGGGCCGCTCCTCCAGCGCGCCCCAATTGCGGCCGTAGATGGCGTCGTCGCCCAGAAAATTGATCGCCCCGGCGATATAGTCCTCGCCCCGCCGCGCCATGACCAGGAGAATGCGCTCGGGCATGGTCGCGCCGATGCGGTCGAAAAAGTCGCGCGTCAGATAGGGGCGGCCCCATTTGCGCTCGCCCGTGTCCATATAGAAGGCGAAGAATTTGTCCCAATGCGCGGGCTTTATGTCCGCCCCGGTCAGGACGTCGATCGAAAGATCGTCGCCCAGCGCGTCGCGGCGCTCGCGCTTGATGGTCTTGCGCTTGCGCGAGGAGAGCGCGGCGAGGAACGCGTCGAAATCGCGATAGGCCTCGTTGAAGAAGTGGAATTGCTCGCCCGTGCGGGGCGCGAAACCCTCGGCCGAAAGCGCCGCGACCTCGCCCTCTGTCGCGAAGGTGACATGGATGGAGGAGGCCTCCGCCGCCTGGCGCAGCGCCCGCAGCGCATGGACCAGCCCCGGCAGCGCGCCCTCCGGCGCGTCGCGGGCGACGAGCAGCCGCCGCCCGGTCGCCGGCGTGAAGGGAACCGCGACCTGCACCTTGGGATAATAGCGCCCGCCGGCGTTCTCATAGGCCTGCGCCCAGCCGAAATCGAAGACATATTCGCCCATGCTATGCGTCTTCACATAGGAGGGCGCGGCGGCGACGAGCTTGCCCCGGGCGTCCTCCAATATCGTGTAGAGCGGCGTCCAGCCGGTGCGCGCGCCGACCGATTTCGACTGCTCGAGCGCCAGCAGGAAGGCGCTGGAAATAAACGGATTGAAGCGCTCGCCGCCGGCCTCCTCGGCCGTGAGGCCGGCCGGATTGGCGAGCGCGTCCCACGCCGCGGCGCCGACCTGCTCGAGCGAGGGAATGAAACGGGCCGTCAGTCGAGTGGAGGACGTCGAATCATCGGAAGACATGGCGCCCGCGATTTTGGAGAGAGCTTCACAATCTAGTCTAGGCGTAGCGAAAGGCGTTCCAATCGGTTTTTTCGCCGGCGCCGCGGCGGCGGCCGCATCGCGCCGGTACGGTTATTGCTTCAAATTTAGGCGCCGCTTGGGCGGCTCGCCGACGAGAGGAATGGACGAGGAAAGCATGCCGCTCTACTCCTATGAATGCGAAGATTGTCATGCGGAATGCGAACTGCTGGTCCGCGGTTCGGACACGCCGGTCTGCCCGTCCTGCGGCAGCGCGAAGCTGCAGCAGAGGGTCGCCAAGATCTGCGTCGAGATCAAATATCCGGCCATCGCCAAATCCTGGCGCCGGGCGGCGGCCGCGGAGGGCGACCTCTCCAATTTCAGCAAGCAGGAAATACAAGCCAAGCCGAAGGGTTGACCGCCAAGCAGAAGGGCTGACGGCCGAGCCGAAGGGCAGACCGCGCGCCTTCAGCGTCTTCGCGCGCGGCGTCTCGCCGGTCGATCCCGAGCCGATGGAGTGCAAGGGTGAGCGAGCCGAACGAGGCGCAATCCGCGCTGTGGAACAAGCGCGGCGGCGAAATCTGGGTCGAGCAGCAACCTATGCTCGACCGGCTATTTCAGCCTTTCGAGCGAATATTGGCCGAGGCCGTCGAAGCCGCGGGCGCCCGCTCCGTCCTCGACATAGGCTGCGGCGCCGGGGCCACGACCCTGGCCGCGGCGCAGCGGCTCGGCGCGCTCGGACGATGCGTCGGCCTCGATATTTCGGCCACCATGATCGAGGCCGCGCGGCGACGCGCCGAGGCGGCCGGCCTCGTCAATATTCGCTTCCGCGTCGCCGACGCGCAGACTTGCGACCTCGAGCCCGCGCATTTCGACGCGATCGTCTCGCGCTTCGGCGTGATGTTCTTCGCGGACCCGCGCGCGGCTTTCGCCAATCTGCGCCGCGCCGCCGCTCCCGGCTGCCGGCTGCCGGCTGCCGGCTGCCGGCTCACGCTGATCGCCTGGCGGAGCCCGGCGGACAATCCCTTCATGCTCGCCGGCGAGCGCGCGGCCTCGGCCTTTCTGCCGGAGCTCGCGGCCTTCGACCCGACGGCCCCGGGCCGTTTCGCCTTCGCCGACGCCGAGCGCGTGCGCGGAATTCTCGCCGCGGCGGGATGGGCGCAGATCGAGACGACGCCGCTCGACGTCGCTTGCGCCCTGCGCGAGCAGGAGCTGGACGTCTACGCCACGCGCATGGGCAAGCTCGGCCAATTGCCGCCCCATCTCGACGAGGCGACGCGCGCGCAAATCGACGAGGCCGCGCGACGGGCCTACGACCCTTATGTCGAGGCCGGCGAAGCGCGCTTTTCCGCCGCCTGCTGGCGGATCGAGGCGCGAGCCGGGTGACGGCGCGGCGCGGGCGTGCTAAGCGCGCCTATGCTGGAAGGACTTCCCCCCAATGGCGCGAGCCACGGCCTGCGCCTCGTCTCCGACGAGCGATCCGCGCGCGCCATCGCCGATCTCGTCGTCGAGACCTTCGATCCCGCCGAGACCGCGGCCACGGCTTTCGAGGAGCCCGACGAAAAAAGCTGGGCCGTCGAGGTCTATTTCGGCGATCCGCCGGACGAGGCGCAGATCCGCGCGCTGATCGAGGCCGCGGCGGGCGCCAAAGCCGCGGCGGCGGCGCGCTTCTTCGAGATTTCGCAAAAGGATTGGGTCGGCGCCTCGCTCGAGGGGCTGCAGCCCGTGCGCGCCGGGCGCTTCCTCGTCCACGGGTCGCACGACCGCGGCCGCGTGGGCGCGAGCGACATCGGCATAGAGATCGAGGCGGCGCTCGCTTTCGGCACCGGCCATCACGGCACCACGCTCGGCTGCCTGCTGACGCTCGCCGATATTTGCAAGCGGCGGCGCCCACAAAACGTGCTGGATGTGGGGACGGGCACGGGCGTGCTCGCCATAGCCGCCGCGCGTCTGCTGCGGCTCCCCGTCGCCTGCGGCGATATCGATCCGGTCGCCGTGGAGACGGCGGGGGTCAACGCCCGCTTCAATGGCGTCGGCGATAGGGTGCGGCCGGTCGTCGCCGTTGGCGTGCGTCATCCCGCGCTCGCGCCGGGGCGATATGATCTGATCTTCGCCAATATTCTCGCCAAGCCGCTGCGCCTGCTGGCGCCCAAGATCGCCGCCGTGGCCGCGCCGGGCGCCGAGCTCGTGCTCTCCGGCCTGCTGGCGCGCGATGTGGCGGGCGTGCTGTCGGCCTATCGCGCGCAGGGTTTTGCGCTGGCCAAGCGCCGCGACATAGAGGGCTGGGCGACGCTGCTGCTGCGCAGCGGCGGCGCGGCGACGCGGCCGGATTGGCGCGCGTCGGACGACGCGTGAGGAACAACGACTCCGTCGCCTGAGGCATGGAGGGTCGCGCGCGGCGTTTGAATTCGCTCGAGCTCGGCCGCGGCCCGACGCGTGTTTGCTCGTCGGTCGCGAATTCGCCGCGCTCCGCCTGCGTGAAGGATTCCTCGAAGGAGGCCTCTTCCGCGGCGGTCAGCGGACCGATCGACGTTTCATCGCCCGTGAGCGCCAAGATGACGCGCGCGAGATGGTCCTGCATCGCCGCAGGGAGATTGCGCGCCGCCGCCAGGGCCTCATCGAGACGCTTCGTCATGACGTGCGATCTACCGCATCTCACGCGGCGCCGAAGCGGTTTCGTCCCTGTCGAGGCCGAGCCGGCGCGCGCCTTGCTACGCGACGCCTGTGACCAGAGAGGACGAAACCGCGACCATGGCGCTGACGATCCGCCGGCTCACGCCCGCCGATGCGGCGGAGTTCCACGCTCTGCGGCAAGAGGGCTTCCGCCTGAACGAGCGCGAATTCCGCTTCGCGCCGGAAGACGAGGCGCATCTCACGACGGCGGATGTCGCGGCGCGGCTGACGCGCGAGTTCGTCGTCGGCGCGTTCGATGGCGGGACGCTGGTCGGCGTCGCCGGACTCGCCTGTCTCTCGGGCGCCAAGACGAAGCACAAAGCGCTGCTGTGGGGAATGTATCTGCGCGAGCGGCACAGAGGCGAAGGCGGCGCCGATGCGCTGATGGCGGCGCTGATCGAGCAGGCGCGCGGCGCTTGCGAGATCGTCACGCTGACCGTGATGCGCGACAATCACCGAGCGCGGCGCTTCTACGAGCGTTGGGGATTTACCATCTATGGCGTCGAGCCGGCCTCCGTGAAGACGGCGGACGGCGTCTATCTCGACGAAGCGCTGATGGCGCGGCGGCTCGATTGAGCCGCCATATTGCCGCAAAGCGGGGAAGGGCATAGGTTCGAGACATGTTCGAGAGCAGATTCCAGAGCTTCGCCGACGACGCCGGCGCGCAGGACAGCGCGGAGCGCCTCGCCGCCCTGCGCGCAGAGCTGGCGCGCCGCGAGATCGACGGCTTCATCGCCCCGCGCGCGGACGAGCATCAGAACGAATATGTGCCGAAATCGGCCGAGCGCCTCGCCTGGCTCACCGGCTTCACCGGCTCGGCCGGCGTCGTCGTCGTGCTCGCCGACAAGGCGGCGCTGTTCGTCGACGGCCGCTACACGCTGCAGGCGCCCGAGCAGGTCGATGTGAAGCGCGTCGCCGTTTTCGACATCGGCCAGACCGCGCCGTCGCGCTGGCTCGCGCAAACGGCGAAGCAGGGCGCGCGCATCGGCTATGACCCCTGGGTGCATACGCCCGCGCAGATCGAGCGTTACGCCAAAGCCCTCGAGGGCAAGGGCGTGACGCTGGTTCCGCTCGACGACAATCCGATCGACGCCGTGTGGAGCGACCGGCCCGAGCCGCCCTGCGGGGCGATCTCGCTCTATCCGCCGCGGCTCGCCGGGGTCGCCGCCAAAACGAAGATCGCGCGCGTGCGCAAGGCGCTCGGCGAGGCGGATGCGCTGCTCGTCTCCGATCCGCATGCGCTGGCCTGGCTGTTCAATCTGCGCGGCGCCGACGTCGCGCATACGCCGATCGCGCTGGCCTTCGCCGTTCTTCCCAAGGACGGGCGGCCGCTGCTCTATGTCGATCCCGCCAAGCTCTCGGCCAAGACGAGAAGCAGCCTCGAAGGCCTCGTCGATCTCTACGAGGCGGCGGATATCGTCGCGGATCTCGCCGACGCCGGCGCGCGCGGATTGACGATCTTGTTCGACGCGGCCACCGCGCCGGCGAAGCTCGTCGAGCTCTTCCGCGCGAAAGGCGGCAAGACCAAGCTCGGCGACGATCCGATCGCGCTGCTGAAGGCGATCAAGAACGACATAGAGCTCGACGGCGCGCGCGCCGCGCATTTGCGCGACGGCGTCGCATTGACGCGCTTCCTCGCCTGGTTCGCCGAGACCGCGCCCAAGGGCAGGCTCACGGAAATCTCCGCCGCTCAGGCGCTGGAGACCTTCCGCCGCGAGAGCGGCGAGCTGCGCGATCTCTCCTTTCCCACCATCTCCGCCTTCGGCCCGCACGCCGCCATTCCGCATTACCGCGTGACCGAGGCGAGCGATCTGCGCATTGCGCGCGGCTGCTATCTCGTCGATTCCGGCGCGCAATATCTCGACGGCACGACGGATGTGACGCGCACCATCGGCGTCGGCCGGCCCTCCAAGCAATTGCGCGAGCA
Source organism: Methylosinus sp. (assembly GCF_036560965.1). Classification (NCBI taxonomy): domain Bacteria; kingdom Pseudomonadati; phylum Pseudomonadota; class Alphaproteobacteria; order Hyphomicrobiales; family Methylocystaceae; genus Methylosinus; species Methylosinus sp. The sequence continues at coordinate 334,123 of NZ_DATBQF010000018.1, read as the reverse complement.
TTTCACGCGCGTGCTGCAAGGGCATATCGGCGTCGCCCGCGCGGTGTTTCCGGTCGGCGTCAGCGGCGCGCAGCTCGACGCTTTCGCGCGGCGCAGCCTGTGGGAGGCGGGCCTCGATTTCGACCATGGCACGGGCCATGGCGTCGGCGCCTATCTCTCGGTGCACGAGGGGCCGCAGCGCATCTCCAAGCTCGGCTCGACGCCTTTGCAGCCGGGCATGATCCTCTCCGACGAGCCGGGCTATTACCGCGCCGGCGAATATGGCATTCGCCTCGAGAATCTGATCGTCGTGGAGAAGCGCGAGATCGACGGCGCCGAGCGCGAGATGCTCGGCTTCGAGACGCTGACCCTCGCGCCCTTCGATCTGGCGCTCGTCGAGCCGAAGCTCCTGAGCCTCGAGGAGACGCGCTGGCTCAACGCCTATCACGCGCGGGTGCGGGCGGAGTTGTCGCCGTATCTCGACGCCAAGACGCGCAAATGGCTGACGCAGGCGACGCGACGGCTTTGACACACAGGTCCGCCGCGTCCCCTCCCTCACCCTCCCGCGCTAACGCGGGAGAGGGGCGGCCGGCGTCGTAATCAATCGCCCTTGCCGGCGAGGCGCGGCGACAGAATCTTGCTGACGAGGCAATGCGTGCCGTCGGTCGGGTCCTCGGTGCGGCGGGGACGCTTGGCGGCGCATTCCGCCTTGTCGGCCGGATTCTTCACGCCGTAGAAGGCGTTGATGATCGCCTGCTCCTGCTCGTGATCGAAAGCGTGGGTCTGGCCGAACATCACATATTGGAAGACCAGCGGCTGCGTCTTCGGCACGAAGGCGACGAAATCGGCGGCCTCCTTCAGCTTTCCCGCCGCGCAGCCACGATAGGCGGCCGGACGCTGATATTTGAATCCCGCGGGCGTCGACTTGCCGGACAGCGCATAAGTGTAGCAGGCGCGCGGCTTCGACATCTGGCAATAGTAATGAATTGCGATGTCCGACCAGTCGGTCGGCGAATAATTCGTCTTCAGACAATCGGCCGTATATTGATAGCCCTGATCCGTATGCTTGGGCTCGCCGGCGCGGCGGCTGCCGTAAATGTCGGCGCTCTGGTTCATCGCCGCGAGGATCGCCGCGCCGGGCAGCGACAGGCCCGCGGCCGCGGCGTTGGGCGCATAATTGCTGAAGGGCTGGGCCGGACTATTCTTGGCGGCGACGAGCTTGTCGATCTCCTCCTGGGTCGGAACGGCGATCCAATCGGCGACCGGCTTCGACGTCGAGACGCCGATTCCGAGCTTTTCGAGCGTCGCGGCGTCGAGCGCGCCATTCTGCGGCAGGCCCGATTTCTGCTGAAAGCCGGTGATCGCCGCAGTCGTCTTCGCCCCGACGACGCCATCGAGCGTTCCCGGATCGAAGCCCTGCACGACGAGCTTCGACTGCGCCGCCTGCGTGACCGGATTATAGGGGCCGGCGAGGCTCGCAGAGCCCATCGACGTGGTCAGAACGATCCCCAGCGCCACAGCAGCGGCGCGCATGCCTATACGCATCCCAAAACTCCCTTCGAGAAATTCTCGCGTCGAAATAAGCGACGGCCGCGATTCATATCACCCGCCGGCGCGCCGCCAAGGCGTTTTTCATCCCCAGCCTTCGGCCCTCGGGCCGCTCAGGCGAGCAGATCGGCGCGCGGCTGTTGAATCCAGGGTCCGTCATTGGACGCCTTATTGACGTCCGGGCCGATCTCGAAAAACGCGAGCGCGTCGTCGGGCGCCGGGACGAGCAGGCGCCACGCCGCCTCGGCCGCATATTCGTCGAGGCTCAACCAGAGATCGAAGTCCTTCGGCGCGAGAATCGCCGGCATTCGATCATGTATGGCGACCGTCGCGCCATTGGCGGAGACGGTGAGGATGCAGGCCGTGTCGAGCTCGCTGCCGTCGCTGCCGATCCATGTCTCATAGAGGCCGGCGAGCGCCAGCGGCGTGGCGTCGGCGTGGCGGAAGAGATAGGGCCGGCTCGCCCGCGCGCGGCTCTTGGCCCCCTCGCGCCGCCATTCGTAATAAGCGTCGGCGACGAACAGGCAGCGGCGCCGTTTCATCGCGGCGCGAAAGCTGGGCTTTTCCGGCGCGCTCTCGGCGCGGGCGTTGATAATGAGCGGAAAGACGGCCGGATCTTTCACGAAGCCCGGCAGAAAGCCCCAGCGGACGAGCTGGAACCGCCGCGCCTCGCCGCCGCGCGGATCGCGCTCCTGCCGCACGATGGGGACGGGCTGGGTCGGCGCGATATTGTAGCGCGGCGGAAAATTCGGCTGGTCGACATAGCCGAAATAATCGCGCGCCGCCTGTGGCGGCAGGGTGATGGCGTATCTCCCGCACATGATCCGCTTATGATCCTCCCATTCTCGCGGCGCCGCGAACCCGCGGAAATTCCGCGCCTTCTCGCAATCGTCGAGGAGACGCGGAAAGAGATTCTTATCAATTGGAGCCCATAGTGAAATGCAGCATATCGGGATTTCCTATGACGGCTGACGCGCAATTCGCAACGCTCGATCAAATCGACGGCAGTCGGGGGCCGAGTCAATTTTCGACCACCAAGCCGCTGATCAGTCCGGTCTCCGGACTGGCTAACGACTATCTCAATCTGTTCAACGAGCTCGTCATGATGCTGGAGCAGCTTCCGCACATGCCCGAGCTCATCGACGATCTGCTGGCCTGGCGCCCGGTGACATATAAAGAATATTTCGAGCGATCGCAGCTCGCCGGCCGGCACTCCGCGCTCGCCGCCTATGAGAGGGTGAGCCCGGACTTCAAGCGCCGCTTCGAGGCCTATGTCGCCGAGCTCGACACCATCGCCGTCGCCAGCGTCGCCGCGGTTCGCCTGCAATATCGCTCCGGCGCCCCGCAGAATTTGGACCGGCTCGCCGGGACCTGCGCCCGCGCCGGCGAAAAAATGCGCGCCATATTGCTGAGGGCGTCGCGTCTGGTGAACTACGCCCGATTGTCCGACGACTGAATCAGCAGGCCGCTCTCGCTCTCCTTCACGCCCGCGAAAAAAGCCTCGAGCCGGGCGCGCGTCTCCCGCATCGTCAGCGCCGCCGCGAATAGCGCCGCCTCCTCCTCCAGCCGCGCGGCAACGGCCGCCGCATCGCCCCGCAGCAGCCGACGCGTCGCGGCGAGGGCGGCGCGCGGCTTGGCGGCGAGCCGGCGGGCGGCGTCGAGCGCCATCTCCTCCACCTCGTCGAAGCCGGCGACGGCGTTGACGACGCCGAGACGCAGCGCCTCGCTGGCCCCGAAACTCTCGCACAGCAGCATGAATTCGGTCGCTTTCACGAGGCCGATGCGCTGCGGGATCAACAGGGTCGAGGCCGCCTCCGGTATGACGCCGAGATCGACGAACGGCATTTTGAAGCGCGCGCCATGCGAGACATAGACGAGATCGCAATGGAACAGCATGGTCACGCCGACGCCGACCGCATCGCCGACGACCGCGGCGACGATGGGCGTCTGCAGCCCCGCCAGCGCGCGGACGAAACGCAGCGCCGGAAACTCCTGCAGATTGTCCAGCGGACGCCGGAAATCCTCGAGGTCGTTGCCGGCGGTGAAATCGTCGCCGGCGCTCGACAGGACGATGGCGCGAATCTCCTCCTCCGCATCGGCCTGGGCGAAAGCGGCGATCATCGCCTCGTACATGGGCTTGTCGAGCGCGTTGCGCTTGGCCGGCCGGTCGATGACGATCCGCATGACGGGGCCATCCCGACGCACGACGATCTCCTGATCTCGCATGAACGTCTCTCTCATCTCTCGAGGCTCCGCCGCTCGTTTCAATCGCGGCCGGAGGTTCGATCGCCTCCGCAGGACAGCAGCGCCAGTCCGGCGATGATGGACTCCCCGCCGCCGACGATGGCGCGCTCGAGCCCCTCCGCCGCCACGGCGAGATTATCGGCGAAGAAGCGCGCCGTGACGATTCGATTGTGCGTCGCGGCCTCGGCGGCGGCGGCGCGATGCGCGGCGAGCGCTCCGGCCCCGAGCAGAGTGACGCCGCGCGCGAGCGCGAACAACCGCAGATAGGGCGTCGCTCCGGCGAGCGCCTCCTGCCCGTGCGGATCGACGGCGGCCGATAAAAAGTCGGTCGCCCGCTCGAAGGCGTCGACCGCCGCCGCGGCGCGTCCGGCGATATTGACGAAGACCGCCTCATTGCTCGCCGCCAGCGCGTCTATGTCGGCGCGCATGTCGTCGATCTCCCGCCACACCGCCGCGCCTTTGGAGAGGCGCAGCTTGCGGGTGACGAGATCGATCGCTTGAATGCCGTTGGTTCCCTCATAGATCGGCGTGATGCGCACATCGCGCGACAATTGCGCGGCGCCGGTCTCCTCGATGAAGCCCATGCCGCCATGGACCTGAACGCCGAGCGAGGCGACCTCGACGCCGATGTCGGTGGAATAGGCCTTGGCCAGCGGCGTCAGCAGGCCGGCCCGCTCCTGCGCCGCCTCCGCCGCCTCGCCCTCCAGCCGGCGGGCGCGATCCATCGCCGCCGCGGTGAGATAGCAGATCGCCCGCGCCGCGGCGGTCTTCGCCTTCATCGTCATCACCATGCGGACGACGTCCGGATGCTCGATGATCGGCGCCGGATCGCCGGAGGGGCCGCGGCCCTGGCGGCGCTCGCGCGCATAGGCCAGCGCTTTCTGCGTCGCCCGCTCGGCGAGGCCGACGCCCTGCAGCCCGACCGAGAGCCGCGCATTGTTCATCATGGTGAACATGCAGGCGAGCCCCTCATTCTCGCGGCCGACGAGAAACGCGATCGCGCCGCCGCCGTCGCCATAGGACATCGTGCAGGTCGGCGAGCCATGGATGCCGAGCTTGCGCTCGACGCCCACGCAGCGAAGATCATTGCGCTCGCCGGGACGCCCGTCCGGGCCGGGCAGGAATTTGGGCGCGAGAAATAGGGAAATTCCGCGTGTGCCGGCGGGCGCGTCGGGAAGCCGCGCCAGCACCAGATGAACGATATTCTCGGCGAGGTCGTGCTCGCCATAGGTGATGAAGATCTTTTGACCGAACAGACGATAGGAGCCGTCGCCGGCGCGCTCGGCGCGGGTGCGCAAATGGGCGAGATCGGAGCCCGACTGCGGCTCGGTGAGAGTCATCGTCGCCGTCCATTCGCCGGAGATCATCTTCGGCAGATAGGCGGATTTCAGCGCCTCGCTCGCATGAATCTCCATCGCCTCTATCGCGCCCTGGCCGAGCAGCGGGCACAACGCGAAGGCGATATTGGCGGCGTTCCAGATCTCCGTGCAGGCGGCGGCGAGCAGCAGCGGCAGGCCCATGCCGCCGTGAGCGGGCGGCGCGGCGAGCGCGTTCCAGCCGCCCTCGACCCAGAGCGCATAGGCCTCGCGCCAGCCCGTCGCGGTCGCGACCGCTCCGGCGGCGAAAGTCACCCCCTCGCGGTCGCCGATCGGGTCGAGCGGCAGCAGCGCCGTCTCGGCGAATTTGGCGGCCTGCTCGAGCGTCGCGGCGGCGGTCGCCGCGTCGAGATCGGCATAGAGCCCGCCCGGCTCGAACGCCGCCGCGCCCGCCGCCCGCCGCATGGCGAAGAGCAGATCGTCGACTGGCGCACGGTAGGACATCGGGGGCTCCGAAAGAGAATCGTTCCGTCATTCTAGCGCCGCCGCGGCGCTATTCCACCGAAGCGATGCGGAATGACGCGATCCGAGCCATTTTGCTTCTCACTCGATAGGAAGCCCGGCGTTGCGCTGTCGCCCGACCGCGGCGACGAAATTCTCTTCGGAGCCCCCGGCCTTCGTGATAAATATGGGAGCGCGCTCGAACGACCGCGAGGAGAAATCGTCATGCGTCATGTTCGAATGGATCATGTTCGAATTTTCGCCGGCGTCGCATTGGCGCTGATCTCGACGACCGCGCTCGCCGCCTCGTCGCAAAAGGCGAAACGCGCCCCCGCCCCGCCCGCGGAAGACGGCTATTACGTCCCCTATGTCACCGGCCCCGGCGGCGAGAAGCGCCATGTGATGGATGTCCCCGGCAGCGTGACCATCGTGTCGCGGAAATTCATGGACGATATTCAGGCGACGACGGTGGGCGAGGCGCTGCGCTACGCGCCCGGCGTGCAAGTGATCGGCCGTTGATCGTGATCGGCCATTGATGGCGATCGGCCGATGACGGCGCGCAAAACCTAAGATCGGTAAAATTGCGTAGACCTTCCGCCGCCTACGTTAAAACCCGTCGTCTAAACCGTTTCTCGTCTCGAAAAACCGACAGACGGGAGCATGGTCTTGTCACTGGCCCTTTCCAGCCTCTCCTACAATTTGCCCACGGTGCCGAGCGTCGAGCGCCGGCCGACGTCTCCGGAAGTCGCCGCGAGCAGCACGCAGACCGCACCCCGCGCCGCGAATATCGACGCTTCGAAAACCGACACGGGAAACGGCCGGAAGACGTCCGCCGAGACGGACGTTTCGGCCCAGAAGGACCCCTATGCGCAGATCGACGCGCTGCTGGCGAGCCTGCGCGATCTCACGCTCGGCGGCGCGAAGCTCGACAGCGCCTCGACCACGTCGCAGGCGAATGCGGCCTATTCCGCCTATGCGTACGATTGAGGCGCGCGCTCAGCGCCCGCCGGCCTTGGCTTTCAGCTCATAGAGCGCGGCCAGCGCCTCACGCGGCGTCAACGCGTCCGGATCGATCGCCGCCAACGCCTCGCGCAGCGCGTCCTTCGGCGACGGCGCGCTCGTCACATGGGCGAACAGCGGCAGATCGTCGATGAGCTTCGTCACCGGGGCGCGCCGGTCCGCCGCCTCGAGCTCCGCGAGAATCGCATGGGCCCGCGCCACCACGCTCGCCGGAAGCCCCGCGAGCTCGGCGACATGCACGCCGTAGGATCGATCGGCCGCGCCTTTCGCCACCTCGTGCAGAAACACCACCTCGCCGGCGTGATCCTTCACCTTCATGGTGAGATTGACGAGCCGTCCCATGCGTTTCGTCAATTGCGTCAGCTCGTGGAAATGCGTCGCGAACAGCGCGCGCGCGCGATTGACCTCATGCAGATGCTCGATCGTCGCCCAGGCGATGGAGAGCCCGTCGAAGGTCGCCGTGCCGCGGCCGATCTCGTCCAGAATGACCAGCGAGCGCGGGCCGGCGCAATTCAATATGGCCGCCGTCTCCACCATCTCCACCATGAAGGTCGAGCGCCCGCGCGCCAGATCGTCGGCCGCGCCGACGCGCGAGAACAGCCGATCGACGGCGCCGAGCCGCGCGCTCTTGGCCGGCACGAAAGAGCCCGCCTGGGCGAGAATCGCGATGAGCGCATTCTGCCGAAGATAAGTGGATTTGCCGGCCATATTGGGCCCGGTGACGACGGCGATCTTTCCGGCGCGCGCGTCGCCGAGGTCGCAATCATTGGCCGCGAATTTTTTCCCTTGCGCTTCCAGCGAGGCCTCGACGACCGGATGACGTCCGCCGACGATCTCGAAATCGAGCGAGGAATCGACATGCGCGCGCGTCCAATCGCGCTTGACCGCCAGCTCGCCGAGCGCGGCAAAAACATCGAGCGCGGCGAAGGCTTCCGCCGATCGTTGCAGCTCCTGCGCGCGCGCGAGCACGGCGCCCGCCAATTCCTCGAACAGCGCCAGCTCGCGCTCCTGCGCGCGATCGGCGGCGGAGGCGATCTTGGCCTCCAGCTCCGCCAGCTCGCGCGTCGAGAAGCGCATGGCGTCCTGCATCGTCTGGCGATGGGTGAAGACCGTGTCGAAAGGCGGCCGCAGCAGCCTCTCGCCCTGCGTCTGCGGCGCCTCGATGAAGAAGCCGAGAAAATTATTGTGCTTGATCTTGAGCTGTTTCGTTTCGGCCAGCTCGACATAGCGCTGCTGCAGCGTGGCGATGACGCGGCGGCTCTCGTCGCGCAAGCCGCGCGCTTCGTCCAGCTCGGCGTCGAATCCCGGCGCGATGAAATTTCCGACGCGCTTGTCGATCGGCGGATCGGGCGCGAGCCGCGTTTCGATGGCGCGCTCCAATTCGCCATCCGAGACGGTGAATGCCGCGATCTCCTGCGCGACCAGCGCCGCCGCCTCGCGCGCGGAAAACAGAGCGACGATCTCCCGCGCCGCGGCGAGCGCCGCACGAATATTGCCGAGATCGCGCGGGCCGCCGCGCTGTAGAGAAAGCCGCGACAGCGCCCGCGCCACATCCGGCGCGCGGGCGAGAATGGCGCGCAGCCGCGCCCGCAGCTCCGGCTCGCCGACGAAGAAGGAGACCGCGTCGAGCCGCTGCGCGATCAACGCCGGCGCGGTGGCGGGCGCGGCGATGCGCTCGGCCAGCAGACGCGCGCCGGCGGGCGTCGCGGTCATGTCGATCGTCGCCAGCAGCGAGCCCTCGCGCTCGCCCTTCAGCGTGCGCGTCAACTCGAGGTTCACGCGCGTCGCCGCGTCGATCTCCAGCGTCGCGCTGCGGCGCAGGCTCGACGGGCGGCGCAGCGCCGGGCGCTTTCCCTTTTGCGTGCGCTCGACATAGAGGATGGCGGCGGCCGCCGCCGCGATCTCCGCCTCGCCGAGCGCGCCGAAACCCTCGAGCGTCGCAACGGAGAAAAAATCGAGCAGCCGCCGCGCCGCGCTCTCGCCGGCGCCCAGATCGCGGCCGAAGGGCGTCAGCGGCGCATCGAGAAGCGCGAGCTGCGACGTGAGCCGCGGGTCCGCGCAGAGCGCCTCCGCCGCGACGATCTCGCGCGGCTCGAGCCGCGCCAATTCGCCGGCCAGCTCCGCCTCGCCGACCTCGGCGACATCGAAGGCGCCGGTGGAGATATCGACGCAGGCGAGGCCGTAGAGCCAGCCTCCGTCGCCCGCGCGCAACCGCGCCAGCGCGGCGAAAGCATTGGGACGGGCGGGATCGAGAAGCTGCTCCTCGGTGATGGTGCCGGGGGTGACGAGCCGCACGACATCGCGCTTGACGACCGATTTATTGCCGCGCTTGCGCGCCTCCGCGGGGTCCTCCATCTGCTCGCAGACCGCGACGCGATGGCCGAGCGAGATGAGCTTTCGCAGATAGTCGTCGGCGCGCTCCACCGGCACGCCGCACATGGGAATGTCCTCGCCCTGATGCTTGCCGCGCTTGGTGAGCATGATGCCGAGCGCGCGCGAGGCGGTCTCGGCGTCCTCGAAGAACAGCTCGTAGAAATCGCCCATTCGATAGAAGAGCAGGCAATCGGGATTGGCCGCCTTGATCTCTATATATTGCGCCATCATCGGCGTCGGCCGGGCGGCCTTGTCGTCGGATCGCGGTTTCTCGTCCATGAGACGCTTCGTGCTCTTCTTTGGTTCGTGTCTCACTAAGACACAAAGGGCGGGAGGTTCAAAGGGAGCGTGGGCGCCCCTCCGACCCCACTTCGCGGGGCCCCCTTCTCCCGCGAGGGGAGAAGCGGGCAGCTTCGTGACCGCGCCTCACTTTATGTCCGAATCTCGCCGGAAGGGCGTCTCCCCTTCTCCCCTTGCGGGAGAAGGTGGCCTTCGCGTCAGCGAGGGTCGGATGAGGGGGACGCCGCGACCTTCGGCATATTGTCGTCGCAAACGTCTTGCTAAGTGCCGCGGGCAATCCGATGATTCGGGACAAGAGGGGGAAAAATGGCGGATCAGCCTCCGAAACACGAACGTCCGGTCTTCACCGACAAGGAGGCCCTGCTCTACCACTCACGCGGCCGGCCCGGCAAAATCGCCGTCGTGCCCACCAAGCCCATGGCGACGCAGCGCGATCTCTCGCTCGCCTACTCGCCCGGCGTCGCCGCCCCCGTGCTGGCGATCGCGGAAAATCCCTCCCTCGCCTACGATTACACGGTCAAGGGCAATCTGGTCGCCGTCATCACCAATGGCACGGCGATCCTCGGCCTCGGCAATCTCGGCGCGCTGGCCGCCAAGCCGGTGATGGAAGGCAAGGCGACGCTGTTCAAGCGCTTCGCCGACATCGACTCCATCGATCTCGAGATCGACACGCAGGAGGTGGAGGCCTTCATCGCCGCCGTGCGCTATCTCGGCCCCTCCTTCGGCGGCATCAATCTCGAGGACATCAAAGCGCCGGAATGCTTCATCATCGAGGAGCGCCTGCGCGAATTGATGGACATTCCCGTCTTTCACGACGATCAGCACGGCACGGCGATCATCTCCACCGCGGGCCTGCTCAACGCGCTGCATCTCACCGGCCGCGACATAAAGGACACGCGCCTCGTCTGCAATGGCGCGGGCGCGGCCGGCATCGCCTGTCTCGATCTCGCCAAGGCGATGGGCTTTTCGCCGCAGAACGTCATTCTCTGCGACACCAAGGGCGTCGTCTATCGCGGCCGCGTCGAAGGCATGAACCAATGGAAGAGCGCGCATGCCGTCGAGACGAGCGCGCGCACGCTCGCCGAGGCGCTGGACGGCGCCGATATTTTCCTCGGCCTCTCGGTGAAAGGCGCGCTGACGCCCGACATGCTGAAGAGCATGGCCGCTGATCCGGTCATCTTCGCCATGGCCAATCCCGATCCCGAGATCACGCCGGAGGACGCGCTGGCCGCGCGGCCGGACGCCATCGTGGCCACCGGGCGCTCCGACTATCCCAACCAGATCAATAATGTTCTGGGCTTTCCCTACATCTTCCGCGGCGCGCTCGACGTGCGCGCCAAGACGATCAACATGGAGATGAAGATCGCCGCGGCGAAAGCCCTCGCCGAGCTGGCGCGCGAGGATGTGCCGGACGAGGTGGCCAACGCCTATCAGGGCGCTCGGCCGCGCTTCGGCCGCGACTATCTGATCCCCGCGCCCTTCGATCCGCGCCTCATCTCCATCGTGTCGCCGGCGGTGGCGCGCGCGGCGATGGATTCGGGCGTCGCGCGTCATCCGATCGTCGATATGAACGCCTATCGCGCCGAATTGTCGGCGCGGCGCGATCCGATCGCCGGACTCATGCATACGATCTATGATCGCGTGCGGCGCGATCCCAAGCGCGTCGTCTTCGCCGAGGGCGAGGAGGAGCAGGTCATTCGCGCGGCGCTCTCCTTTGTCGCGCAAGGGCTGGGGCGGCCCATTCTCGTCGGCCGCGAGGAGCGCGTGGCGCAAACCGCGCGCGACGCCGGCTTGGAGCTCGGCGATCAGATCGAGGTGCATAACGCCAAGCTCTCCTCGCGCAATGGCGTCTATGCGCAATTTCTGTTCGAGCGGCTGCAACGCAAGGGCTTTCTGTTCCGCGACTGCCAGCGTCTCATCAACACCGACCGCAATCATTTCGCCGCGGCGATGGTGGCGCAGGGCGACGCCGACGCCATGGTGACGGGCGTCACCCGCAATTTCTCCAATGCGCTGGAGGATGTGCGCCATGTCGTGGACCAGAAGCCGGGACACAGGCTCATCGGCGCCTCGCTGGTGCTGGCGAATGGGCGCATCGTCGTCGTCGCCGACACGGCGATCACCGAGATGCCCGAGGCCGCCGATCTCGCCGACATAGCGATCGAGGCGGCCGGCGTCGCGCGGCGCATCGGCCTCGAGCCGCGCGTCGCCATGCTCGCCTTCTCGACCTTCGGCTATCCGCCGGGCGAGCGCACGGCCCGCGTCCATGATGCGGTGCGCGTGCTCGATTCGCGGCGCGTGGACTTCGAATACGAGGGCGAGATGGCGGCCGATGTGGCGCTCAGCCGTCAAGCGATGGCGGCCTATCCCTTCTCCCGCCTCAGCGACACCGCCAATGTGCTGATCATGCCCGCCTTCCACTCCGCCTCCATCTCCACCAAAATGCTGCAGGAGCTGGGCGGGGCGACCGTGCTCGGGCCCCTGATCGTCGGGCTCGACAAGCCGATCCAAATCGTTCAATTGGGCGCGACCGACGCCGATATCGTCAATATGGCCGCTCTGGCGGCTTTCGGGGTCGGCGGGTAGGCCGCCACCCCGCCGGGGCGAAATCGGCGCGCCGAATCGCTGTTCTGTCATGGCGACGAAATAATTGCGTTGCAGTGACAATCCTTTGGACCGAACGAGAGACCAGAGACGATGAACATCACAATGATCGGATCGGGCTATGTCGGCCTCGTGTCCGGCGCCTGCTTCGCGGACTTCGGCCATGTCGTGACCTGCGTCGACAGCGACGCGTCCAAGATCGAGCGGCTGCTGCGCGGCGAAATTCCGATCTTCGAGCCCGGCCTCGACGAGCTCGTCGCCAATAATGTGCGACAAAACCGCCTGTTCTTCACCACCGATCTCGGCCCGGCCGTGCGCGGCGCGGACGCCGTCTTCATCGCCGTGGGCACACCGTCGCGCCGCGGCGACGGCCATGCGGACCTCTCCTATGTCTATGCGGCGGCCGAGACGATCGGCCGGGCGCTGGACCGTTTCACCGTCATCGTCAACAAATCCACCGTGCCGGTCGGCACCGGCGACGAGGTCGAGCGCATCATCCGCGAGGTCAATCCCAAGGCCGACTTCGCCGTGGTCTCCAATCCGGAATTCCTGCGCGAAGGCGCGGCGATCGAGGATTTCAAGCGCCCCGACCGCGTCGTCATCGGCATAGAGGACGAGCGCGCGCGAGAGGTGATGGCGGAAATCTATCGGCCGCTGAGCCTCAACGAGCCGCCTCTGGTGTTCGTCGGCCGCCGCACCTCCGAGCTCACCAAATATGCGGCCAACGCCTTTCTCGCCACCAAGATCACCTTCATCAACGAGATCGCCGATCTCTGCGAGAAAGTGGGCGCCGACGTTCAGGACGTCGCGCGCGGCATCGGCCTCGACAAGCGCATCGGCGGCAAGTTCCTGCATGCGGGCCCCGGCTATGGCGGCTCCTGCTTCCCCAAGGACACGCTCGCTCTGCTGAAAACCGGGCAGGACTATGCCGCGCCGCTGCGCATCGTCGAGACGGTGGTGGCGGTGAATGATTCGCGCAAGCGGGCCATGGCGCGCAAGGTGATCGCGGCGCTCGGCGGCTCGGTGCGCGGCAAGAAGATCGGCCTGCTCGGCCTCGCCTTCAAGCCCAATACCGACGACATGCGCGACGCGCCTTCGCTGGCCATCGTCGCCTCGCTCGCCGGCGACGGCGCCAGGGTCCACGCCTATGATCCCGAGAGCATGGGCCAGGCGAAGCCGCTGATGCCGGAAGTGACCTTCTGCGACGACCCTTACGCGACGGCGGAAGGCGCCGATGCGCTGGTCATCGTCACCGAATGGGACGCGTTTCGCGCGCTCGATTTCGACCGCGTCAAATCGCTGCTGAAGACGCCGGTGATCGTCGATCTGCGCAACATCTATCGCGCCGCCGACCTTCGCAAACGCGGCTTCACCTATCTGAGCGTCGGTCGCGAGTAGCGCCGCGGCTATTCCCGGCGGGCCGGACGGCCCGCCCGGGGTTTCGCCCGCGCAGAGCGCGGCTCACGCGCGGCCGCGCCGCTCGGCGAGGCTCAGCGCGGTCAGCGCCGAGAGCATCGGCGGTGCGTCGCGGCGCAATTCGAGCGCCGCATTGCGGGCGTTCTCCGCCGAATGGAACAAGCGCCCCTCGAGCGGACGAAACGATTGTTTCGCCGCATAGAAGCGATAGCCGCTCGCATCGCGGGCGATCACGCCGACGGCCTCCTCGCCGAGCTCGATGATATAGGCGTCTGACATTTTTCGGCCTCCTCGATCTCGGCGGCGTGGAGCCCGTTCCGCGCCGCGATGGCGTTTTCGTCGCCCGCGACTAGAGCGAGCGGCGCATCGGACGCTCATAAAGTCCCGCGATTTGTTCGTTATGTCAAATAGATTGTTCTTTTCAAAGAACGCCGTCGGGAGAATGATTGCGCTCCCGAAACGGGGCGAGGCGATGAATTTCTGCTGCGGGCCGGCGAAACGCCCCCGTGTCATACGGCTGTCGCCTCCGATTGTTGACTATCCTCGCCTTTCAGTTGCGAGGAGAAAGTAATGACATCCGTTGCCTCGAGCGTCGAGCTGCCGTCAGGCGTCGACGATCACAGCCCCAAACCCAAGCTCGATCACCCGCTCGACCTGCGCGCGATTCTCTTCTTCCTCGCGATCGTCGCGCTCGGCCTCGCCTTCACGGCCTGGAGCATCTATAAGGACATTCTCGAATCCGGCGCGCCGGTCACGAATTTCCTTCCCTTCATCCTGCTCGGCGTCGCGCTGCTCATCGCGCTCGGCTTCGAATTCGTGAACGGCTTCCACGACACCGCCAATGCGGTGGCGACCGTCATCTACACCCACTCCATGCCGGCGCCGATCGCCGTCGTATGGTCGGGCTTCTTCAACTTCCTCGGCGTGCTGTTCTCCACGGGCGCGGTCGCCTTCGGCGTCGTCTCGCTGCTGCCGGTCGAGCTCATTCTGCAAGTGGGCTCGCAGGCCGGCTTCGCCATGGTGTTCGCGCTGCTGATCGCCGCGATCGTGTGGAACCTCGGCACCTGGTGGCTCGGCCTGCCGGCCTCCTCCTCGCATACGCTGATCGGCTCCATCATCGGCGTCGGCATCGCCAACGCGCTCATGCGCGGGCGCGACGGCACCTCGGGCGTCGACTGGGGCAAGGCGACGGAGATCGGCTATGCGCTGCTCCTCTCGCCCATCGTCGGCTTCGTGTCCGCGGCGCTGCTGCTGCTGGCGTTGAAATTCCTCGTCCGCAAGCCCGAGCTCTACGCCGAGCCCAAGGGCCAGGCCGCGCCGCCGTGGTGGATTCGCAGCCTGCTGGTGCTGACCTGCACCGGCGTCTCCTTCGCCCATGGCTCCAATGACGGCCAGAAGGGCATGGGCCTCATCATGCTGATCCTGATCGGCACGGTGCCCACCTCCTATGCGCTCAATCGCGCTCTGCCGGCGAGCCATCTCGAGAGCTTCGCCAAGGCGTCGCATGCGGCCTCCAAGCTGGTGGAGGCGAAGGCCTCCGGCTACAACGTCCTCGGCGATCCGCGCCCGGCCGTGACCACTTATGTCGCGCAGCATCAGATCAACGAGGGGACCTATCCCTCGCTCGCCGTGCTGATCAACGACATCGCCCAGCAAATCGAGAGCTACGGCTCGATCGCGAAAATCCCCTTCGCCACCGTCGGCAACACGAGAAACGACATCTATCTCGCCTCGGAGGCGCTGCGCTTCCTCGCCAAGGACAAAGCGGCCGAGCTCACCGACGCCGACAAGAAAGTGCTGAAGGACTATAAGGAGCAGATCGATCAGGCGACGAAATTCATCCCGCTGTGGGTGAAGATCTCCGTCGCCATCGCGCTCGGCCTCGGCACCATGATCGGCTGGAAGCGCATCGTCGTCACCGTCGGCGAGAAGATCGGCAAGCAGCATCTGACCTATGGACAGGGCGCCTCGGCCGAGCTCGTCGCCATGGGCACGATCGCCGCCGCCGACATGTACGGCCTGCCGGTCTCGACGACGCATGTGCTCTCCTCGGGCGTCGCCGGCACGATGGCGGCGAACGGCGCCGGCGTGCAGATGGGGACGATCCGGAGGCTGCTGATGGCCTGGGTGCTGACGCTCCCCGCCGCCATTCTGCTGTCGGGCTCGCTCTACTTCGTGCTGCGCCAGATCATGTGATGATACCCCGCTCCTCCCGGCGCGACGCCGGGAGGAGCGGAAGACCATGAGCGCCCGCCCGTTTCCCTTCCGACCCGGGCGGGTGTATGGGAGTCGCCCCGAAAGAGGCCCCGCCTTCCGCGGCGTCGAGCCAGGTCGACCCATGTCAGCGTCCGGCGAAACGCCGAATCATCACAAGAGGCTCGCCTTTCTCTCCTCCGGCACGTCGGAGGCCGACGAGGCGAGAACGCGGCTCGTCGCCAAATATGGCGAGGTTCCGCCGGAGGAGGCCGATTGCATCGTCGCGCTCGGCGGCGACGGGCTGATGCTGCGCACGCTGCATCGCTTCATGGGCGCCGGCAAGCCGATCTATGGCATGAACCGCGGCTCCGTCGGCTTTCTGATGAACGAATATCGCGAGAGCGGGCTGCGCAAGCGCATCGCCGAATCCAAGCCCTCCATCGTCCATCCGCTGCTGATGCGCGCCGTCAACACGCATGGCGACGAATTCGCCGCCCATGCGATCAATGAAGTCTCGCTGCTGCGCCAGAGCTCGCAGATCGCCAAGCTGCGCATACTGGTGAACGGCAAGGAGCGGCTGGCCGAGCTGATCACCGATGGCGTGCTGGTGGCGACGCCGGCCGGCTCCACCGCCTACAATCTCTCCGCCAACGGCCCCATTCTACCGCTGGACGCGCCGCTGATGGCGCTGACGCCCATCTCCGCCTTTCGCCCGCGGCGCTGGCGCGGCGCGCTGCTGCCGGACGTCGCCAAAGTGCGGATCGAGGTGCTGGAAGCGGAGAAGCGCCCGGTCTCCGTCGTCGCCGACCATGATGAGTTTCGCGACGCGCTCAGCGTCGACATCGAGATGGATCACGGGACCGATCTGATGCTGCTGCACGATTCCGGCCATTCGCTGGAAGAGCGCATCTTGCGCGAGCAGTTCGGCTATTGAGCCGCGGCGCGCGGCCGTGACGCGAGCCTGAAGGCGCGCATCGAACGCGATCGCCAGAGGGGCGGACGGTCCGCCCTCACGCCGCCTCGAGCAGCTGCGCCTCCAGCGCCGCCATATCGACGAAAGGCGCGCCATTGGCGAGAGACGCCGCCACCTCGCGCGCATCCTCGCGCAGCGCCTCGGCCTCGAAACGGCGCAGCAGCGCCATCAGCCGATCGAGCTCGCCGGAATTGATCTCGTCGCAGGAGGTCAGCACGCGCTGCACCATCGCCAACGACAGCCGCGCCAGCGACAGCCGCGCGCCGGACGCCGCCGCCCCATAGCCGAAGGCCCGCTGCGCCTCCAGCGCGGCGCGATAGGCCGGCAGCAGATTGGCCGGCATCCCCGCCCGCGCATAGAGCGCCGCGAAACCCGCGCCGTCGAAATCGCGCGTCAGGCCGGCGACCTTCTCCTCGTCCACGCCCGACAATTCGGCCAGCGTCGCCTCGAACAGCGCGCGATTGCCGGAGAGCAGCGCCCGCAGCGCGAGGCTCGGCGTCAACCGCGCCTTGCGGCGCAAATGGCCGACCAGCATGCGCACGCCTCTGCGGCCCTCGACATCCTCGGAGGAGGAGGCGATGACGACATTGGCCTTGTCGCGCGCCTCCTGCATGATGCGGCGAGTGCGCTCGGGCGACAGCCAGTCGCGATCCAGCACGAAGGAGGCGAGGCTCGCCGCCGTCGCCTCGACGAGATCGACGCGCACCGCCGCCGGCAGAAACGGCCGGCCGAGCAGCGCCTCGCGCAATTGGGCGTCGTCGCCGAAACGCTCGATCATGCGACGCATGGCGAAGGCCGGCAGCTCGGCGCCGGGATTGACGGCGAGCGAGATCAACGCCTCGCAGGCGCCGATCTCCGCGATCGCCGAGGCGAGGCCGGTCGGCACATGGGCGCGCAGCGCGATCGCGCTCTGCGAGAACACGTCGCCGACCGCCGCGCAATCGATGAGCTCGCTCTCGCTGAGCAGCGGCGAGCGCGCCAGAACCATGGCGGCAATGTCCGATTGATCATTGGCCAGCGCCGAGACGATGGAATGCGGCGCATTGGGCGCGCTGGCGAAGACCTTGGCCAGCGCGCGACGCACCAGCGGCGAGGGATCGTCGAGCAGACCGGCGAGCGCCGTCTCGGCCTCGCGCTTCATCGCGGGGGCGAGGTCGCTCACCAGATAGGCGCGGGCCAGCGCGCCGGCGCCGTCCACTCTGAGGGCCGTCGGCGCGGTTTGCGCCCATTGCAGAAAGTTTCTTACGTTCATCGGCGCTCTGGGCTCCGCCCTATGTGCTCGACCGGACTTGACGCGTTCCTGCACAGAATCGTCACTTATGGTAAATGCCTGCTTAAGATCACGGCGGCGAATGGTGGAAGAGTCGAAGATGCGGTCGTTTCTTGTCCTCGCGCCGGGCGAGGAGGCCTTCGCCGCCGCTCTCGCGAGCGGCGCCGACGCGCTCGTCCTCGATCTTCGCGGCGATTCCGCCCCGGCGCGGGAGCCCGCCGCCGCGCTGCTGCGGCTGCCGCGCCAGCCGGGATTGCGGCTCTATGCGCGCGTCGCGCCACTCTCCTGCGCGGCGATCGACGCCGATCTCGCGGCCGTCGTCGCGGCGGGAGCCGATGGCGTTTTTCTGCCGGAGGCCTGCGGCGGCGCGAGCATCCAGCATCTCGCCGCCAAGCTCGCCGTGCAGGAGGCCGAATGCGGCCGCCCGGACGGCGCCACGCGCATCATCGCTCTGGCGACGCAGACTCCCGCCGCGATTTTCGCGCTCGGACGCTATGCCGGGGTCTCCGCCCGGCTCGAGGCGCTCGCCTTCGACGTCGAGCCGCTGCGCCGCGCGCTGGGAGCCGAGCCGGCGTCGCTCGCCTCGGAATCGCTCGCCTCGACAGGCCTGGCGTCGCCTTTCGCCCTGGCGCGGGCCGGCCTGCTGCTCGGCGCGGCGGCGGCCGGCGTCGCGGCGATCGACGGGCCCTTCGCGGCTCTCGCCGACATGCGCGGGCTCATCGCCGAATGCCGCGCCGCCCGACGCGACGGCTTCTCGGCCAAGCTGGCCTTGGATGGCGCACAAATCCCACCGATAAACCAGACTTTCGTCGGGGCTCGGCCTGCGCTATAAACAGGCGGCGCCCAAACGTTCATCATGAGTTCATGAAGACGAAATCACTTTAGGCGTCCCGCGCATATGGCGAGCAGCCGTCGCGCAGCGCCCCGATGGCGCGCGCCGCGAGACTGCTCGCGACAGTCGAGACAGGTTCGAACATGTCCATCAGCGACCGCCCGCTCGGCGTATCCGGCGCCGAGGAGTCCCCGCTCGCGCTCGGGGAGGCGCGTCGCGCGCTCGCCGGACCCGACGCCGCCCACGCCCATATATGGACGCGCCGCGACGCGCTGACCGCCTTCGGGGCCATCGCCCTCTTCATGGCGCTGGCGGCGGGACTGTGGATCGCCAATGGCGCGGTGGTGCCCTGGGATTCGAAGAATCATTTCTATCCGATGTTCCGCTTCCTCGGCGAGGCGCTGCGCCACGGCGAGGTTCCGCTCTGGAATCCCTATCATTTCGCCGGACATCCGTCGGTCGCCGATCCGCAATCGCTGATCTTCACGCCGACCTTCTTTCTGTTCGCGCTGCTGCGTCCGGCGGCGACGATGCAGGAATTCGATCTCTTGGTGCTGGCGCATCTGCTGATGGGCGGCGCGGGCGTGCTGGCGCTCTGCGCGCGGCGCGGCTTCATCCCCTGCGCCGCCGTGCTCGCCGGGCTGATCTTCATGCTGGGCGGCGTCGCCGCCTCGCGCCTTCAGCATACGGGGATGATCATCTCCTACAGCTTCTTTCCGCTCGCGCTGCTGACGCTGGAAATCATGCTGGAGCGCCCGCGCCTGCTCTATGGCGTCGGCTTTGGAATTCTCGCCAGCCTGATGGCGCTGGGGCGCGATCAGGTCGCCTATCTGTTCTGCCTCGTGCTGATCGCCCGCGTGCTCTACGCCGCCGCCGTCTCACGCCGGCCGCTCGACTATCTGCTCGGCCGCTGGCCGGCTCTGCTGGCCGCGGCGGCGACGGGCGCGGCGATCCTGATCGCCCCTGTGCTGCTCACCCTGCAATTTCTGGCGACCTCCAACCGGCCGGGCATCGCCTTCGGCGTCGCGGCGGCGGGCTCGCTGGCGCCGGTCAATCTCGTCACTCTGCTCGCGCCCGATATCTTCGGCTCGCTCGACAAGAGCTATGAATATTGGGGCCCGGGCTATGACACGATGGCCGCGCCGGACTGGACCGATCGCGCCATCGACTATCTCTTCATCGGCGCCGCGCCGGTGGTTCTGGGCTTCTGGCACGGGCTGGCGGGCGGGCGCATCTTCGCCAAGGAGATGCGCTTCGTCCATTACATGCTGGCCGCCGCGCTGATCTACACGCTCGGCCGCTGGACCCCGCTCTTCGCGCCGATCTATGATTTCTTCCCCGGCGTGTCGCTCTATCGCCGGCCGGCGGACGCCGCCTTCCTGCTCAACGCCGGCTTCGCGCTCAGCGCCGCCTATCTGCTGCATCGCTATGTCGCCGACGGCGCCCCCCGGCCCTTTCAGAAAATGCCGCGCGCGCTCGCCCATGGCCTCGCCGCCGCGGCGGTGGGCGTCACGCTCGCGCTCGTGATCGGCGGGCTCGGCTTCTCCTTCGCGCATGGCCATGGCAAGGAGGCGCTCGTCGCCGTGGCGGCGGCGCTGGCGACGGCGGGCGCGGTGGCGGCCACGCTCGTCATCGGCGATCGATTCGACAAGCGCGGGATCGTCGCCATTCTGCTCGTCGCCGCGACGGCGGGCGAGCTCTTGTGGCGCAACGCCGCCGATCCGCTGAACGCCGAGCCGGCGACGCGCTACTCGATCCTCAACGAGGCCTCGCCGCAGGAACGCGGCGCGATAGCGGCGCTGCGCAAGGACATCGCCGAGCGCGCCGCCAAAGGCGAGCGCCCGCGCGTCGAGATTCTCGGCCTGCCGGGCGGCTGGCAGAACGCCTCCATGATCCTCGGCCTCGAGGACACGCTCGGCTACAATCCTCTGCGCATCGCCGATTATGAGCGCGCCGTGGGGCCGGGCGACAATGCCGTCGATCCCAATCTGCGGCATTATCCGGGCACGTTCCGCGGCTATCGATGCAAGCTCGCGCGGCTGCTCGGCCTCGATTATCTGGTGCTCGGCCGCCCGCTGGCGCGCATGCCGCGGCATATGCCGCGCCCCAATGCGCTGCCGATCTTCGTCTCCGACCAGATCTATGTCTATAAGCTCGGCCGCGCCGCGCCGCGCGCCTATTTCGCCACGCGGGTCATGGGGGTCGATTCCGACGCCGCCATCGCCGAGGACGACATTCCCGATTTCGACGGAACGCGCGAGGCGCTCGTCGATCAGGCCGATCTGCCGCGGCTCGATCCCGCGCTCGCCGATCCGGCGCTCGCCGGCGGACCGGAGGCCAAGGCGACGATCGTCGCCTATGAGAGCGAGCGCATTCTCGTCGACGTCGAGTCGGATCGCGATGGGCTTCTCGTCCTTCACGATCTCTATTATCCGGGCTGGCAGGCGCTCGTGGACGGCGCCCCCGCTCCGATCGTCAAGGCCAATATACTGTTCCGCGGCGTGCCGACGACGAAGGGACGCCACCGGATCGAGTTCCTATTTCGGCCGTTTTCCCTCGCCAATCTCGCTTCCGCCGCTTCCACTCTGCTCGATCATCGGGAAGAGTGACAGGCGGACGGCCGGCGTCGGAATAGACCGTCGAATTCGGGCGCTCGCGCCCGCCCCTCAGAGCGCTTTCCGATCGAACGGAATCGTTCGATCGATCGGAATTCGCTCCAAAAAAGGAATGTTAGAGCGCTATCCGATCCATCTGGATCGGATAGCGCTCTCGATGCGGCGCATGAAATCACGCTCACTCGTCACCTTGGCGCTGCTCGTCGCCGGCGCCGGCTACGCGGCGGCCCAGACCCCCGCCCCGCCGACCCAGCAGAAGAGCCGTGCGGCCAAGCCCGCCGCCGCACCGGCGGTGGAGGAGGAGAAGCCGGCCGCCGGCGCCACGCTGCGCCTCTCCGCCGTGCTGACGCCGAATGACGCGGGCGCGATCCGCAGCGGCCTCGTCTGGCGGATTTTCGAGGACGCCGCGCAGCCGGAGGGCGCCCGCAAGCTCGTCGCGGAATCGCGCGAGGCGAGCTTTTCCCTGCCATTGCCGGACGGCGTCTATATCGTCCACGCCGCCTTCGGCCTCGCTGGGGCGACGCGCCGAATCGTCGTCGAGGGAGTCAATCTCAGCGAGAAGCTCGTGCTGAACGCCGGCGGGCTGAAGCTCGTCGACACGCTCGGCGACACGCAGCTTCCGGCGCAGCGTCTGGCGATCTCCCTTTATGTGCCGGAGCGTGGAAATTCGGAGGCGAAGCTGGTGCTCGCCAACGCCCGATCCGGCGAGATCGTCTGCCTGCCCGAGGGGGCCTATCACGTCGTCTCGACGCTGCTGGATTCGAGCCAGGGATCGCAAGGCGACAACAACACGACCAATTCCGTCGTCACCGCCGATCTGCGCGTGCCGGCCGGCAAGGTCATCGAGGCCACTCTGCGCCACCGCGCCGCGACGATGACGCTGAAGCTGGTCAAGACGCCGGGCGGCGAGGCGCTGGCCAACACCTCCTTCTCGGTGCTGACGCCGGGCGGCGACGTCATCCGCGAATTGATCGGCGCCTTTCCGTCGCTGGTGCTGGCCGAGGGCGAATATGTCGCCATCGCCCGCCGCGAAGGCAAGACGTTCCAGACGACGTTCAAAGTGACCTCGACGCAGGATCGCGACGTCGAAATCCTCACGCAGTGACGGACGAGAAACGGACCCGCGCAAAAAAACGGACCCGCGTGGCCGCGGGTCCGTTTCTGGAAGGACGAAGTCGAAAGCGCTCGGCGGCCTTACTTGAAGGTCGCGGAGCTGAAGTCGATGGACAGCGAGGCGACGAAGCGCGCGCCACACCAGCTCGACGAGCTCTGGCCGGTGATGGTGTTCACCGAAGCCACGAAATTGCCCGCCGGGTCGGAGGTGTTGAGGAAGCAGCCCGCGCGGGTCAAATTCGAGTCGTAGTAGCGCAGATCGAGCGTCACGACGTTCCAATTATAGGACGCGCCGACGTTCCAGGTGTTGTAGCTGGCGAATTTGAAGCCCTTGGTGCCGAGAACGCCGGTCGCCAGGAAGGCGTAATCCGGATCGATATAGCTGCCGCCATACGCCGTGCTCGAATTGCCGATGTAATAGTGGCCGAAGGCGCCCGAGACCGACAGACCGGAATAATCGGTGTTGGGGAAGGGAACGAGCTTGGCGTTGATCTCCGAATAGAGCGCATGGGCGCTATAGTTGTTCCAATTCGGATCATAGGCGATCTGGCCGCCCAGCGTCGCGTAATCGTTCAGCGCCCAGCTCGGCTTGAAGTAGATCTCGACGTAGCTCGGGTCGAAAGCCGTGGTCGGGAGCGCCGTATAGGAGTTCTTGAACGTCGTGACCGGGATCGCGCCGCCGATGAACCATTGCTGGTGGTTGCTCGGATAGGCGTAGTAGATCGCGCCGAAGTCCAACGTCAGCGGACCCCAGACAGGGCGGACGCCGGCGGTGATGTCGACCTCGGCGAGCGGGCTCGTGGCCAGCGTCACATTGGTGGCGGCGAGGCCCGTGTAGAACCAGCCGTAGCGCAGCTCCTCATAGACGCTGCCGGCCGGCCGATGGGCGCTGTTCGAAATGCCGCGGACGATATAGTCCGACATGAATTTCGCGCCATAGGCGTAGTCGAAGCCGGCGTCGAGAACGTCGAAGCTCGGCTCCGGCCAAGCGACCAGCGGCTTGGCCTCCTCATGCTTCATGGTCTTCATATCTTCGGCGGCGCAGACGCTCGGCGCAGCGAGCGCGATTGCGGCAATGCCGGCAAACAGAACGGATTTCATAGGCTTAGGCTCCCCGATACTGGAATCATCCTCGTCGCGATTGTTGCGACAAAGCCCGTAGGCACTCAAGCGGAACAGGGAAGCAATTGCGTACGGCTCGAGCAAAATCGCATATTCGACGCGATTTCTCGGACAAGAGTGGCTAAAATGTCACAATCTGAGTACGGAAATGAACAAGTTTCGTCGTTTTGAAACAAACACCGACCCATCCGCGCGGCGGCCAGGCCGCCGTGCGGAAACCAAATGCGAATTATGGCGCTACGGATTCGCCGCAGGCGCCGAGTTTTTCGGCGCCCAGGGCGAGACGACGCATCAATCGAAACGACTCGTCAATCGAAACGGCCTGCCGCGTGACCGAGCATCGTATAGACCTTGCCGGCGTCGGAGGTGAGATAGCCGCGCGTCAGCGCGCCCTCGCGATCATTGCGGCTGGTCTCGGCGACGAGACGCTCGAACTCCTGGACGTAATGATCGACGGTGGCGTGGAAATCCTGGTCGACGCGGTAGCGACGGCGGATTTCCTCATAGGTCTGCTGGCCCTGGGCGGTGTAGAGTCGCCGGTTGAACAGATTTTTCTCGCCGCGCTGGAAACGGTCCCAGAACTCGCCCACCGCGCCATGATCGACCATGCGGGCGATATCGAGCGTGAGATTGTCCAGCGCGCCGGCGGCCTTGGCTCTTCCGGCCGCCGTATTGGCGCGCGGCGCGGCGGCGGCGGGCGCTTCGTCGCGCGAGGCGCGCGCCAGGAGATCGGTGAGCCAGCCGTCTTCTGTCGCCGAGGCGGCGGGCCGCGCCGGAGGGGCCGGCGGGGGCGGCGGCGGAGCCTGCATCTGCCGCACGACGCGTTGCGGCTCCTCCCGCGGGGCGCGGCTCGCCCAGCTCGGCTCGGGCGCGCGCGGCGGCGGAGCCGGGGGCGCGACCGGCGGCGGCGGAGGGGGAGCGGGCGCGACGGCGGCCGGCGGCGGCGCCTCGAAGCCGCGGCGCGCGGGAGCGGCCGGCGCCGGAACGGGCTCGGCTATGTCATAGGCGCGGCCCGAGCGCGCGACGATGTCGGTCAGCTCGTTGAGCGCCTTCACCTGCTCGCCGACGACGCGGCGCAGCGCGGCGGCCTGCTCGGCCGTCTCGCGCGGCAATTCCGTGGCGCCGCGACGCACCTCGGCGCGAGTCTGCTCCAGCTCGCTCTGGATCTGCATCGACATGCCGCGGATCTCGGTCGCGGCGGCGGCGAATTTCTCCGTCGCCCGGCCGAAAATATCCGCCAGCTCGTCATTGGCCTGCTCATAGGCCGCGCGCAGCGCCGTGGCGGTCTCCTGGCCCTCGCGCGAGGCGGCGTCGCGCACCGCGGCGAAGCGCTCGTCGACGAGCTCCGCCGTCTCATGCGTCGCCTGGGCGATGAAGCCGCCGACATCGCGGGCCCGCGCCTCGACGCGGCGGAAATTCTCCTCGACGAGGCCGGAGAAGGCGCCCACGGTCTCCTCGAAGTCCTTGCGCTTGTCCTCGACGAGCAGCACCAGGCTCTCCAGCGAGCGCCGGCGCGCGTCGAGCGCGGCGTCGAGCTCCGACTGGCTCAGCGCCAGCCGCTCGGCGCTCTGCGTCAGGTTCTGCTGATGCGTCTCCATCGCGTCGACGACCGAGCCGGCGTCGCGCATGACGCCGCCCGACACTTCGCCGATCTGCGCGATATGCTCCGCGACCGTGTCGATCGCGCCTTTGAACTCGCGCAGCTTGCCGCCGAGCTCCTTGTCGAGGCTGGCGAGATTGCCGCCGGCCGCCGAGATGATCGTCTGCAGCGAGGAATTGGTCGCGCCGAGCCGGTCGAGCACCTCGGGCAGCTCGGCGCGCAGCTTCTCATTGACGTCGAGCAGCGCCCGCACCGAGCCCTCGGCGCCGTCGGTGAGCGCCTTTTTCAGCTCCTCGGCCGATTGGTCGATCGCCGCCGCCAGCTCGACGCGCTTCTCGCCGAGATGCTGCACGATGGTCGAGCCGCGGCTCTCGATCGCATGGGCGACCAGCTCGCCGACATTGGCCAGCTCGCGCGTCACCTCGCCGCCGCGATCGCCGAGCGTCGCGTGGATCTGCGTGAGGCGCTGCTCGAGCGTCGAGCTGATCTCGCCGACGCGCTCGGTCAGCGCCTGGCCGAGATCGCCGGTGCGGGCGTGCAGCGTGGTGTCGAGATCGCGCCGCGCCGAGGCCAGCGTGGCGTTGATCTCCTCTATGCGCGCGTTGATCGTCTCGACGACGACGCGGCTGCGCTCGCCGATCTCGCCGGAGACCGCGTCGAGGCGGCCGACGACATTGTTCTCGAAGACGCCGATGCGGCCGTCCAGCGTGCCGGCGATCTCTTCCGCGCGGCCGCCGAGCGTGGCGTTGATCTCCTCCGCCTTGGAGGAGAGCGTCTCGGTGAGCTGGGTCGAGCGGGCGAGCAGCACCGCATCGATATCCTTGACCTTTTCGTCGAGCGAGCGAATGACCTCGCGGCCGCCCTCGCCCATCGCGCGCGCCACTTCCACCGCATGGCGGGCGAGCGTGTCCTGAAAGGCCTTGCCGGCCGATTCGAGGCCCGAATCGACGCGGCCGACGAGCGCGTCGATGCGGTCGGCGGCCTGGCGCGTGCGGGCGTTGGAGACGGTCTCGAAGCTCTCGATCTTCGAGGACATGACCGCGGCGATCTCCTCGGCGCGCGCGCCGAGCAATTCGACCAGCGCGGCGCCGTCGCCGGAAATCGTCTTGTCGATGGCCGCGAGCCTCTGGCCCACATCCTCGGACAAGCGCTGCGACTGGTCGCCGATGCGCGCCGCCAGCTCGTCGGCGCGCTCGCCCAGACGATCGGCCAGCGCGCCGCCCTCCACGACGATCGACGAGTCGATCGCCGCGAGACGCTCCGACAAGGTGGTCGCGAGCTGCTGCGCATGGTCGCCGATCTGCGCGGCGATCTGGCCGCCCTGATAGCGCAAACGATCGTCGAACGCCGCGAGCTGATCCTCGACGCCGCGCGTGACGCCGTCGCCGCTCGCCGCCAAAGCGGCGACCAGCGCGCCGCCGCGGTCGACGATCGTCGTGTCCACCGCCGTGAGCCCCTCGGCGAGCGCCGCCGCGAGCTGCTGCGAGCGTTCGCCGATCTGCGCCGCCAGCTCGCCGCCGTGATGGCGCAGCCGCTCGTCGAACGCCGCGAGCTGATCCTCGACGCCGCGCGCGACGCCGTCGCCGCTCGCCGCCAGCGCCGCGACCAGCGCGCCGCCCTGGTCGATGATCGACGTATCCACCGCGGCGAGACGCTCGGTGAGCGCCGCCGCGAGCTGCTCGGACTGCTCGCCGATCTGCTCGGCGATGAGATTGCCGCGATTGCGCAGCGCCTCGTCGAACGCCGCGAGCTGATCGCCGACGTCGCGCGTGAATCCCTCGCTATTGGCGGCGATGGCCGCCACCAGAGCCGCGCCCTCGTTGACGATGGTCGAATCGACCGCCGCCAGACGATCGGAGAGCTCCGTCGTGAGCTGCTGCGAATGCTCGCCGATCTGCGCCGCGAGCTGGCCGCCGCGATTGCGCAGCGCCTCGTCGAACGCCGCGAGCTGATCGCCGACATCGCGCGTGAAACCCTCGCCATTCGCCGCGATCGCCGCCACCAGAGCCGCGCCCTCGTTGACGATGGTCGAATCGACCGCCGCCAGACGGTCGGAGAGCTCCGCCGCGAGCTGCTGCGAATGCTCGCCGATCTGCGCCGCGAGCTGGCCGCTGTGCGCGCGCAAAATCTCGTCGAAAGCCGCGAGCTGATCGCCGACGTCGCGGGACAGCCCCTCGCCGCTGGAGGCGAGCGCCGCCACCAGCGCGCCGCCCTGGTCGATCGCCATCGCCTCGAAGGACGCGATGCGGCCGGCGAGCGCCTCCTCTATGCGCTCGCCCTGGGTCGCGATGGCGAGAGCCGCCTCGCTCGCCGTCGTGGCGAAACGCTCCTGCAGCGACGCCGATTGCTCGGCGAGCGTCGCCGCGACCTCGGCGACGCCCTGGGTGAGGCCGGCGCGAAGCTCGGCGCCGCCCACGGCGAAGGCCGTCTCGGCGCGGTTCTGCGTCTCCTCCAGCGTGCGCGACACTTGCGCCGTGGCTTCCTCCAGCGCGTCCAGCCGATTGACCAGCACGCCATCGACCCATTCGGCCTGCTCGGTGACGCGGGCGACGACGTCGCCGCTCTGCCGCGTCACCTGATCCTCGAAAGCGGTGAGCCGCTCCGACAGCACCGAGGCGATGCGCTCCGACTGCTCGGTGACGCGCGTCGCCACCTCGTCGCCATGGCGCACGACGGTCTCCTCGAAGGCCGCGAGGCCCTGCGAGAGATAGGCGCCGATCTCGTCGCCGCGCTCGACGAGCCGCAGCACGGTCTCGTCGCCGCGGCCGGCGATGCGCTCCTCGAAAGAGGCGAGTCCTTCGGCGATGGCCGCGCCGACCCGCTCGCCCTGCGCGAGGAAGCGCGACGCGGTCTCCTCGCTCTGCTGCACGACCTGCTCGCGGAAGGCCGCGAGGCCGCCGGCGACGGAAGCGGTCGCGCGCTCGCTCTGCTCCTCGAGGCTCGACAGAGTCGCCTCGTGCTGCTGCGCGAGACGATCCTCGAAGGCGGCGATTCCGTCCGCCACCGCGAGGCCCAGCGCTTCGCCATGGGCGGAGAGCCGCGCGGCGGCCTCCTCGCTCTGGCCGAGCACGCGCGTCTCGAATTTCGCCAGCCCCTCGGTGACGATGCCGCCGATGGTGTCGCCCTGGGCGACGAGGCGCTGCGCCACATCCTCGCCATGTCCGACGATCCGCGCCTCGAAGGCGGCGAGCCCCTCGGCCACGGCGACGCCGATCGAATCGCCGTGCGCGACGAGGCGTTCCGCCGCCTGCTCGCCCTGGCCGACCACACGCTCCTCGAAAGCGGCGAGGCTCTCGGACACAGTGGAGCCGATCGCATCCGCATGGGCGACGAGACGCTCCGTCACTTCGGCGCTATGGCCGGTCACTCGCTCCTCGAAGGCCGCGAGGCCTTCCGAAACCGCCGCGCCGATGGCGTCGCCATGGGCGACCAGACGATCGGCGACCACCTCGCTGTGGCCGATGACGCGCGCCTCGAAAGCGGCGACGCCCTCCGAAACCGACAGGCCGATGCGCGCGCCTTCCTCGATCAGCCGCTCGGCCGCCGCGACGCCCTGGCCGGCGATGCGCTCCTCGAAAGAGGCGAGGCCCTCGGTGACCGCGGTCCCGATGGCGTCCGCATGCGCCGAGAGCCGGGCCGCGACATCCTCGCTCTGGCCGGCGACGCGCTCCTCGAAGGCCGCGAGACCCTCGGTGACGGCGGCGCCGATGGCGTCGCCATGCGAGACGAGACGCGTGGCGACATCCTCGCTATGGCCGATGACGCGGTCCTCGAAGGCCGCGAGGCCTTCTGCGACCGCCGAGCCGATGGCGTCGCCATGCAGCGACAGACGCGTCGCCACCTCTTCGCTGTGGCCCGTCACCTGCTCCTCGAAGGCGGAAAGACCCGCGGCCACCGCCGCGCCGATCGTTTCGCCCTGCGTCGAGAGACGCGCCGCGATGTCTTCGCTACGGCCCGCGACATGCTCCTCGAAAGCCGCGAGGCTGGCGGCCACCGCCGCGCCGATCGCGTCGCCCTGCGTCGAGAGACGCGCGGCGACCTCGTCGCTGTGGCCGATGACGCGATCCTCGAAGGCCGCGAGCCCCTCCGACACGGCCGAGCCGACGGCGTCGCCATGCAGCACGAGACGCGCCGCGACCTCTTCGCTGTGGCCCGTCACCCGCTCCTCGAACGCCGCGAGGCCGGCCGCCACCGCCGCGCCGATCTCCTCGCCCTGCGTCGAGAGACGCGCCGTCACCTCTTCGCTGTGACCCGTCACCCGCTCCTCGAAAGCCGCGAGACCGTCCGACACCGCCGCGCCGAGACGCGCGCCTTCTTCCAGGAGACGCGCCATCGCCTCGGAGCCGCGCAGCGCGACGCTCTGCTCGAATTCGGCGACGCCCTGGGTCAGCGCCGCGCTGATCTGCTCGCCCTGCTCGGCGAAACGCGTCGCGATCTCGCCGCCATGGACGATCACGGTCTCCTCGAAGGCGCCGAGCCGGTCGGCCAGCGTCTCGGTGACGCGGTCGCCATGCGACGCGATGGCGACGATCGCCTCTCCGGCGACGGCCGCGAAACGCTCCTGCAACGTGTCGGCCTGCTCGGTGAAGGCGCCGGCGCTCTCGGCCAGAGTCTGCGCGAAACGCTCGTGCAGCCCGGCGCCATGCGCCTCGAGGTCGCCGCGGGCGCGCTCGCGCGTTTCGTCCAGCAGCTCGGCGACGCGGTCGCCGGCGGTTTTGAGCGCCGATTCCGTCGCCGCCACTCTGTCGGAGAGCTGGGCGGCGAGACTTTCCGAGGCGATGAGCAGCGAGCGCTCGATGGCGCCGCCATGGGTCTCGATCGCCTCGTCGACGCGCCCGCTGGTCTCGGCGAGACGATCGACAAAGCTGTCGCCACGGTCGCCGACCGCCTGCACGAGCGATCCGCCGATCGAGTCGAGCCGCTCGACGACATAGGCGCCGCGCGACTCGAAATCGGCGGCGAGGGCGTCGCCGCGCTCCTGAAGCCTGCGGTCCGATTCGGCGATGCCGTCGGAGAAGCGGCGCGTGACCTCCTCGGAGGCCAGATTGAGGCTGGCCGCGATCGTCTCTCCGGCGACGGAGAGACGCTGCACCATATCCTCGCCGCGCGTCGACAGCGTGGAGTTGAATCCGTCGCCGACGTGCTCGAGCGCGAGACGAATCTCCTCGCCCTTGGAGCCGAGCGCGGCGGTCACGCGGCCGCCGGCCTCGCTCACCGTCTCGGCGAGATGGGAGGAGCTCGTCTGCAGCTCCGCCGACAGCGACTCGCGCGCGCCGAGCAGCGCCGTGCGGGCGTTGTCGGCGTTGACGAGGATCGCCTCGCGCTCGCGGGTCAGCTCGTCGATGAGCACGCGAATGCGGCGCTCGTTCTCGGAATAGGAGCGCTCGAGATTGGAGACCTCGGTGCGCACGATGATCTCGAGCTCGCTGGCCCGCGCCAGCGCGCGCTCTATGCCGTCGCCCATCGAGGCGGCCTCGCGGCGGATCGCCTGCGAGAGCGTCACCATCTGCTCGGTGGCGATGGTCTCCGGCTCGATCAGCCGTATCGCCACTTCCGCCATGGAATTGGCGACCTGCTTCATCTCATGGGCGCGGCGCGCCATCACGCCGGTCACGAAGATGAAGACGATCGGCGCCAGCAGCGCCAGCAGCGTCAGCACCGGCTTGGGCGCGAGGAAGGAGGCGTTCTCGTGGTCGAGAATCTCGCCCTGATTGAAATAGACGAACAAGGTCCAGAGCAGCGCCCAGGCGGCGATGGACAGGAAAGTGTAGCCGAGAATGGCGGTGTTGGGACGCACCTGCAGCGCCGCGCGCAGCTCGCCGATCGTCTGCCGATCGTCATTGGCCGGCGCTCCGGCCGGGGCGACCGGCGGCTTGGCCGCAGCGGCGGCGCGGCCCGACGACGCGGAGCCCTCCGCCGGACGGGCGTTCTCCCGCGCCGCGCTCTCGCGCGCAGCGGTCTCCCGCGCATCTTGACGACGCGACGACGGCAGGCTGAAGTTGAACCCGGGGGCCGTCTTGGCCTGACCCTTGCCCTCGGCCTTATCCAGGAACTTGGCGCCCGCGTCGGCCGACGACGAGGCTTTGTCGCCCGTGTCCGTCGCGGCCTCGGCGGCGGGCTCCACGCCCAGATTCAACGCCTCTTCGACCGCCGACAGCGCAGCGATAGCCGCGTCCTGGGGCTTGCCCGATTTCGCCATCGTCACCTCTCCGAGCGGTCATGGTTCCGCTTTATGACGCCGCTCACCTTACTTCGCCGTTCACATCGAGCAGAAAAGATTAACCAAATATTACCGCTGTCGGCGCGCAAATGAAACCGGGCCACGCCGGCAATCGAAATCGTCGTTAACGCGACTGGAGGAAGGTGCTTCGCGTTCAGCCTCGAGCGGAACGAAACGGGCGATCGGAAGCTGGGCCGGAAATCACGGGCAATGCTTACATAGAGTTGATTCGAATAAGAATACGACGCCCGATTCGGCCCGGCGAGCGCAATCGCCGCCGCCGCTCGCGCGACTGGGGCGCAATCCACAGGAAAAGCGCGGCTTTTCCCGCGGCAGCGGATCGGAGACGTAGGATGACGGATGGTGAGAACCCTCGAGCCTCGAAAGCGGCGCCCGAAGCGGGAGAGCCGGCGATCGACTGGGCCTATCTTTCGCGGCAGACGATGGGCGACGTCGCGCTCGAAGACGAGCTTCTGACGCTGTTCGAGGCCCAAGCCGCGGAATTTGGCGGCAAGCTGGCGGCGGCCGCCTCCCACAAGGCGCGACTCGATCTCGTCCACACGCTCAAAGGCGCGGCGCGCGCCATCGGCGCCGTCGCGCTCGGCGATGCGGCCGAAGATTACGAAACCGCCCTGGCCCAGGCTCGCGAAACGGAAGCGCGCGGCGCGGACACGGGGGCGCGGGACACGACCGATCGTCTCGAAGCGCTCGGCGCACGCCTCGGCGAGGCGCGGCAGGCGATCTCCGCCCGGCTCCAGCATCTTTGAGCGCGCGTCAGTGCTGGCCGCCGTCGATCGAGCGCACATCGGCGGTCGAGGGCGCCCTTATGCTGGCGTTGAGCTTGCGCAGCATGATGAGGCACTGTTCCTTGACCTGCTCGTCGCGGACGGAATCGGCGACTTTGGCGAGGTGGCAGAAGGCGATGGCGCGCTGAGAGACGATGTCTTCATATTCGGAAGGGTCGCTCAGATCGACCGTGTGATCACTCGTCTCGTCGGACATGAATGGCAGGACCCTCTCTGGTTCTTCGCGTCAGCGCGGCGGACACTGCCGTCCAATTGTGGTCGCCGCTGGGCCGAGACGCTCGGAGGCCATTGGTCTAGCGGGAACTTCGCCGTCAGCGACGAAAGCGCAGCAGGAAAAACCCCAGCCAGCGCCGCCAGAAGGACGGACGCCAGAACATGACGCCGGCGATCTGCAATGTCTGCTCCGCGAACGGCGTCTGCGGCTGCGCCGGCAGCAACGCCTTGTCCTCGGGCAGGCCGGCCAGGGCGCTTTCGTCGTCGGGCATCGCGATCTCGAGATCGAATTCCGCCCAGGGCCGCCGCCGAACATAATGCAGAAGAATGAGATTGGGCACGATCTCGCGCATGCTCGATTGCGCTGTCCGGACGTAGGCCCGCCCGCCGGCCGCGATGCGAAACAGCCCGCTCGCCTCCGTCGAGCGCAGCATCAGCCCGGCGAGCCGGCCGCGGCCGGGCCAGCGGCTGGAGCCGGGCCGTGCGATCTCGAGAAAGGTCCCGGAAAAAACCGTCGCTTCGATGTCCAGGCTGCGGCAGCGGCCCTGCGGCGCGGCCGCCGTCGCCGGAACATAGTCGAAAATAGGCGTGTGAAGCCGGCTGGCCCTCGGAACCGGGATTTCGCCGCGGGAGATGATTTCGGCGACCACTTCCGCGCAGCGCCGCGACGCCTCGGCGGTCAGATGATGGGCGTCGACGAAATCCTCGAAACGCTCACGGCCGAAGATCGTGTCCAGCGTCACGCAGCGCGCCATTCCATGCGCCTTCGCGACGCCGTCGTAGACGCGCTCGACGCGCCTCACGCAGGAGTAGATGCGCGCTCGTCCCGTCGGGCGCGGACGAAGGCACAAGAACAGCAGCGGGACGCCGCGCTCCGCGCAATGCTGCGCGACGCTGGCGAGAGCGTCGTGAACGAGGGCGGTGGTCGCAAAGCCGGCGTCGAGCAGAATAATGTCGTTGAGCGCATATTCGAAAACGACGAGATCGGGCGGCGCCTGCTCGCGCTGCTCCGCCTCCTGGAGGCGCACGAGGCCATAGAGCGAGCCGACGGCGCCGAGAAACCGATTGGCGATCTCATGTTCCGGCATGAGCGCCTGCAATTGCGAGGCCCAGCCGAAATAGACGCCGGCGTTGGAGCCGCCGAGCAGCAGCACTCTCATATCGCCTTCCAGCCCCGCCTCATTCTACCGACGCAGGCCGTCACGATCTGCGCGCGAAGATCGATATGGCCGGCCCGAAGAAGTGGTTCGGATCGTCATGGGTCGTGCGAATATCGTCGAAGCCGAGCGCCCGCAGCGCGGCGAGCAGATCGTCCTTGTCGAGCCAACGATGGTCGTCGCGCATGCCGCCGCAAAAGGCCGGATTCGCCTCCGCCCGTATATAGCTTCTCGGATAGGCTCGCACGGTGACGCCGTGAAAGGAATGCTCCTCGGGAAGATTCGACAAGACGCTGCGCCGCGGATCGGACAGCGGCATCGCATCCGACACGACATGCGTCCAGATGAAGACCGCCGAGGCGCGCTGCGCGATGAGCTCGAGCAGCCGCAGCGGATCGTGCTGATGATACAGCACGCCGGAGGCGACGATCAGATCATAGCTCTTGTCGGTGTGCTCCAGCCATTTGACGAAATCGCCGAGCCAGAAGCGGGCCTTCTGCAGCCGGAAAATTTCCTTGGCGACGAGGCAGCGCATGAAGGCGAGCTGATTCGCCTCCACCGCGTCGACCACCGCGCCGGCGTTCTCCAGCATATAGGTGTGGCCGGCCTCGAGCGGGCCGAGCTCCAGCACCTCGCGGCCGTCGAGCGCGCCGAAACATTCGATGGCCCAGAAGATTCGCGCGTCATAAAAGGTCGGCACGACGCCGGCCTTCACGTTATAGGCCTCGGGAAAAGCAGTGCTCCAGCCTTCGATCGCGTCAATGGCGTTCTGATGCGTGGGAAGAGCGTCCACGTAACGATCGAATGTCGGCTCCTTGCGCTGAAATAATTTTACGAACCTGTCCCAATTGAATACGCGAGCCGACATTTTTGAATTCCATGCTCTCTATCGACGCTCTCTATCGGCCGGCCGCCGCTTCTCTCATTCGGCGTCGACGCTCGAGCGTTCTACAATAGAATCTACGGCAGACGCGGGAATTCGTCCGATCTTCGCCGCCGGCGCGCGCTTTCCATCCAGCTTCGGCCAGATGGCGCGACGACAGCGCGGGACTTCCGACCGGGGAGAGGCTTTCGCCGACATCGGCCTACGGCCGAACGCCGCGCCGAAAGGCAAGGACCCTCGTGTCCTCGAGACTTGGTGCGGTCGAGAGGACTCGAACCTCCACTGGTTGCCCAACTAGCACCTCAAGCTAGCGCGTCTACCAATTCCGCCACGACCGCTCCGGGGCGCCTCGATCGAGACCGAAGCTCCGGCAGGCGGCCCGTCTAACAAAAAGCCTCACCCATGACAAGGCGTTCTCGACGATCTGGCCTCAATGTTTGGGAAATTCGACCGGAGCCGCCCTCGAGGAGGGTCGCAGCGGGGCCGCCCGCACGCTGCGGCCCTCGAGCTCCAACTTCGTCAGGTCGATGCTGCGCAGCGCTTGATTATCATAGCTCTTCACATAGTAGACGCGCCCCGAGAGATCGGCGATCGACGACCATTGCGTGTATTCGAAACGCGACGTCTCCTGCGGCGAAACGCGCACCAGCCCCATCGGAATGTCGAAATTATTGAGAATATGCTCGGCGAGGCGCACCGTTTCGGCGGCGGTCTTCTGCGGCTCGGCGGAGAGGGTGAGGCCCACCGCGCGCACGAAGCGCGAGGGCGGGGTCGGATCGCCGGGAACGCCCAGCAGGCCGGAGCCCGCGCCGAGCGGGGCGAAACTCTCCCCGGCGATCTTCAGCGGCGCGGCGTCGACCGGCGAGAGCTTCACATAATTGCGCAGATTGGTGAGGTGCCAGTCGAAAGAGGGGGCGTTGGTCATCACGCCCAGCGGATTGTCATAGACTTTCAGCCGGCCGCCGATCGGCTCGATGACGAGCGAGGCGCCGCTGGCGTCGTGCAGCGTGTAGTGGAAGGGCGGGACGATGCCGAGCGTCGGCTGGACGAGATCGACGATAGCGATCGTGTCGAGCGCCGCGCGAACCTCCGCGACGCTGGCGAAATTGCCCAGCGCCCAGGTGAGAAAGTCCCAGGGCGCGAGCGCATGGCGGCGATCGGCCGAATCGGGGTGGGCCGAATCGGGGTCCGCATATCCGGCGAAGCCCGGAAAATAGAGAATGCCGCCGGCGAGGCCTTTTTCATTCAGCCCATCGACGACGACCGGCAGGCCGAAAGCGTTGAGGCCGGCGATCGCATAGCGCGACTTCCAGCCCCATCCGGGCTTGCCCTCCGGCCCCGTCGCCCGCGCGGCGTAATGGCGCGGGATGACGATCGCCTCCGATTCGAGCGGAAAGCCGAACTCCAGCGTGCGGCCGTAGACGGGCGAGCCGTCGGCGGACTTCAGCAGAAAGCTCGTGCAGGCCGCGGCCGGGGCGAGCGAGAGCGCAAGGACGAGCGGCAGCGCGGTGAGCCGCCCCAACGTGTTTCGAAATGAATTCGCCACGATCTTCGTCTCCGATGAAGCCGTGTCGTCAGATAGGACTCGCCATGGGCGGTGGCGCGCGCGAGGCGAGCGAAAGCGGCGAACGGCCTCGAGGCTCGGCGCCGCGAATAGGGAAAATGCGTCACAAATCGTCGCAACGTGCGTCGGCGCATAGATGTCAGCCGATCGTTAACCAATAAGAGCAATGCAGGCGAGGGTGACGCTCTGTCCAGATCGGAAGGGCGCGTTATCTGGTCGAGCAACGAGTTCGTGTGCGTCGGGAGTTTTCGAGTCATGTCGGAAGTCGCTGCTGTAAGCCGCAGCCGCAGGGTCTGCGTTCGCGCCTTTTCCGCGGTCTGCGCCGCGAGCGTCATCGCCTATAGTCTCGCCCTGGAGGCGAGACCCGCCGCGGCGCTGGGCTATTCCTCTTCCGACGCCGACGCCCCGAGGGCGCCGCGGAAGGGCCATGGGAAGCGGGGAAAATCCGTCTCCGACGCCAAGCCGATCGAAAATGTGAGCCTCGCGCGGCCGCTGTTCGCGGTGGTGTCGCTCAGCGGCCAGCATATCTCCATCTATAATCACAACGGCCTCGTCGACCGCTCGACGATCTCCACCGGCGTGCCCGGCCATCTTACGCCGGAGGGAATGTTCACCATTCTCGGCCGCGAGCGCTTCCACCGCTCCAATCTCTATTCCGGCGCGCCCATGCCCTTCATGCAACGCATCACCTGGTCCGGCGTCGCCATGCACACGGGCCATGTGACCGGCCATCCGGCCTCGCACGGCTGCATCCGCCTGCCGGGCGCCTTCGCTCAGAAGCTGTGGGGCATGACGCGCATCGGCGAGCGCGTCGTCATCGCGCCCTATGATCTCGCGCCCACCGAAATCTCGCATCCGGCGCTGCCCACGCCGCAGATGCGCTCGCCGACGGAGGCCTCGGCGGCGACGCTCGCCGATGCCGGGCTGCGCGACGGCTTCGCCGATGGCGGCCCCGCGCCGCTGCTCAATCCGCGGCGCTACGCCGATGAGCTGAAGACCAAATCGGCAGCCGAGGCGGCCGCAGCCTCCAAGGCGGCGACCGAAGCCTCGCTCGCGCTGAACGCCAAGCGGCAGGAGACCGCGCGCGCCTCGGCCGAGCTGCGCTCCGCCGAAGCGGTCGAGATCCTCGCCCGCGCCAAGGCCGAAAGCGCCGCCAAGGCCGCCGAGACCGCCGCCGCCAAACGGCAGGAGGTCGCGACCGCAAAGCCCGATCAGACCACCAATGACGGCGCGAGCCCCGCCGAAGCGGCGAAGGCCAAGGCCGAAGCCGCCCTCGCCGAGGCCAAGGCGCGGCGCGACGCCGCCAAGACCGCTTACGATGCGAGCGACGCCGAATATGTCGACGCCGCGCGCCGCTCCCGCGAGGCGGCGGAAGCCTCGGCCGCCGCGGCCAAGGCGGAGAAGGATGCGCAATTGCGGACCGCGCCGATCTCGGTGCTGGTGAGCAAGAAGAATCAGCGCATCTATGTGCGCCAGGGGCTGACGCCGATCTTCGACGCGCCGGCGACGATCCGCGAGCCGGAGCGCCCGCTCGGCTCGCATCTCTATATCGCCACGGCGACCGGCGACAATGGCGCGCTCAAATGGTCGGTTCTCTCCATGCCGCCGCGCATCGCCGAGGCGCGCGCCACGCATAAGAGGAAAGGCATGGTGGAGGAGCGCAGCGCGGCGCCCATGGGCCCCGCCTCCAGCGCCGCCGATGCGCTGGATCGCATCGAGCTCTCCGACGAGGTGCGCCAGAAGATCGCCGATCGGCTGTGGCTCGGCGGCTCGCTGATCGTCTCCGATCAGGGGCCGAGCGTCGAGACCGGCGCCGTGGGCACCGACCTCACCGTGAAGTTCCGCTGAGGGCGCAGGATGCGAGCCCTCGGGCTCGCTATCCGATCGCTCGCCCGGCGCCCTTATCCGGCGTCCTATTTCGCCTCGGTCGTATGCTGCGGCAGCAGCGCCAGCAGCGAGGCCATTTTCGGCGCGGCGCCCGGATTCATCATGCCGACGACATGATAGCCGGCGTCGACATGCAGCACCTCGCCGGTGACGCCGCGCGCCATGGGCGAGAGCAGATAGACCGCCGTCTCGCCCACTTCCTCGATCGTCACCACGCGGCGCAGCGGCGCGTTATATTCGTTCCAGCGCAGAATATAGCGGAAGTCGCCGATGCCCGACGCCGCCAGAGTCTTGATCGGCCCCGCGGAAATGGCGTTGACGCGAATGTTCTTCTCGCCGAGATCGGCGGCGAGATAGCGCACCGAGGCCTCGAGCGCGGCCTTGGCGACGCCCATCACATTGTAATGCGGCATCCATTTCTCGGCGCCGTAATAAGTGAGCGTGAGCAGCGAGCCGCCCTCGGTCATCAGCTTCTCGGCGCGCTGCGCGACCGCCGTGAAGGAAAAGCAGGAGATCAGCAGCGATTGCGTGAAGTTCTCGGCCGTCGTGTCGACATAGCGGCCGTCGAGCTGGTCCTTGTCCGAGAAGGCGAGACAATGAACGACGAAATCGATCTTGCCCCACAGCTTCTCGACCTCGGCGAAGACCGCGTCGATCGTCTCCGGCTCGGAAACGTCGCAGCGCCCGACCACCGTCGCGCCGATCTCGGCGGCGAGCGGCCGCACACGCTTCTCCAGCGCCTCGATCTGAAAGGTGAGGGCGAGCTCGGCGCCGGCGTCGGCCGCGGCCTTGGCTATGCCCCAGGCGATCGATTTATTATTGGCGACGCCCAGCACGAGGCCGCGCTTGCCGGCGAGAACGCCGCTGAAAAGACTGCCGTTCGACGTCGGTTCCGGTTGCGACATGGGAGCAAAGGTCCATAAATCTGCGATCGAGAGGCGGGGGGTCCGCCGCCTGTCGGCAACGCCGTTGGAGGGCTGCGCAAAATGCGTGCGAGCTTTCGCGTGAGCTTGGCGCGCGCGCTGAGCGCCTGGAGCGGGCCGACCGACCGGAGGCGTCTTTGGCCTCGCATGCGGCTCGACATGCAAAAACACATAAATCTCAGGGCGCGGAGATAGTCAATCGCGCCGGACTGGCATAATATCCACTGGGGATGAAACAGAACCAGCGCCGCGCGGACGAGGCGTCGAGGGCCGCGCGAGACGGGCCGAGCGATGGGACAGGCGGAGGATTTCGACGAGACCTTGGAAAGGCTCACGCCGGGCCTGCGCCGCTATGCTCGCGCGCTGCTTTCCGGCGCGGTCAATGATGTGGCGGACGAGCTCGTCCAGACCGCGCTGCAGACCACGGCCGACGAGTCCAAGCTCGATTCCCCGAGGCGCGATTCACCCAACGCCGTTCTCGATCTTCGCGTCGACCTCTACGCCAGCCTGACCCACGCCGCGCAACGTCGGCTGCGCTCCGCCGCGCCGCATCGTCCGTCGCTGCGCCAGCCGGCGATCATGCATCGTCTCGCCGATCTCCCCTTCGAGGAGCGCGAGACGCTTCTGCTCGTCGTGCTCGAGGGCTTCACTTACGACGAGGTCGCGCGCATCACCCGCACCGATCGGCCGGTGGCGCTGATGCGGCTGATGCGCGCCCGCTCGGCGCTGACCGCGCTGGACCGCCATCCGTCGCCGGGGGCCGACGCCGGCCGGCGGCCCGGGCCGCATCTTCGCGTCGTGAAATAGCGAGCCCGGAAGATGAGCCCCCGCGAGCATGTCGACGAATCCGAGCTGCACGCTTTCGTCGACGGCGAGCTCGACGCCGAGAATCGCCGGCGCATAGAGGACCATCTGCACGGCCACGCCGAGGACGCTGCGCTGGTCGAGGGCTGGCGGCGCCAGAATGCGGCGCTGCGCGCGGCTTTCGCGCAGACGGTGAAGGAGCCCGTGCCCGCCGGACTGCGGACCGCCTCGGTGACGAGCCTCACCCGCAGCTTCGGCTCCGGCGTCAATTGGGCGCGCTTCAGCCCCAGCAAGGGGGCCTCGCTGCGGGCCATGCGGCGGTCGGACACGAGCCGCAGGCTCCCGCGCCGGCCGGCCATCGTCATGTCGCTGCTGACGCTGCTCGCCGGCGCCGTGGTGGCGGGAGCGGCGCTGCTCGCCTTCACCGGCCCCGCCTCGCCGCCTGCCCCCGCGCAGCGCGCCATCATCGAGCCGCCGGGCCTCGTCGGCCACGCCCAGCTCGCCTATCAGACCTTCGCGCAGGATGCGCGGCCGGTGGAGATCGGCGCCGACCGCAAAGGCGAGCTCTCGCTCTGGCTCGGCGAGCGCGCCGGCTTCGGACGCCTGCCCGATCTGACCGAAGCCGGGCTCGAGCTTGTCGGCGGCAGGCTGGTTCCGGGCGTTCTCGCGCCGGCCGGCCTGCTGATCTACCA
Organism: Methylosinus sp.; assembly: GCF_036560965.1. NCBI lineage: Bacteria > Pseudomonadati > Pseudomonadota > Alphaproteobacteria > Hyphomicrobiales > Methylocystaceae > Methylosinus > Methylosinus sp. Next base: position 293,952 of record NZ_DATBQF010000018.1, on the reverse strand, counting down.
ATCCTCCGGCGGCGTCCGCGCCGCGCTTTACTTCGAGCGCGCCGGCGGCGAGCATCCTTCCGCCGCCCCGCCCAAGACCGCGCCCGGCCTCGCCGCGGTGGAATGGCGCGCCGCGGGCTTCGCCTTCATCCTCATCGGCCCGCTCGCCGCCGAGGTCGCGCGGGCCGCCGCCGAAAGCGCCGCCGCCCAGGCGATCCGCTGAGGTCGCCGGGAGCGCAGGCTCGAGCGTTCCCCATCCGTTGGCATGTTTCCTTCAACCGATCGCGCGAGCCGTCGGGACCGTCCCCGATTGGCACATGTTCCGTGGCCCTGGCGGCCGCGATGGCGAGTTGTGTCGAAAGGAACGGCGATGTCGGACAGCAGCGCAAACGGAGGCGAGGAAATCCGCGCCGTCCAATATTTGCGGGCGGCCGCCGCGATCCTCGTCGTCTTCAGCCATACCGGCGTCTACACGGAGCAATTCTACTGGCCGACGCCGCGCGCCTTCGGCGCGGCCGGAGTCGATCTGTTCTTCGTCATCAGCGGCTTCATCATGATGGTCGTCACCGCGCAGCGGCCGACCACGCCCGGCCGATTTCTGGCGCGCCGCTTCATCCGCATCGCCCCGCTCTACTGGCTGTTCACGCTCGCGATCCTGGCCGTCTGCCTCGTCTGGCCGGCGGCCATGCTGCATAATCTCGCGACCTTCGATCATGTCGCGCGGTCGCTGCTGTTCATCCCGCATTTCAATCCGCTCGAGAGCAATTACACGCCGTTCTTCAAGCTGGGATGGACGCTCAATTACGAGATCTATTTCTACGTCGTCTTCGCGGCGCTGCTCGTCCTTCCATCGATCCGCCTGCGGCTGGCGACGCTCGCTCTGCTCTTCTCGACGGCGGCGGCCTATTATCTCGCCTTTCTGCCGGTCGAGCCGTTTCCGCACATCTATTGCAATCCGATCATCCTCGAATTCGTCATCGGCGCGGCGGTCGGCTATCTCTTCCTGCGCGGGAAAACGGCGGCGATCGCGCCGCGCTATGCGGCCATGCTCATCGGCGCCGGAAGCTTCGTCATCGTCGTGATGTTCGACGCCGACGATTTCACGCGCGTGCAGACGGGGATCGCCTCGGCTGCGCTTCTGCTCGGCCTGCTGTCGAAGGAGGCGCATGGGCGGCTGCCGCGCTCGTCCACGCTGTTGCTGCTCGGCGACGCCTCCTATTCGATCTACCTCGCGCATCCGATCGTGCTGACGCTCGCGCGCGTCGCGGCGCAGGCGCTGCATGTTCCGGTCGATCAGCCGCTCCTCGGCATGGCGGCCGTCGTCTCGACGCTGTCGCTCTCCATCGTCGCCGGCGTCCTCACCCATCTCTTCATCGAAAAGCCGATGCTCGCCTTTCTCCGTCGCCGCCTGCTGACGCGCGCGCGAAAACCCGACTTGGTCGCCGCGCCCTCGCTCCCTCGCGTTTCGACGCGCCTCGATCGGCGCGCGGACGCCGCCGCGCTGCTATTCTGCGCGCTCGGCGTCGCGACCTTCGCCCTCGCCGGCAAAAGCCACGCCGCCGAGACCAAGCGCTCGGCGCCGGCGCGGCTCGTCCATGAGGAGGATTTTTCGCGCGCCGGCGCGCTGGACGAGAATTTCTGGTCCTATGAGTCCGGCTTCATCCGCAATCGCGAGGCGCAATATTACCGGCCGTCGAATGTCTTCGTCGCCAATGGCGCGCTGGTGCTGGAAGGCCGCGCGGAAGGCGTCGTGAATCCGCTCTACGACCGCGCCTCCAATGATTGGACGCGCTCGACGCTCTGCGGCGAATTCACCTCCGGCAGCATCGTGTCGCGGCGCTCCATGCGCTATGGCGCCGTCGAGATCGTGGCGCGCGCGCCGAAAGGCGCCGGCACCTGGCCGGCGATCTGGATGCTCGGCAATGATGGCCCGCCCTATCGCGAGATCGACATTCTGGAGGCGGTCGGCAAGCAGCCCGACATCGCCTTCACCAGCGCCCATGGCGGGCCGACGCTGGACGAGCTGACCAATTGGTCGGCGGAGACCAATGTGCCGACGCTGTCCACGCAATGGCATGTCTATCGTCTGGATTGGAGCGCCGAGACCATCGCCGTCTCCATCGACGGCCGCCGCGTGCTCACCGTCGCGCCGCGCGGCGCCGATGATCCGCTGCGGCAGCCGATGCATATTCGTATCAATCTCGCGCTCGGCGGCTCCTGGGGCGGCCCCATCGACAAGAGCGCGCTGCCGGCGCGCTTCGAGATCAAATCGATCCGCGTCTATTCCAACGAGCTTTGACGCGCGGCCTATCTCAGATCGGCGTCGATCATGGCGTGCGCCGCCGGCGGGGCGGAGATGCGAGTCCAGGTCTCGTCGCTGCACAACATGCCCCAGAGGCACCCTTTCAGCGTCAATCGCGTCGGGCTCTTGACCGTGATGAAGCCGTCATAGGTCTTGCCGTCCTCGACATTGAAGAGCTGGCCGGCCCATTCATTGGGCCCTGTCTGCCTGGCGCCGCGCAGAATCACCGCGCCGATGGAGGAGCGGTCCTCGGCGTTCCGTGCGGCGACGACCTTGGCGCAGAGCTTGCCGCCCTCGCAATCATAGAAGCTGAACTGCACGCCGCCTTCCGGCCGCAGCCAGACGCCGCGCGGATCATTGGACGAGGCGCCGGCTGCCGGCGTCGCCGCCATAGCGGCGGCCAGCAGCGCCCCGGCGGAGGGCGCTAGAAATTCCGCGAAAGAGCGGGTCATGTCGATCCTCCTTCTGCTGTGGAGGAGAAGGATCGACGAGCATCATGTCGAATCTTCGGCCGCGCCGCCTCAGCCGCTGGCGAAGACGAAGAGCGCGACCGCCAGCGCGCCGAGCGCGGTGAGCGCCAGCTCGACCTTGCCCCACAGCACGATCGACTTGCGCGCGTCGGCACCGTCCTCGGCGGCGATCAAGGCGAGAATGCGATTGTCGAGCGGCGAGATAGCATAGAACATGAACGGCCAGGCGGCGATGATCACCGCCGCGCCGGCGAGCCAGCGCACATCGTCCGAGGTCTTGTAATCGACGAAGCCGAGAATCGCCGAGAGCAGCGAGAGGCCGGCGAGCAGCGCGAATCCGCGATGATCGGAGGTCTCCCACTCCTTCATGAGCGCGGTGTCGTCGAGCTTCAGCCGCGCGGGCTGCTCGACGAAATTGACGTAGAGAGACGCCCCCGTGAAGGCGCCGGCGACAGCGAGAGCGAGCGAGCCCGTGACCATGAGGCGTAATCCTCCGTTCGAACAGCAACAGAGGATATATAAGCTCTAGGTCACGCGGTTTCGATCGCCTCTTCGTCGCAGACGATGCGGGAATTGCTCTCCGCCTCCGCCGCGACGTCGAATTTCAACGGCTCGATCTTGGCCGTCTGCGTCTCGCGCTCGGTGAAATGGTCGAAGAACATGCGCATCGTCTGGCTGATGCCGAAGGGATTTATGCGCCGCACATCCTCCCGATAGAAGCGGGCGACATTGGGCGGCGCCGTGGCGACGTCATAGGAGGGGAAATAGGCGATGTTGGGCCGCGCCCGCACCACCTCGTCGGCGGCGGCGCGCAGAATCGCCTTGATCGCCGAATTGGCCTCGAGCACATGGCGATCCTCGTAGGTGGCGATGATGCCGACCGGCGAGACGCTGAGGATGATGCGGGAATTGGCGTTGACCGAGCGAATGCGGTCGATGGAGGCGAGGAAGTCGCGCACCACCTCCGACACGGTCATATTGTGGAAGGCGAAGACCGACGGGTCCCAGACGCCGCCGGCGACGCCGGGCGCCTGCTGCAGCACCGCGCCATCGCTGCGACAGCGCCAGGATTCCGTATGGCCGAAGGTGAAGACGAAGACGTCCAGCGTCTCGAACATTTTGCGCACGGCGGCAAAATGCCGCTCGCGCTCGGCCAGCATCTCGTCGATCGACTCATAGCCGTCCGGCTCTATGCTCGGGCGGAAGGGATCGACGATGCGGCCGTCCTCCTGGCGCACCCAATGCACGAGCTCCGGCTTCAACGCCCCATAGGCGCGATCGAACAGCTGAAGCAGCGCCGTCGTGGTGTAGAGATTGCCGTAGCGGCAGGAATACATCGAATAATTGCGGCGCTCCGCCTCGGCGGCGGACATCCCCTCCGGCGGCTGCTCGGCGAGATAATAATGGTAGCCGCTGGCCTTTAGTTTCTGAGCGATTTCTTGCGCGAAACAACTCCCGCCGGTCGCCACTCTGTCTTGCAGCGAGATTTTGAAAGGGGTGGAGAGAATGGGATCGATCGCGAAGGGCGGCGTCTGCGTCACCGCCTTGCGCCAGAAGCGATGGTCGGGTAGGGAGCTATAGGGATGTTCCGCCAATTGTGGGTCTCCTGGAAAGCCGCCGGCCGCAGGGCTCGTCGAGCCGGTTCATCGAAAGACGCGCGGTCCGCCTCATAGAGGCGAAGACGGCGCGCCGGGAACGGACGATAGCGGCGGCCTCATCGATGCGACCGGGAGCATAGACGGCGACCGGGCGCTTGTCATCCTTCGGCCCCGACATCGTTTTCGGGCCGCGACGAAATGGCGTCACGCGCGCATGTTGTCACAGATCGACCGACAGATCATCCGCTCCTGGTACAATCACCTCGTCGCGCCGCGGCTCGCGCCCTTCTATTCGAAGGGCCCGCGCCTCACCGGGCCGAGCATAGCGGTCATCGGCAATTGCCAGGCTTTCGGCGTCGGCTATGCGATGAAGCTGCTCGATCCGACAGCGCGCGTCTCGCATTTCTCGGCGATCGGCACGCCGCTCGCCGACATGAAGCTGCTGGCGAAAACGCTCGCCACCTATGATTACGTGTTCAGCCACGAGTTTCTGCCCGGACAGGTGCGCGGCGGCGGCTCGGCGGAGCTCTGCGCGCTGCTCGACAAGGTCATCCTGTTTCCGGCGGTCACCTTCGCCGCCTTTCATCCCGATCTCGTCTATCTGCTCGACGCGACGCGCGGCCATGCGCCGACCATCGGCCCTGTCGGCCCCTATCATTCGGCGCTCGCGGTCTTCGCCTTCCGGCGCGGCCTCTCGGTCGACGAGGCGCATGCGCTGTTCAACCGCAATGTCTTCGAGGCGCTCGGCTATTTCGACGTGTGGAACGATGCGGTGACGGAGCTCGTCGAGGCGAGCAAGAGCAAATTCGACATGGACCTCTCGCCCGAGATCGCCAATTGGTCGCGGCGCGGCGCGTTCATGTATTCGCTCGTCCACCCGAAGCCCTTCGTGCTCTTCGATCTCGCCAGAAAGCTGTTTGCGCGCGTCGGCCTGCCGACGCCGGCCGTCAACATCGACTATTATGCGATCGACGATCTCGGACGCGCGGAGATTTTCCCCATCTATCCGCCGATCGGCGAATGGTTTGGCGTGCAGGGGAGCTACACCTTCAAGCTGGAGAATTATCATCTCTCCAGCGAGGTCGGCGAGTTCATCACGCTGCCCTATTATCTGTCCGAGTGCTACAAGGTCTATCGCCGCTGCACGCCCGCGCAGCTCACCCATCCGCGCATTGAAGCATGGCTCGCCGATCCCGCCGCCGTCGGCCGCATCATCACGCTGGCGGGGGAGAATCTGCGCAAGGGGCTGCTGCCGGCCTGACGAGAATTCGCGTCACCGGCCGCCGCTCGAGCAGGCGCTTTCTCCGATCGAATCGGACTCAGCCCTGCCTCGTCTCCACCCGCGTGAAGAAATCGCGGATGCACGGGACGATGTCGCGACGGAAGCGCGAGCCGTTGAAGACGCCGTAATGGCCGACGCCTTCTTGCAGATAATGCTGCTTGCGCAAGTCCGGTATGCTCGTGCAGAGTTCTTGCGCGGCATAGGTCTGGCCGACGCCGGAGATGTCGTCCTTCTCGCCTTCCACCGTCAGCAGAGCGGTGCGCTGGATCGCCGCGAGGTCGATGATCTCGCCGCGATGGCGCAGCAGGCCCCGCGGGATCTCGTGGCGGATGAACACCTTCTCCACCGTCTCCAGATAGAACTCCGCGGCGAGGTCCATGACGGCGAGATATTCGTCGTAGAAATCGCGATGCTTCTCGGCCGGCTCGCCGTCGCCCTCGACGAGATGGTTGAACATGTCGAAATGCGCGGCGACATGCTTCTCGAGATTCATCGCCATGAAGCCCGAGAGCTGCAGAAAGCCCGGATAGACCTTGCGCCCGAGCCCGGCGTGGGGAAAGGGCACGCTATGGATGCAATTGCGATGGAACCAGTCGACGCCGCGCTCCACCGCGAGGCGATTGACCGCCGTCGGGCTGCGGCGCGGATCGATCGGCCCGCCCATCAACACCATGGATTCGGGCGCGTCGACGCCGCCCTCGCCGTCCAGCGCCGCAATGGCGCAAATGAGCGGCACCGACGCCTGACAGACGCCGAGCGTATGCAGCGGAACGCCATCGTCGCGCTTGGACAGCAGGCGCAGCGCATCGACGAGATAATCCACATAATCGTCGAGGCCGAAGACGCCCTTCTCCGCCGGCACGGCGCGCGCGTCGCACCAATCGGTGATGTAGACGTCATGGCTCGGCAGAAAGGCCTCGACCGTGCCGCGCAGCAGCGTCGCGTAATGGCCGGACATGGGCGCGACGATCAGCAGCTTGGACTGGCGCGGCGCGACGCCCTGGAAGGCGCGGCGGAAATGCAGCAGCCGGCAGAAAGGGCGCTCCCAGACGACCTCCTCGATAATGGGCGTCGCGACGCCGTCGATGAGAGTCTCCGGCAGGCCGAAGACCGGCTTGCCATAGCGGCGCGTCATGCGCTCGAACAATTCGGCCGCCGCGGCGACGCTACGCCCGACGGATGTGTGCGCGAAGGGGTTGAACGGGTTCTTGAAGGTCGTGAGCGTGGCGTCCGACATCGCCCGCGCCGGGGCGAACGCCAGATGCATCATCTCATAGAATTGGTACGACAGCCGATCCATCTCTCCGCGCTCCCCTCATGCGCAGCAGCCGCTCGTTCGAGCTTTGCTGCAACGCACAAAAAAGAAATTATAGCATAGTCAAGGTCACGGGAAATGAAATCTGGCGCTGTTTTACGCGAGGCGCCGAAAAATTTTCACTCCTTACGTCTAAGCATAAGCTAATTTGCCTATTTGCTGAGCAGCAGTAGAGCAGCGCCTGCGAAAACGCAGATCGCCGTCGCCGCGGCGCATCGGAAAATCCCGAGAGCGCGCCGAATATCGTTCGACGAGGCCTCGGCGGACCCCGAGCCGAGCCAGGCGCCGTCGACCAGATGCGATCCATAGGCGCGCGGCCCGCCGAGGCGCAGCCCCAGCGCGCCGGCCATCGCCGCCTCCGGCCAACCGGCGTTGGGCGAGGCGTGCGCGCCCGCGTCGCGGCGGCAGATCGCGAGCGCGTCGCGGCAAGTCGCGAGCGTGAAGGAGGCTCCCGTCATTGCGGCGCCTGTGGCGATGAGGAGCGCGGAAAAGCGCGCGGCCGGGAGATTGAGGAGATCGTCCAGCCGGGCGCTCGCCCAACCGAACGCTTCATGTCGCATCGTCCTATGGCCTATCATGCTGTCGGCCGTGTTCACGGCCTTGTATATGAGCGCTCCGGGCAGGCCGAACAAGGCCGTGGCTAAGGCGGGGCCGATCACGCCATCCGAGAAATTCTCGGCGAGACTTTCGATCGCCGCCCGGCTCACGCCCGCTTGGTCGAGACGCGACACATCGCGTCCGACGATTTTTCCCACGCTGGCGCGGCCGCGCTCCAGCGATTGGTCGAGCGCATCCGCCACATCGCTCACATGCGAATAGAGGCTGCGCTGCGCATAGAGGCTCGAGGTCAGCACGGCGAGCGGAACGACGCCGAAGGGCAGAGCGAGACAGGCTCGCTGCAACGCGAGGCCGACGACGAGCGCGATCGAGACGATGACGACGATCGCGCCGACGCCGGCGAGACGACGCAGGAGAGGCGACGCGTCATCGCGATTGAGCCGATCGTCGAGCGCTGCGATGAGCGCCCCGATCCAGGTGACCGGATGGCCGATGGCGGCGAACAGCCATTGCGGATAGCCGATCGCCGCCTCGATCGTGAGACCGAGCGCGGCGAGCGCGAGATGATCCGCCAGTCCCTCGAGCAAAGCTCAGCGGCCGTAGAGGCCGGTGAGGCTCGCCTTGGCGAGGACATTCTGATTGACGATGAAGCCGACCAGCGAGGCGGTCGCGCCCTCGGGCGCCGCCACCGTCTCGACGCCGAGCGCATAGAGGGTGAAGACATAGCGATGCGGCGGATCGCCGACCGGCGGACAGGGCCCGCCCCAGTGAGAAAAGCCATAGTCGCTGCGAATCGGCTTCGCGCCCGAAGGCAGGCCGGCGCCATCCGGCGTTCCGGCGCCCTGCTTCAACCCGCGCGCGTCGGCGGGGATATCGATGACGAGCCAATGCCAGAAGCCGGCGCCGCCGGTCGGCGCGTCCGGATCATGGCAGAAAAGCGCGAAGCTCCTGGTTCCCGCCGGCGGCTCGCTCCAGCGCAGCTCCGGCGAGATATTGTCGCCCGTCCCGCCGAAATCGTCGAAAACGAATTTGCGGTCGATGGTCGCGCCCTCGGCGATATCGGGGCTGGTCAGCGCGAAGCCGCCGCCCGCGCTCTCCGCCGGCGCGAGGAGAATCGGAAAATCGAGGAGATTGCGCGTCATTTCGGCCCCCTGTCTCGCTCCTCGGAATGAGGAGGCTTCTTCTAGTCCAACTCGCGCGCAGTGTCGCGAGGGGAGAATGCGGTTTATGTGTCGCCCCATGACAGACGCGCCGCAAAGCCCGGACCCGCCGAAAAAGCCGCCGCTGCGCCGCGGCTGGACCACGGGCGCCTGCGCCACGGCGGCGACGCGGGCGGCCTTCGTCGCGCTCGTTTCCGGCGGCGAGCCGCCCGATCCGGTGGAGATCGGCCTGCCGGGCGGGAAGCGCGTCGCCTTCGCGCTGGCGAATTTCACGCGCGGCGCGGACTATGCCGAGGCCGGCGTGGTGAAGGACGCGGGCGACGATCCCGACGTGACCCATGGCGCGCTGATCCGCGCCCGCCTGCGCCACGCGCCGCCGGGCGCGGGGGTGAGCTTTGCGGCCGGGCCCGGCGTCGGCATGGTGACGCGCCCCGGCCTGCCGCTGCCGCCGGGCGAGCCGGCCATCAATCCCGTCCCCCGCGCCATGATGCGGCAGACGATCGAGGAGGCCGCCGCCGAGCTGGGCGTGACGCCCGACGCGGCAATCGAACTCTCCGTCGATCGAGGCGAGGCGCTCGCCCGCTCGACGCTCAACGGGCGGCTCGGCATCGTCGGCGGCCTCTCCATTCTCGGCACCACGGGAATCGTCGTGCCCTATTCCTGCTCCGCCTGGATCGACACCATCCACCGCGGGGTCGACGTCGCCCGCGCCTGCGGCCTGGACCATATCGCCGCCACCACCGGCTCCACCTCGGAAGAGGCGGTGCGCAAGCTCTACGGCCTGCCCGAGGAGGCGCTGATCGAGATGGGCGATTTCGCCGGCGGGTTGCTCAAATATCTGCGCCACCATACGGTTCCGCGGGTGACGATCGCCGGCGGCTTCGCCAAGCTGACCAAGCTCGCGCAGGGGCGGCTCGACCTCCATTCCGGCCGGTCCTCCGTCGATTTGGACGATCTCGCGGCGGCGGCCCGCGCCCTGGGCGCGAACGAGGCCGCCGGCGCCGCGATTCGAAACGCCAATAGCGCGCTCGAGGCGCTGGCGATCGCGCGCGCCGCAGGACTGGACCTCGCCGCGCCGATCGCGCGACGGGCCTTCGACGCCGCCGCCCGCGCACTCGCAAATCGCGCGACGGAGCTCGAGATCATCATCGTCGGCCGCGACGGCGCCATGCTCGCGCGCTCCGGCTTCCGTCCGGCGATTCGCGCAGAGGACCACCACGAGTGAACAAGCCCGCTTTGGAATTTTCGCGCGCCGATCTGAGCAGAGGCGAGATTTTGACGATCATGGTCGGGCTCGGCCTCGCCATGCTGCTCTCGGCGCTCGACCAGACCATCGTCGCCACCGCTCTGCCGACGATCGGCCAGGACCTCGGCGATTTCGCGCATCTGCCCTGGATCGTCACCGCCTATCTCGTCGCCGCCACCGCGGTGACGCCGCTCTATGGCAAGCTCGCCGATATTCATGGCGTGCGCGTGATGCTGCTCATCGGCATCTTCACTTTCGTGCTCGGCTCGATCGCCTGCGCTCTGTCGCCGAACATCACCGCGCTCGCCCTCGCGCGCGCCGTGCAGGGCATGGGCGGCGGCGGACTCATCGCGCTGGCGCAGACGATCATCGCCGATCTCGTCAGCGTGCGCGAGCGCGGCCGCGCGGTCGCCTATTTTTCCGTCGTCTTCGCCGGCGCCAGCGTCGGCGGCCCGATCCTCGGCGGCGTCTTCGCCGAATATCTGCATTGGTCGCTGATCTTCTGGATCAATGTGCCGCTCGGACTCGCGGCTTTCTTCATGAGCTATTTCAAGCTGGCGCAGCTGCCGCTGCGCCGCCATCCGCATCGCGTCGATATCGCAGGCGCGGCGCTGCTGGTCACCGCCTCGGTGGCGACGCTGGTGGCGCTCTCCTGGGGCGGCGTGCGCTATCCCTGGGGCTCGGCGCCGGTCCTGGGGCCGCTCGCCATCGCGCTCGCCGGCTGGGCGATCTACGCCTGGCGCACCAAGACGGCCGAGGAGCCGCTGATCCCGCTCGCCGTGCTCGCCGACGACGTCATCCGCAACGCCATTCTCTCCGGCGGCTTCGGCCTCGGAACCTTCGTCGCGCTGACGATGTTCATGCCGATCTATTTCGAGGGCGCGCTGCGCCTTTCGGCCGATCAGTCCGGCCTCGCGCTGATCCCGCTGACAGTCGCGACAGTGACCGGCGCGACGATCTCCGGCTGGCTGCTGGGCCATGTGCGCCATTACAAGACGGCGCCGCTCGTCGCTCTGGCCGCGGCTTTTCTCGCGCTGCTGGCGGCGCGGCAATTTCTCGCCGATCTGTCGCTCGCCGCGCTGGATGCGCTGCTGGCGATCGTCGGGCTCGGCGTCGGAACCATGCTGCCGGTGACGACGGTCTGCGTGCAGAGCGCGGCGCCGGGGCATAATCTCGGCACGGCGACGGCGGTGCTGCAATTCTTCCGGCAGCTCGGCGCCGCGCTGATCGTCGCCGTATTCGGCGCGATCGTCATCGGCGGCGGCCATGATGCGCTGGCGGCGAAAGCGGCGAGCGGCGCCGATATCGAAGCGCTGCGCGAGACGTTTCGCACGGCGTTTCTGGTGGGCGCGATGCTCATCGCCGTATGCTTCTTCTTCCTCGCGCGCATGGAGGAGAGGAATTTGCACGGGGAGGGGTGAGGGGGTTACGCTTGCGAGCCTGAACGCGCTGGACGACTTTTGCCGCCGCTATCCATTGAAAATCTGGACGCCTGGCGGCCGTTCAAAGAGTTCACGGGCAATTAAAATAGCCCTGTGCGGCTTTGCTGCCCTGTGGCAGACTTACAGCTATGACCCTTGATGACCTTGCTGCTTCGCTACCGAACGGATTTCACGACTCAGTGTTGAAGGTCGTCACGATTGACTATGTAAACCGCAAGGTGAAGCTTTCACTTGAAATCTGGATGGCCGACGGCGATGCGTCCTCGGCTGCTGATCGTGAACCATACAAGCAAGCAGAAGTGTCTCTGTCAGGTTTGTTTTTTTTGGTCTGCGAGCCGCCATGCACTGGCTACCCGTATGACGCTAAAGGCGAAGTCGTGATCGACATCGGGGCGGTCGAGACGCTTGCCACGCCGCCATCTCCGGCATTACCGTCCGCGCCCGAGGACTGCTTTGTCAGCTGGATATTCGTCAGGGCCTGGAATGCATTTATCTATGTCGCAGCTCACGATGCCAAACTGACATGGCTCGCCTAAACACTCGATGCAACTCATAAGGGCCGCTCTCATAGGGCAATCGGGTGAAGGGCAGCCACCCTCGCCCTCATGCTGAGGAGGCTCCGCAGGAGCCGTCTCGAAGCACGATGGCGAGCTCCAGAAGGCGGCGCATGAAGGCTTCCTCGTCCTTCGAGACGCCCGCTGCGCGGGCTCCTCAGGATGAGGAAACCCTCACACGATCGTTCTGGCCTCTCTCACAGCCCGACAGTGAACACAGCCGCGAAAACCGCCGTTCGTCTCTTACCCGTCATGCGTATGTCGCGAGCTCAATGGATGGATCAGTCGCAGCGCGACGAGAGTCGGAGCGCGTTCCATTCCGTCGGAATAGCGACGCCGCCTCGCAGATGCTCGACACTACCTTCCGCGTTCGTTCATAAGCGCCCGCTCGGCGCGGCGCCGGCAAAAGGCCGAGAGGCGCCCCCGCCCCCCTCGGCCTCCGCTTTTCCGTCAGCTGTTGCGCCGCGCGCCCGTATGCACGAGCGTGCCCACATGCTCGCCGCGCAGCGCGGCGGTAAGCCGGCCCGGGACCAGGCCGTTGACGATCTGCACGCGCTCTATGTGCCGCGCCGTCGCCATCACCTCGACCATTGCGCGGTCGAAGGGCAGCGGGCCCTTGTGCTCCGCCAGCTCGGCGGCGCTCGTCTCGCGGATGAGCTGCGCCGTCTCGCCGCCCGGCGCCTTGGGATCGGCCGTGTAGACGCCGTCCACATCCTCCACGATGGTGAGGCCGGCGGCGCCATAGGCGTCGGCGAGCAGAAAGGCGCCCGTGTCGCCCCGATGCGGCGGAATGCGCGCGCCGGGGAACTCATGGTGGTGATAGGGCGGGAAAGCGCTGCCCACCACGGCGCGGGTCGCGGTGAGATGGATCGCCAGCTGCGTGGCGATCGTCGGATGCTCGACATAGGAGACGCCCTCCGGCGCCAGCAGCGAGGCCAGTATATGGCCGTTCTGCCCGGCCTCGCTCGCCGCCAGCGGCGCCAGCGAGCCCACCGGCAGGCCGAGATCGAGCCCGACGCCAAAGACATGGCGGGCGCGCACGCCGGCTCCGGTGAGGATGAGCAGACGATGCTCGGGCAGGAGCTTGCGGATCTCGTCGACGATCGGAATGATCGCATCGGCGCCGCGATCCATGATGGAGCGGCCGCCGATCTTCACCACCTGCAGCCAGGGGAGCAGGCGGATCGGCCGCCGGCCGGCGACGGGACGCGTGAGATCGCCGTCGAGCAGAGTCTGGCGCGCGAGCGGCGAGGCGACGTGCTTGATGCTGTCGGTTTTGGTCATGACGAAATCTCAGCTCGCGGTGATGATGGTGCCGACATGCTCGCCGGCCAGGGCGCGGGTCAGATTGCCCGGGACGAGGCCGTTGACGACCTGCACCTCGCGGATGTGACGCGCCGATTTCATGAGATCGAGCAGCGGGAATTCGAGGATCGAATCATGCAGCCCCTTCGCCTTCATCTCGTCGACGGAAATCTTCGGGATGAATTTCGCGTCCTTCGCCGTCTTGGGATTGGCGGTGAAGAGACCCTGCTCGTCCTTGACGAAGATCATCGCCTTGCAGCCGAATTGCTCGGCGACGAGGAAGCAGCCGGCGTCGGTGCGATAGGGCGGAATGACGCCCTCGGCCGCCGGGCGCATCCAGAGATTATACGGCGGCATGCCGCTGAACACGACGGCGTTCACCTCGGCGAGATAGAGCGGCACAGCCGAGAGGCCGGCGCCGTCCACAGCGGAGATGCCGTGCTTGGCGAGCAGCTGCCCCAGCATGGCGGCGTTCTGATCGGCGACCGAGGCGCCGAGCTGCGAGAGCACGCCCGCCGGCAGGCCGAGCCCCGCCGCTATGGAATAGAGGTGGCGCGCCCGCGTGCCCGCGCCGGTGCCGATCAGCATCTTGTGGATCTTGCGCGCGGCGACGATCTCCTCCACCAGCGGATAGACCGCCGCGCGACCGCGATCGATGACGCTCTGGCCGCCGATCTTGATCACTGTCGCATCCGGCAGGATGCGGAAGTCCGCCGCCGTCTCCGCTGCGGCGAGAAGCTCCGCATCGGTCAATGATCGCTGCATGAGGAGCGCCTCGAGCTCCGCTGTCGTATTGGCCATCAGGACGCCTTTCGTCATTTCGCCTTGTCGATCCATGGTCGTTGGTCTGCGTACAACTCGCGGGACTCGCTCGCAATATGCGAAAACGGCGCGCGTTGGACCAAAACACGCGCCAAAAATGCGCATCTTCCACTCGGCCGGAAAAAACGACGAAAAACGCGCAATTCGTTCGCTTCCAGCTAGTCGTGCGATCGGCTTCGTCAAGGATGCGACACAGGCGCGCGCCCTGTCGCATCGTCGCGCCACGCGCGCGAGAGCGAGAGATTCGTCGCGGTCACGAGAGCTTCATTCGGCCGCCATCACGCTGAGATCGGCCGTCTCTAGTTTCGCTCACGGCGAGGCGCGCGACGATCGAGCGTCCACCGCTTTGGAATCGACGCTTCTTTTCGAGCTCGAGGGCGACCATGACAATTCGATTGCTTATAAAAACCGCCTGCCTCGCGACGACGGCGCTCACCGCGACGGCGATCGCGACCGCGCATGCCGACCCGGCGACGCATACGCCGATCAAGCATGTCATCATCATCGTGGGTGAGAACCGCACCTTCGACAATCTGTTCGGCGGCTATCAGCCCGTCGCCGGCCAGAGCGTCGACAATCTGCTGAGCAGAGGAATCATCAAGGCCGACGGAACGCCGGGCGCGCATTTCGCCAAGGCCGCGCAGAACATCGGCTCCGATCTCTATCATTATGACGTCGTGACGCCTTCGACCGGCGCCTACGCCACGCTGCCGCAGCCCTACACCACTTATGCGGCGGGCGTTCCCCAGGGCGTGCCGGACACGCGCTTCCCGACCGATCTGCCCAATGGGCCCTATCAGATCAGCAAATATGTGCCCTACGCCGCCTATACCGGCGACCCCGTGCATCGCTTCTTCCAGATGTGGCAGCAGTGGGACGGCGGCAAGCTCGACAAGTTCGTCTGGGTCGAGAAGACCATCGCCACCGGCTCCAACGGCAATCCGCCCGCCGGCTTCGATCCCAAGGAGGGCGCGATCTCCATGGGCTTCTTCAACATGAACGCCTATACGGATTCGCATGGCGCCGCTCAGACCGGCGACGCGCCCTATTTCAAATCGCTCGCCGACAGCTTCGCGATCAGCGACAATTATCATCAGGCGGTGATGGGCGGCACGGGCGCCAATTTCCAGGCGATCGTCACCGGCCATGCGGCCTTCTACACCAATCCGACGACCCTCGACGGCGCGCCGGCGACGCCGCCGACCAATCAGATCGAGAACCCGGATCCGGTCAGTGGCACGAATAATTATTATACGCAGGACGGCTATAGCGGCGGCTCCTATGTGAACTGCCATGATCTGTCGCAGCCGGGCGTCGCGGCGGTCGACCAGCAGCTGCGCAGCCACGGGACGCTCGATCGCAAATGCGCGCCGGGACACTATTATCTCGTCAACAACTACAACATGTATTGGAACCAGACGCCGTCGGCGACGCGCACGCTCGGCGCCGCCAGCTTCACCCTGCCGCCGCAGAAGGCCTCGACCATCGTCGACGTGCTCAGCGCGCATGGCGTGTCGTGGAAATATTACAGCTCCGACCGCGGCGACGATCCGACCGTCTTCGCCAATTCGGTCGACGGCGTGAATTTCCCCGTCACGGGCGGCCAGCCGTTCCACTCCTATTGCGGCATTTGCGATCCGCTCACCGGCTATCTCCAGGTGATGACGACGGGCGAATACGCCAAGCTGCAAAACTACGGCGCCTTCATCAAGGATCTGACCGACGGCACGCTGCCCGCCGTGTCCTTCGTGCGTCCCTTCGAGGCCTTCGCCGCGCATCCGGCGGATTCGACCAGCCATCTCTACGAGCAGTTCCTGCAGACGCTGATCGCGCGCGTGCAGGGCTCCTCCGAGTGGAGCTCGACGGCGATCTTCATCACCACCGACGAAGGCGGCGGCTATTACGACTCGGGCTATATCCAGCCGGTGGACTTCTTCGGCGACGGCACGCGCATTCCGCTCATCGTGGTCTCGCCCTACGCCAAGAAGGGCTATGTCGACCACACCTATTACGACCATGTCTCGCTGCTGAAATTCATCGAGCGGAACTGGAAGCTGCCGACGGTGTCGCATCTGAGCCGCGACAATCTGCCGAACCCGATCCCGTCGCACGAGAATCCCTATATTCCCGCCAATCGGCCGGCGATCGGCGATCTGGTGAATCTCTTCGTCTTCTCCGATCACGACGACGATCATGATCACGATCACGATCATCACCACGATAGAGACGGCGATCGCTGACGCGGAAGCGGAGCCATGAGAACAGGGCCGCGTCCGAAAGGCGCGGCCCTTTTTCATTCATTCTCTGAAACGAAACGAAAAGGCCGCGCCTCTCGGGGCGCGGCCGTTTCAATCGACGAGGGAAACCGTGTCTTCGCTCAGAAGCCGACGCCCACCAGCACGAAGCGGGGGCAGGTGATCGCCTCGCAACGCCGCGGCGCGGGACGCAGCGCCTCCACCACCGGCGTGGGAAGGATCGGCGCGCGCGCCTCGATGCGGCGGCGCGGCGGATGCGAATGATGTGCGAGCGCGCCCGGCCGCCGGGCGGCATGGCAAATCTTGTGGCGGGCGACGGCCGGCTTGGGCCGCGTGACCAGCGAACGCTCCACGATGGGCGGAAGCGGAGCAGTCTCGACGACAGGGCCGAGCTCGGAGGCGCCGACATCGAGCTGGGCGACGGACGTGGGGGCGACAGTCGGGTCCGCCGGCGTCACGGCGGCCGATTCGAGCGCCAGCGCGGAGAAAGAAAAGCAAGTGGCGAACATCGCCGCAGCAAGCCGCATGGCCTCATCCTTTCGTCATTGAAGTCGTCGCCTCGGGCGTTCCCCGCCCCGGCCGTCGAAATCCGATAAACCACACGCGCTAAAAACCGCGCCGATATTACGACGCCGAAGCTCTTTCAAAAACGTTCACGCGCTCGCAAAAGCGTTCACGCTCTCGAATGCGTGGCACATTAGACGATTTGGGCGGTCTTGGCCAGCAGGCGGTCTTGGCCAGCACGGGGTCCTGGCCAGCAGGGGCCGCCCCGCTCAGTCCTTGGGGCCGAGGAGGAGCACGCGCAGCAGGCCCGTGGGACGAAAATCGACGGCCCGCATCTCGAAGGCGGTGGGGGAGATTTTCTTCAGATCGACGAGGCAGAAGCTGACGAGGCGCGTCGGCTTTCCCTTGTCCACGACGAGGCGGAACTGGCGCACCGGCGCCGTCGGCGCGCCGGCCCCGAGATCGAAGGAGATACGACGCTCCTGTAGATCGGCGACATTGGCCTCCGGGAACATACGGATCATCGGCGGCTTCTTGGCGGCGTCGGTCGCGGCGGCCTCCGGCGCGACGGCGTCCGGGGCGGGAGCGACGACTTCCTGCGCCGCCGCGCGACGCGCCGCGGCGGTCGAGACGATCTTATCGACGCCCGCGAGAAAGCTGCGATCGAGACAATAATCGGCGCGGCGGCGCTCCACCTCCGACGCCAGCTCCTTGGAGGAGCGCAAAGGCTCGCGCAGCACGCTGTCGCGCGCGAGACCGAGGCTCGTGCGAAAACGATACTCCAGCTGGGCGCTCTGCCCGGGCGCGAGCTCCAGCGCCCGCGACGCCGCGCCGCGAACCGACCAGCGCGGCGCATAAATGGGGTTTCCCGCCGGATCGGTCCCATTCTCGACGATGAGCTCATCCTTGACGAGACGCGCGCGCGCATCCGCGGTCAGGCCGGCGAGCCTGGCGTGAAACAGGCCCACCGGAACGAGCGGAAGGCCGCTGCGGCGCAGGGCGGCCGTCACATCCTTGCCATCGACGACGGCGCTCTGCGAGACGGAGAGCGGCGCGGGCTTTTGATCGATGGTCGCGGCGAGGCCGACGTAATTCACCGGGTCCGAGCCCGGAATGGACCATGCCGCATCGGGATCGGAAAAATCGATCTCGGGAAGCGGGACGGTCACAGTGGCGCGCGCCGGCGCCGCCGTCGGATTGACGATCCGATATTTGAGCACGCTATTCTGCGGGCCGAGCGTGAGCTCCATCGTCTCGACGACCAGCCCGGCCGCCTCGAGCCCGGCGAGCTCCGGCCCGCGATGGACCAGCTCCTGAAGCGTTTCCTCCGCCCGCGCCCCATACGAGCCGAGCGCAAGAATCGCCGCCGCCAATCGGGCGCTCCAGGGCAAGAGAAAACTCATCGAAAGCCGCCTTTCGTTGCGCGTCGCGCGACGCCTGCAATGGCGGCGAGACTATCGTCTCCCGCGCGAAAGCGATATGGGCGCGCGCACAGCGCGGTTGACCTCGATGGCTTATGCAATAGGCTGACAGTCGCTATTCGAGATCATCGGAGGAGAAGACATATGGGCCGGCCAGCAGCGCGAGTGACCGATCCCGTGGCGCATCCTCTGCCGCCAGTGCTGACGCCCGGCCCCGGCAGCTTCAATGTGTTCATCGGCCAATTGCCGGCCTGGCGCGGCGTCGGCGGCGCGGCCGCGGCGGCGATCCAATCGGCGAAATCGGTTTCCGACACGACGATCCAGGTCGCCGAGGCGGCGACGCTCGCCGCCGCCGGCACGCCGGGCGCTCCCGCCGCCAAGGCCGCCGAGGAGGCGACCAAAGCCGCGGCGGCCGCCAGCATGGGATCGATGATCAGCGGAGCCGCCGGCGGGGCCGACATTCACATATGCGCGACGCCGCTGCCGATTCCGCCGCATGGGCCGGGCGTGGTGGTGGACGGCTCCATGACCGTCTTCATCAACGGCCTGCCCGCCTGCCGTCAGGGCGACACCATCGTCGAGGCCGTCGGCCCGCCCAACAAGATCACCATGGGCCTGCCGACGGTGTTCATCGGCGGCTAGATTTTCATCTGATCCCATAGAATTTCGTCGCGAAGGACCATTTCGGCGCGCGCGTCGGATGCTCGCCCTCGGCCGGCAGAATCTGCAACATGCGCGTCGAATCCTTCACGAAATCGACGGCCTCGGACTGGCCGGCGAGCGCCGCCGGCACATCCGGCAAATCGACGATCTGCAACGGCGTGTCGCTCAATATCGCGACCACCATGCCGACGCCCGTCGGCGGCGAGGCGACGAAGCGATAGGCCGCCTTGCCGCCCGCCTCCGGCAGCGTCATCGACTGGCCGGCTTTGAGGAAATTGGCTTTCTCGTCGACGCCCGCCGGATCGGCCAGCGTCACCATGTTCGGAAAGATCTGCGCCAGCTTTCCCTGCGCGTCGACGTCGACCAGAATGACATAGCCCGATTTCTCCGCCGTCACGCGAAAGCTCATCGGCGCGCCGAGCGCGAACTCCTCCTGCGGCAGCACGTCGATCCGCACGCCGGAGCCGGCGCCCGAGCCCCCGCCTTTGCCCGGCGGCTTGGGAATCGCCGGCGCTGGCGTCTGCGGCGCCGGCGCCTCGGCGGCCGGCTCGTCGAGAATGCGCACCGAGCGGGTCGCGTCCTGCGGCGCGGCGAGGACGGCGCCGGAAACGCAGCAGAGCAAGCCGAGACAAAGACGCCGCATCATTTTCTCGCCTCCTGCTCAGCGTGTCGTGACAATGGCGACGGCGCCGAGCTGCGCGTCGCCGCTGGCGAATTGCGCGATAATGTCGACGACCTTGGCGGGATCGCGCAAGCGATCGAGCTGCCGCAGCGCCGTCTCGAGCTGCGGCATGGCCCGCGTCGAGGCGATGGCCACGATCTGATCGGCGCCGAAGGGCTCGCCCGCGACGACTGTCAGCCGATACTCCGACGATTGCACGACGGGCGGGTCCGTGGGCAGCGGATAGAGCAATTGCAGCACGCCGTCGCCGGTGAGATCGAACAGCAGGAGATTGCGCCCCGCGACTCCGCCGATCACGATCTCGACGCGCTGGCCCTTGCGATGCAGCCCCTCCGGCGAGACGCGCATCGGCAGCGGCCCTTTGCCGGCGACGAGCTTCAGCCAGCGCACCGTCGCCGCGCGATCGATGAGAACGTCGAGCTCATGCGCATCGACATTATGCGCGAGCACGTCGCCGCCGGCGAGCGCATCGCGGCTCGCCGCGTCCCAGACGATATCGGCCGCCGCATCGGCGCCGACGAGGACGAAAGGCGCATGCGCGCCCGCCCCCATTCCGCGCTCCGCCGCGGCGCCCCGCACGGCGAGGCGGATCGGCTCCTTGGGCCGGGGCGGCAGCGCGGCGGGCTTTGCCGGCGGCAGGCTCTGGCCCGGCCCGATCGCCATGGATTTGGGCGTCAGCGGGGTGATCGTCAGCCCGCCGCCCGCAGGCGCGGAATCCTCCTCCTCGCCGGCCGGCGGCGCGCCCACCGCCTGCACGCCAACGCCGCGGCCGAGCGGCGCCGCATGCTGCGCGATCACATCTTTCGATGCGTCGAGCGCGCGCGGACGAAGGGCGACGATCGCCTGTCGCTGGTCGCTGAGCTGATAGGTGAATTGCCGCACATAGGCGATCAGCTCCTCCGTCGTGACGCGCCCATCGCCATCGGCGTCCCCCGCGCCCTCGAGCGCGCGCGCCACGGCGTAGCTCAGCGCGCCGCGATAGCCGGCGCCCGCGATCTCGACCTCCGGCGCCTTCGACCGCGGGTCGGCGGCCTCGAGCACGACCGAGCGTTCGAAATCGCGCCGCGCGCGCGCAGAGTCCTCGCCCGTCGCGATCGGTCTGTCGCTCAGCGAGCGATAGACGAGCGCGGCCGCGCGCGGATCGACCGCGCGCGAGAGGCCGACGCCGAAGGACGCGTCGGCGACCAAGAAGACGCGCGCGCCTTTCGTCTCGGCGGCGTCGATAAATCGATCCAACTCCGCGCGCGGGATTTTTTCGCCGCTCTTGCGCGCATCCCGCCGATCGTATTTCGGCAGCAGAAAGGCGGGCTCGTCATGCTCCGCGCCTTTCGCCTGTCCCGGCTCCAGCGCGCCATAGCCGGCGAGCGTCAAAAAAATCGTATCGCCCTTTTGCGCCCGCGCGAGCAAAGCTTCCATCGCGCGCGACACCGCCGCGCGATCGACCGACGAATCGACGAGAACCGCCAGGTCGCGCGCGCCGCGCCCGCGCAAAACCGCCTCGAGGTCGCGCGCATCGGCCACGGCGCCGCGCAATGGCGGCGCATGCTCATAGCGATCGACGCCGATGACGATGGCGCGCGTCTCCGCCGCGACGGCGAGAGCCGGAACGGCGAGCACAGCGCAACAGATCGCGAGCGCCGCGCGGCGCCGCGGGTAAGCCGCCGAAAGAACGGGAAAAGCGATCATGCGCGCGAAGGATCTCGAATAATGCAAAATGCCGGAACAGAGCGACGAGCCTATCATTCGCCCCGCGACCCCGGCAAGCCGGAGCGTGGGCCGACGGCGGGCGATCGGGTGAAGCGCGATCACCCTCGCCCTCGCGGGCCGAGCGTGATCGTTGCAAAAACATGGCGGATGTGAAAGCTCTCGACGCATTCGCGCGGCCGTCCCGGAAAAGCCGTCGCGGCGCGGTTCGGCTGTCATATTCCCGGAGGAGAATACGATCATGCTCCGCCTGCTCATTCTCCCCTTCACGCCGCGCTTCGTCGCGCTCACCGTCAGCGTCGCCGGCTTTCTCGCCAGCGCCGCCGCCGCGCGCGGCGATTGGTCGAGCCCTTTTTTCCTGGCGACGCTCGTCTTCGGCGCCCTCTGCGCGCTCGGGCTTCATGATCTCTATCAGCGCGAGCATGCGATATTGCGCGCCTATCCCATCTCCGCGCATCTGCGTTTCCTGCTCGAGGACATAAGACCGGAGCTGCGGCAATATTTCTTCGAGGACAATAAGGACGGCCGTCCGTTCAGCCGCGACACGCGCGCCATCGTCTATCAACGCGCCAAGATGAACATCGACAAGCGGCCCTTCGGCACGGAGATCGACGTCTATGAGGAGGGCTTCGAATGGCTGCGTCACTCGATCGCGGCGCGGCCCGTCTCGCATGAGCAATTCCGCACGCGCGTCGGCGCCGCGCGCTGCGCGCTCCCTTACGACATCTCGCTGCTGAATGTTTCGGCGATGAGCTTCGGCGCCTTGAGCGGCAACGCCATACGCGCGCTCAATCTCGGCGCGCGCAAAGGCGAGTTCGCGCAGGATACGGGCGAAGGCGGCTTCAGCCCCTATCACCGGGAGAGCGGCGGCGACATCGTCTGGCAGATCGCCTCCGGCTATTTCGGCTGCCGCACGCGCGCGGGGGCTTTCGACCCCGAGACATTCGCCGAGATCGCCGCGAGCGATCAGATCAAGATGATCGAGGTGAAATTGAGCCAGGGCGCCAAGCCCGGCCATGGCGGCGTGCTGCCGGCGTCGAAAGTGAGCGCGGAGATCGCGCAGATTCGTGGCGTGCCCATGGGCGAGGATTGCGTGTCGCCTTCGGCGCATTCGGCCTTTTCGACGCCGATCGAGCTGCTGCTGTTTTTGGCGCGGCTGCGTGAGCTGTCGGGCGGCAAGCCGGTCGGCTTCAAGTTCTGCGTCGGCCAGCCGTGGGAGTTTCTCGCCATTTGCAAGGCGATGCTGGAGACGGGGATTCATCCCGATTTCATCGTCGTCGACGGCAAGGAGGGCGGCACCGGCTCGGCGCCGCTCGAATTCATGGATCATATCGGCATGCCGATGCGCGACGGCCTCTCTTTCGTGCATCACGCGCTGATCGGCGTCGGCCTGCGCGAGACGATCCGCATCGGCGCCGCCGGCAAGATCGCCACCGGCTTCGACATGGCGCGCGCTCTCGCGCTCGGCGCGGATTGGTGCAATAGCGGGCGCGGCTTCATGTTCGCGCTCGGCTGCATTCAATCCCTGTCCTGCCATACGGATCGCTGCCCGACCGGCGTCGCCACGCAAGACGCCTCGCGCGCCCGCGCGCTGGTGGTCGCCGACAAGGCGGAGCGCGTGCGCAATTTCCATCGCGCGACGCTCATCGCCCTCGCCGAGCTGGCCGCCGCGGCGGGTCTCGACCATCCGAGCCAATTCGCGCCCGAGCATTTTTGTCGCCGCATTTCCCCGCATGAAGCGGCGAGCTTCGCCGAGCTCTATCCGGCGCCGGCGCCGGGCGCTTTTCTCGCCGGCGAGATCGACGCGCGCTTCGCCGACGCATGGCGCCGCGCGCGCGGCGATTCGTTTCGTCCGGCGCAGCACGCGACGGCCTGACGCGACGGCTCGACGCGCCAGCTCGACGCGCCAGCTCGACGCGCCTTGCCAGAGCGCGGGAATTCATCGAGGATCGGCGGCATAAGAGCATCGATAGGAAGCCGCGCGCATTTTCGCGAGCGCCGATATTGCGAGCCATTCCCATGAGCAATGTCTATGACGAGCAAGACTATCCTTACGCGGTCCGCCATTGGACGCATCCGACGCAGCTCGGCGCCCTCGCGCAATTGATGGGGCGCGCCGCCGCGCCCTTCCAGAGCTGCAACCTGTTGGAGATCGGCGCCGGCGACGGCGTCAATCTCGCCAGCATGGCGATCGGCGCGCCGCGCGCGCAATTCGTCGGCGTCGATCTCTCCGAGCGCGCCGTCGCCGCCGGCCGCGAGCTGATCGCGGCGGCCGGCGTCGGCAATCTTCGGCTCGAATGCGCCGATCTGCGCGATTTCGACGCGCCGGCGGGCTCCTTCGATTATATCATCGCGCATGGCGTCTACGCTTGGGCGCCGAAGGATGTGCAAGACGCGCTGCTGGCGCTGTGCGGCCGGCTGCTGTCGCCGCGCGGCGTCGCCATGATCAGCTATAATGCGCTGCCCGGATGCCGGCTGCGCCAGGGCGTGCGCGACCTGCTGCTCGCGGCCGTCGCCGGCGTCGAGGAGCCCGAGCGCAAGATCGCGGCGGCGCGCGCGGCGGCGGGCTTCTACGCCGAGCAATGGTCGGCGAGCGACAACGCCTTTCGCAAGGCGCTCGAGATGGAGACACGCGATTGGCTCGGGCGGCCGGACGGGCTCATCTTCCATGACGAGCTCGGCGAGATCTACGATCCGCAGCTCTTCTCCGACGTCGTCCGCAAGGCGCGCGCGCAGGGGCTCGATTATCTTTGCGACAATGATCCCGCGCTCGTCGAGCACGCGCTGTGGGAGAGCGAGCTGTGGCGCAAATCGCTGCCGCTCACCGGCGGCGATCAGATCGCCTATGAGCAGACGCTCGATTTCGTCGAGACGCGGTTTTTTCGTCGCAGCCTGTTCTGCCGCGCCGGAGCGCCGCTGGAGCGCCGCTTTTCGCCCGAGCGTCTTTCCGGCCTCTGTCTCGAGGCGCCGCTCGAGCCTTTCGTGGACGCCAGCGTCGGCGAGGGCGAGTTCGCCTTCAAGACCGCGGGCCGCGGCGAGGTCTCGACGCGCGATCCGGCTTTCGCCGCGGCCATGCGGAGGCTCGGCGAGGCCTATCCGCGCGCGCTCCCCATAGACGAGATCGCCGCCGAGGCGCCGGCGCGGGCGGCGCTGCTGCGGCTCTACGCCGGCAATATGGCGCGGCTGGCGACGGAGCCTTTTCCCGTCGGCCGCGACGCCGGCGAAACGCCTTTCGCCAATCCGCTGGCGCGCGCCCAGGCGCGGCTCGGGCTCGGCTCGGTGACGAGCTATCGGCATTCGCAAGTGTCGCTGGAAGGCGACGACACACGCCATTTTCTGGCGCTGCTCGATGGAACGCGGACGATCGACGCGCTCGTCGACGCAATGTCCGGGAGCGCGTCCGGGACGGGCGACACGCGCGCGAAGGTGGAGGCGGCGCTCGCGACCTTCGCGCTGTGGGGGCTGACCCGCAGTCCCGCCGCCTGAACGCGGTTTTCAGAAGCCCGGATTATGCGACCATGAGAGCGGCTTCGCCGCCATCGGCGCAGGCGCGGCGGCCTGGACCGGCGGGGCCGAACGCGCCGGACGGGCCATTTGCGCCGGACGCGCGGCCGGGGCCCGCTCGCGCGCGTGACGCGGGGCGACCGGCTCCACGATCGCATGGCGCTTGCCGCCGCGCGCCGGCCGCTCGTCATCCTCGTCGTGGCGACGGGCGGTGGCGGGCTTGGCCGCCTTGACGGTCGGAGCCGCCTCTTCCCGGACCGCATCCTTGACCGGCGCTTCCGCGGGCTTGGCGGCCACCGGAGCGGACTGCTGCGGGCAGACGATCTCGGTCTGGCTCTGCAGCTCGGCGACGAATTCATCCGTCAGCCGGCTCGGCGCGGCGACGCCCTTCTTGCTCGCATAGGCGGCGACGGCGGATTTGGTCGGCTCGTCGAGCTTGCCATTGGCGACGGCCGCATAGCAGCCCAGCGTCTTCAATTGCGTCTGCGCCGCGCGCACGCGCGTCTCGACGCCGGCGAGCGCTTTGTCGAGATCGCCGCGCGCATCGGCGCAGGAGAATTTGCGGCTATGCAGCGCGCCGAGCCGATGCTGCGCGTCGAAGCCCGCCGCGTCGATATCGGCGACGCTCTTGCGATCGGCGGCGCAGGCGCCTTCGAGCTCGGCGATCTTGCGGCCGGCGTCGGCGCGCGCCGCATCGCAGCTCATGCCGGCGAGGGCGGCGCGCAGGCCGGCGAGATCGCCGGATTTGCCGTCCAGCGCCTTGCGATCGGCGTCGCAGCTCTCCTTGGCGAGGCGCTGCTTCTTCTCGAGCTCCATCGCCAGCGCCTTGCCGTCCTTGCGCGCATCCTCGCAGGTCGTCGCCAGCACGGCGGCGCGCAGAGCGATGAGGTCGTCGGATTTGGATCGGAGCGTCTTGCGCTCGGCGTCGCAGGTCTGACGCGCGAGATGCTCCTGCTCCTCGAGCTTGGCGAGGCGGGCCTTGGCGTCGTCGCGCGCCGCGTCGCATTTCAGGCCGAGCGAGGCGGCGCGCAGCCGCGCGAGGTCGCCGCCCATGCCGGCGACGGTCTTGCGCTCGGCGTCGCAGCTCTGCCCTTCGACGCGGAGCGCCTTGCTCTCCAGCTCGGCGACCAGCAGATTGGCGTCGTTGCGCACCGCCTCGCAGCGCATTTTGGCGGCGGCGGATTTCAGCGCGGCGACATCGCTCACGCCGGCGGCGCCCAGCGCCTTGCGGTCGACGTCGCAAATGTCGCGCTCGCGGCGCTCCTTCTCCTCGAGGCGGGCGAGCACGAAGCGCGCGCCGTCCAGCGCGGCGGCGCAGCTCATGCGGCCGACGGCGGCGCGCATGGCGGCAAGATCGCTCGGATCGACGGCGGCGAAAGTCTTGCGCTCCGCGTCGCAGGTCTCGCGCTCGCGCTGCTCCTTCGCCTCCAGCGCCGCGACGAGAGGCTTGGCCTCCTCGATCGCCGCGCGGCAGGCGAGGCGGCTGGAGACGGCGCGCAGCCCGAAAAGATCGTCACGCGCGAGCGAATGCAGCGCCGCGAGATCCGCGTTGCAGGTCTCGCGCTCGCGCGCCTCCTTCGCCTCGAGCCGGGCGACGAGATCGCCGGCGCGGCGGCGAACGTCCGGGCAGCTCATCTTCGCGGCGGCGGCGCGAAGGCCGGCGAGGTTCTCCTCGCCGAGAGCGCTCAGCGCCTTATTGTCGGTCTCGCAGCTCGCCAGCGCGCGACGCTCTTTCTCCTCCGCCTTGGCGACGAGCGATTCGGCGCCCTTGCGCGCGGCGTCGCAGGAGAAGCGCCCGGCCGCGGCGCGCAGGCGCGAAAGATCGTCGGGACCGATCGCGTCGAGCTCCTTCTGCTCGGCGTTGCAGCGCTGCACGCTGTCGAAGAGATCGAGACGCAGCTGCGCGTCGCGGGCGCGGGGCGAGGTCGGATAGAGCGTCACGACGCTCCGAAAATCGGCGGGCTCCTGCGATTTGGAGGCCTTCTGCCACGCCCGCTCGGCCATTTCGTCCGGGCTGAGGAAATAAAAATCGCCATAGATGCGGCTGGAGATTTCCGGCGACTGCTTGCCCTTGGTCGTGCGCGCGACATCGTCGCTGACGAGATTGAACAGGCGGCGGATCTCGACCTCCGGCGCTTTCAGATTCTTGAGAAGCGCCTCGGCGAAGGGGCTGTTGCGGCCCGAGCCGTCGAGCGCCACCTCGTGCGGCGCGGCCGCATAGGCGACGAGAATGCCCTTGGCGCCCTTGTTGACCGCGACGGCCATCCGCTCGAGGCCGCGCGGCAGCATGCCGCCGTCGGCCGAGCGCGAGGCGGTGACGAGACTGTCGAAAGGATTGTTGCGGCAGGCGTCCAGGATGAGAATATTGACGCCGGCGGATTTGGAGAGCGCCAGCCGCACGCGGTCCATGTCCAGCGCCTTGAACTCGACGTCGGCGACGTCCTTCACGGCGATGTCGGTCGGCAGCAGATAATTCTTGCCCTCGTTCTGCACGCCGTGGCCGGCGTAATAGAAGAGAGCCACATCGGCGCCGGCGGCCTTGCGCGAGAAATCGGCGAGCGCGCCGTCGAGCTGGTCCTTGCGGGCGTTGACGAGCGCGATCACCTCGAAGCCGAGGTCCTTCTGCAGCGTCTCGGCGACGTCCCTGGCGTCATTGACCGGATTTTTGAGCTTGGCGATATGGTCGTATTCGGCGTTGCCGAGCACGAGAGCGACACGGCGCTCGGCGAAGGCGGGAGACGCGACGGCGACCGCGAGAACGAGGCTCGCGAGGGCAAGGACGAAATTTTTCCAATGCTTCGTCATATTCGCCAACGCCGGTTGAACGGCAGAACGGCTGTCAGATTAGCAGTCCGTTCCACCTACCGCAACGATGCTTACAGGAAACGAAGCGACGACCATGTGCGTTCTCGCACAGGTCGACGCGCTCGAGCGCTATCCGTTTGTTCGTGTGAACCAGCTTCCTGGACCACGCCAGCCAATTTCGGTGAAAGCGCCGGAAAGGAGGCCCTGGTCTCGCAGCATTTCGAATACTTCCGCCGGGGACCATTCCCGTCCGACGGCGAAGGCGCCTCCCGCCTTTCGAATCTCGGCGAAAAGGGCGGCTTTCGCGTCGTCGTCGGCCGTGGCGACAACGAGATTTCCGCTCTCGACCGCCATCGAATAACCAGCTCGAGCGAGGGCGTCCTTGAAGTCGTCCGTCGGCGATGCGATCACGACGTCGTCGCCGTCGGCGCGCGTGACATGAGGAGGCGTCGTGGCTGTCATTGGACGAGAACCGTTGTTAGAGTCTTGACTGTGGCCGAGTCCGTCGTCGGGATCGAGTCGACGACGATTTCCGGTCCGCCGCCGGGCAAATGCCGGCCGGGACCGAGGAAGAGCGAATTGCCTTCCAAAGGGCTGCGAGGCGCGAGAGTCGCAATGTCTTCCACTCTACGGATTTTGAATCCTTTCGCCAGCGAGCCTGGCTCGAGACCCATTGCCTGCTCCAGCGCGTCGGCGCGCTCTTTCGAAATCGTCGCCACCGATCCCTTCGCCTCTCCGACGACGCTCGAAATCGCTTCTTGATCCGTCAAATACGTCCCCTTGCGGCCGATGGTCGGATATCTGTCCCAGCCGGTCGGACTCACATTGTATCCGACGTTCTCATCGAGAAGCTTTTGCTGACGCAGCCGAGCCGCCGCGACTTTCGCTGTCGGCTCGAGCGGTTCCGATTGTTTTTGCTGCGGCGGCGGGCGTTCCGTTCGCGCCGGCCGCTCCTCGAACCTCTCCGCCTTCGGCGCCCTCTCCTGCGGCGTGTTGCGCAAGCTCGGCTTCTTCTCGGTCCAGCGCGCGGCTTTTTTCGCTGCGCCATGGGTCAGCGCGGCGATCAGAACGGCGACGCCGAGCCTGGCGACGCCTTCGGCGAAAATCGCCGCCGCCTCGTCGAGCTGCGCCGCGCTCTGCGCCATGCGGATGAGATCGAGCGCATGAAACAGCGCATGCAGCCCCTGGCAGACCTGCGCGCCGCCGAAATAGACGCCCGCCCCCAGCAGCAGCGCGTCGATCGCCTCGCCCGCGCCGAAAGCATGGGAGATCGCCCATAGCGCCAGCACCTCGACCGTGATCGCCAGCGCCTCGGGCTCGATGAGCGCGGCGAAAGCCTGCTTCGTCGTTCCGCTCAAATGATTCGGAACGAGGCGGAGCGTCGTCGCCAGACGCTCCTGCATGGTCATCGCGGCGAGATTCATCCCGGCGAGATTCTTGCTGGCGAGATTCGTGTCGCCCGGCGGCGCGGCGGCCATGGAGACGCCGAGACCCTTGGCGCGATCCTGAACGATGAAAGCCGCCAGCGCGCCATTGCGGCTCATGCGCGCGACGCGATCGATCAGCGCGCGATCGTCGGCCTCGCGAATGCGCGCGCCCTCTTCCCGCCAAAGCGCGAAGGCGCGGCGCAGCGCATCGGCGCCCTCGGGATCGGCGAGCGCGAGACGCAGCCGCCGGCGCACCTCATATTCGCTGACCAGCGCGCGGCGGTCGCGGCCGGCGAGGCCCGCGAAAGCGGAGCGCGGGCCGAGGATCAGCGTCTCCGAGCCTGTGCGCAGGCGCAGGATCATGCCGCTCTCACCGCGTCCGCGTCTTGACCGCGCCCTTGGCGGGCTTCTCGGCGCCGTTGCGGTCCAGCGCCTCCGGCTTTGTCTCCGGCTTTGTCTTGCCCATGGGCGTCGCCGCGGCGACGGCGGCGATGGGCGTCGGCGCGCTCATGTCATTGGCGAGGCCGCGGAAACGCACCGGGCGATAGCCGCGCGCCAGCAGCGAGCCGAGCGGATAGATGTTGCGGCACACTTTGCCATTGCAGCCGCCGGTCGAGGATTCGATCACCTCGGCGCGGCGGTCGGGCGTGAAGCGCACGAACAGCATCACATGCGAGCCGGGCTTGTTGAGCGCGTCGCCGGGCAGAAGGTCCCACGGATTGCTCAACTCGCGCGAGATCGCCGGGATGGCCATTGTCGTGAAATGGGTGGAGAGGCCCCAGCAGGCGCTGACGAAGGCCGAGCAATCGACGCCGGCGACATCCGGGCGCGGATCGTTGCGGGTGCAGACATTGCCGGCGAGCCGGCCGGCGCCGATCTCCGCCGCTATGCGCGGCAGCGCGCCATGGCAGCCCCAGCAATAGGGAATGCCGACGACCTCCTGACCCATCTTGCCGTGCAAATAGCCCGGCCGCCTTATGCGCGCGAAGCCGCTGCAGCCGCGGTCTGGATCGGCCCCATAGGCGCCGGCGTTGACGCGCCAGCGCACATTGGCGAATTGCAGCGCGGTCTGGATGACCTGCGTGCGATCGAGCGGACGCATCGCCGCCGTGGCGCCTTTGCGCTTGCCGAAATCCGTCAGCGCATAGGAGGGAATGGCGGCGGCGGGCGGCGCGAGATCGATGACCTGCCCGTTCTTCATCGGGCGGAAGCCGACGCCGAGCAGATCGACCGCGCCTTTGCGCGTGCGCAGGAAATAGACATCGCCCTCCGCCGAGACGGTGACGAAACGGCGCGACAACGCCACCTGCTTGTCGAACGGCAGCTCATAGACGCCCTCGAGCGCGCCATTGGCGGCGTAGCGGGCCACGAAGGTGGAAGCCTCGTCGGTCGCATCGGTCGGCACATTCTCGCCGAGCACGAAAATGCGGCCACGCTGATCGACGTCCAGCAGCTCCACCGAGCCGATGCGGCTGCGCACCTGCATTTTGAGCTTGGCCAGCGCCGCCCCGTCCTTGATCTGCAAGGAAATGGAGACCGCTTTTTTGTCGAGCGGGCTCACATCGGCGACCACCTGCCCGCGCCCATGCGAGGCGATGATCTGGCGCGAGCGCGCCGGCTTGCCGTCGGTCAGTCCGCGCGTGGCGTCGGCCTCGTCGCTTATCGCTTGCGAGCCGGTCTGCGCGAAGGCGGAGAGGGTGGCGTCGTCCGGCGCGGCGACCGAGCGCGTCACCGCGAGGCTGCGCGTTTGCGCATCCTGCGGGCCGGTCGCCTGTAGAGCGCGCGGGCCCTCGTCCCACACATAGATCGTGTCCCTGGCGACGACGATGTCGGTCGGACGCAGATCATTCGGCAATTCGAGCGAGCGCGTCGCCTCGGCGGGCTTGCGCGGATCGAAGCGCAAAACGCGGCCGTTGACCTGATCGAGCAGATAGATCTCGCCTTCCGCGCCGGAATAGATCGCCTGCGGACCCTCGATCTCGGTGTCCGCGCCGGCCTCCACGACGCCGACCGAGGCGACGTCGCCGCCCTGCCGAAAGCTGCGGATGAGCTGGTCGTCGGCGAGCGCGTTTCCGTGCAGAAGAGCGAGCGTCGCCAATGCCAGAAGGGGCGTCACCCTCCCCTTCACGGGGAGGGTCGGACGGCGAAACCCTCCGGGGTGGGGTTGCTCGGCAGAGACGCTGCAGCCGTCATGGCCGGGCTTGTCCCGGCCATCCACGCCGAGCCGCAGAGAAACCGAAGAAAAGCGCCCGCTATCGACGGATTCATCCCAAGGCGGACGTCTCACCGGAGCGTCAGCGTCACGCCAAATTTTCGAGACGCCCCGGCGTCCCGGCGTGGATGGCCGGGGAAAGCCCGGCCATGACGTCGCGTGGGCGAGGAGGATGTCCCCGCTCGCCGGGGGAAGGAAGCCGGCGAGGGCCGCGCGAAACGATCGAGCGAAATCCTCCGTCACTGATCGCGCCATGAGCAACCTCCGCCCGGCGCAACGCCGGAAAATGCGAGCTCCAAAAGTCCGAGTTCGAAAAATCTCGGGGCTATTCTTCGCCAGCCCCCCACGGCGCTCAGCGCCCCGAGACCAGCAGCACATATTTCAGCGCCACCGCCGGCGGCGGCGACGCATCGGCGAGCTCCTCGGCGAGCTTGGCGAACACGTCCTTAGCGGTCGCCGCGCGGGCGGCGCCGGCCAGGGAGATGGGCGTCGCGCCGGCGATCGCCACCAGCAGCACCGGGCCGGGCCGGGTCGCGCGCAGCTCCATCGCGAAATCGCGCCGTCCCGGCTCCTGACCGAGCCGAGCGCTGAGATCATTCACCAGTCCGTCGTCGTCGACTATGAGGAAACGCACATTCTCGGCGCGCGTCTCTATGGCGCCCTCGAGCTTGTCGCCGCTGCGCTGCAATTGCGTGCGCGCGACGTCGAAGCGCAGAGGCTCACGCACGTCCATGAATTTCTTGGCGAAGCCCAGCGCCGGACATTGCGGTGCCATCACCTTGCGGACGCTGATCGCGGCCGGGACGCCCGTCGCGTCCTTGAACGATTTGTCGAGCGCGTCGAAGGGCTCGCGGCCGCGGCCATAGCCCTCGATCTGCGCCTCGCCGGCGGAAATCTCGCCGACGACGGCCAAAAAGCAATCGCCGCCGTCGAAATCGCGGGCGTATTCGCGCAGCCGCACGAAAGGATCGGGCCGCGTCTCGACGGGCTTTTGCGGCGGATCGAGGAGCGGCGGCTCGGCGTTCGCGGCGGCGACGTCCGTCGTCGTGGCGGTCTGGACTCCGGTCGTCGTCGCCGGCGCGTCGTGATGCAGATAGCGCCAGCCGCCGAAGCCCGCGGCGGCGAGCGCGACGAGTCCGATGAGCAAGCCGACGAGGACGCCGACGCGCCGTGGTTTCTCCCCCTTCGCCGACTCGGCTGGCCGCGGCGGCGGCTCGGATGCGGGCGTCGGAACAGGCGATCGCGCCCCGCGCGGCGCGAAGACGGTGGAGCCGCGCTCTTGGGCGTCGGGCGCCCAGACGGCGAGCTCGGCCATGCTGCGCGGCCGCGCCTCGGGGTCCGGTTGCAGCATTGCGGCGATGATCGGCCGCATCATCGGATCGATAGCGGAGAGATCGGGAAGGCTGCGGCGGCGCTCGATCACCTCCACCTGCGTGCCGTCCATCGGCAAAGGCTTGCCGAGGAGGCAGGCCGCGAGCACCAGGCCGAGGCTGTAGATATCGGAGGCCGCGCGCACATCGCCGCCGAAGAGGCCGAGCTGCTCCGGCGAGACATATTTGTATTTGCCGGCGAATCCCGAGCCGATCACCGTGCTGTCGCCGACCCGTAGCGAGCGGGCGATGCCGAAATCGATGATGCGCGAGCGGGCGATGCCGGTCTCCGGCACGATGATATTGTCCGGCGAGACGTCGCGATGGACGACATTCTGCTCATGCGCCGCTTGCAGCCCGGCGGCGATGCGGCGCATCAGCGCGAGAACCTGCGGCGCCGGCAGCGGGCCGCGGTCCAAAATGTCGGAGAGCGGCTGGCCCTCGACGAACTCCATGGCGAGATAATGCCGGCGCAATTGCGGCTCCAGCGTGAAGCCGAAATAGCGCACGATGGCTTCGTGATGAATGCGGCGCAGCGCCAGCGCCTCGTTGCGGAACATGGCCAGCACGGCCTCGTCGCCGGCGAGCTGATCGCGAATGAGCTTTATGGCGACCGTGTCGCCGGTCTCGATCTCATGGCCGCGATAGACGTCGCCCATGCCGCCCGCCTTCAGAAAGGCGTCGATCTCGTAATTGGCGTTGAGCCGCGTGCCGGGCGGCAAGGCGCCGTGGATCGATTGGACATCCGGCGGGTAAGACATTTTATCGCTCTGAAATTCCGGTTCTCGCACGACATGAATGTGAGATGGTCCGCGTGAATGTCTTCAACGCGGCCTCGTCGTTTCTCTGGACTCCTCCCGTCCCGGACGCAAGCGGGTCGGCTCCTCCTCCTGCTGCCGATAGGCGGCGACGAGCGCGGTGACATTGTCGGTCCCCCCACGCGCGAGCGCCAGATCGATCAGCGCGCGGCAGGCCTCCTCCGGCGCGCGGCCGCAGGCGAGGCCGGCGATCTCCGCCGCTGCGACATGGCCGGTGAGCCCGTCCGAGCAGAGCACGAACATATCGCCCTCGAACAGCTCGCCATTGACGAAATCGAGCGCCAGAGTCTCGCCGGCGCCGACCGCGCGGGTGATGACATTGCGGCGCGGCCAGTTGCGCGCCTCCTCCGGCGTCAGCACGCCGTCGGCGAGCAGCTGCTCGGCCTCCGTGTGGTCGATGGTGATCTGCACGATATCGCCTCCCCGCAGCAGATAGGCGCGGCTGTCGCCGGCCCACAGGCAGGCGTAATAGCGGTCGAAGGTCAGCAGCATGACGACGGTGGAGCCCATTGTCGCGACGCCGCGCAGCGCCGCCTGGCGCTGGATATCGCGATGCGCGCCTTGCAGGGCCGCCTCGCATTGGCGGCGCAGCTCGGCCGCCGCGCCCTGCGGGGCGACGCGGCTGAGGCTGTCGATGACCACCGCGCTCGCCGTCGCGCCGGCGGCGTGGCCGCCCATGCCATCGGCCACGGCGAAGAGGCCGGTCTGCGGCTTCGAGAGGAAATTATCCTCATTCTCCGCGCGCACCCTGCCCTTGTCGGAGAGCGCGAAGGCGCGCATCGCGCGGAGATCCGCCCCACGGAGATCGGTCATGGCGCGCCCCCCTCGCCGTCCGGCGCATCGAGCGCGAAGCAGCCGGTGATCATGGCGGTAAAGATTGCCGGATCGGGCAGGCCGTTCGACGCCAGCGCGACGCGCGCAAAACCCTCGCCGCCCTCCGTCCACCAGAAGCTCTGATCGGCGACGGCGCGGGCGCGGGCGAGCGATTCGCGCGCGAGGCGACAGGCCTCGCCGAAACCCGCTTCGCCGACGCGCGCCGCCGCGGCCTCCGAGGTCGGCATTCGCGCCTGCGTTTCGTCGAACATCGGAGTGGGCAGCGCCTCCAGCGCTTCGAGCGACGCTTCGAAGGCGAGGCCCGGCTCCAGCGTCGAGAGCAGAAAATCCTCTATCGCCGCGAACCAGCGCTCCTGCGGATCGGTCTCCGGCGCAGGAAGACGCTCGCCCGCCTCGGCGAACATCGCGACGCTGAGCGGAAAATAGCGGCCGACGCCGTCCATCGACGGCATGAAGGCGCCGATCGCCGTCACGCCGCCACAGAGCTGCGGCCCGAGCCAGAAGCGCCAGATGGGCGCGGTGAGATAGGCCGCCTGCCAGTCCCCTGCCAGCTGCGCGCGGCTGGAGGCGACGCCGCCCTGAATCCAGGGCTCGAAGACCGCGAGAAATCCGCGCGGCGCGCCCTGGGACACGAAATCCCGTTTCGCCTGCAGCTTGCCGAAGAGTCCGCGCCGCATCGCACGTCCCTCACAATTGCGTCGGACAGTGGAATTCGGTGAGCGCCGGCAGAGTGAGCGGCTTCAGCGTGGAGCCCGCCTGGAAGCCGAAGCTCAGCGTCTGCTTGCCGAGCGAGAAGCTCGCGTTCAGCCGGTCGCCGGCATAGGAGCGGCCGGCGGCGTCGAGCAGGCGGAACAGCGCCCAGCCGCCGAAACGCTCGAGCACGATGGGCGCGGCCGCCGGCGCCGAGCCGTCCGCCGCGGCGGTCTGACTCGGCGCGAGCTCGGTCGAGAGGCTCACCGCCGCGCGGCCGCCGCCGGCGCCCGGCCATTGGATAGCGCGCGGGGTCACCGAGGTCCCGGCGACCGCGCTCGCCTCCTGGCCGTTGACCTCGAATTTCGCCGTGCGGCCCGCGCCGCTCAGCGGCGGCGGATATACGGTGAGCGCGAGATTGGGCACGTTGCCGCCCGAGGGGAAGAAGGCGTCGCGAATCTGCGCGGCGCGCTGGAACTCGCGCAGGCTCGCCGCCGAAAGGCGCCCGGTCAGCGGATAGTCCGGCCGGAAGGCCCAGGGCGATTTCGCCGTGTCGACATATTTGGCGAGCGATTGCTTGAAGAAGCTGTCGAGTATCCCATTCGGCCCGAACAGCCGACCGAATTCGGCGAGGCCGATCTCGCTCGCCGCGCCTTTGACGAAAGGATAGCGGCCGGGCGTCAGCTGCTGGCAGGAGGTCGCGACCTGCTCGCGAAAGGCGGAGGTCAGCCGGTTCAGCTCCGAATCGAGCACGGCGCGATCGAAATCGCCGGCCGCGCCGGTGAGCATGGGGCGGAAAGGCTCGGGCAGGCGATCGGCCGTGCCGCGGAATTTCTTCAGCTGCATGGCGAGCGCCGCATTCGCCTGCGGAGAATTCTCCGGCAGCGTGGCGCCGACGACGAGATTGTCCTTGATGTCGTTGAGCTCGGCCAGAAGCTCGTCGATCGGCTTGCGCGGTCCCGAGCCGTCCAGCCAGATCTGGAAGGGGACGAAGCGCTTCTCGATCTCCTCGCCCAGCGGACGATCGCCGCGGCCGGGGAAGAGATCGCCGAGCGCGATCTGCGGCGCGGCGGCGGCGTCCTTGGCCGGCGCCTCCTTGCGCAGCTTGCGCTCCTTGGTGAGAGACGTCTCCTCCACGACCGATTCGAACAGCGCCTTCAAGGGCGAGTTGGAGGCGGTCGCGGCGCCGAGCGCGCGATATTGCGGCTTGTCGGCGTTGAGACGCTTCATCTTCAGCCGCGCGAGCGCGCCACGCCAGCCGGCGTCGAAATCGCGCCCATAGAGCGCCAGCAGATCATTGCCGAGCGAGCGATATTCGTCGCCGAGCGTCTCCTCCGCGCCCGGGCGGCCCAGCACCCAGCGCTCCTTGCGCACGC
Organism: Methylosinus sp.; assembly: GCF_036560965.1. Lineage (NCBI taxonomy): Bacteria > Pseudomonadati > Pseudomonadota > Alphaproteobacteria > Hyphomicrobiales > Methylocystaceae > Methylosinus > Methylosinus sp. Next base: position 257,654 of record NZ_DATBQF010000018.1, on the reverse strand, counting down.
GATCGGATATGCCCGGAAGCCCGCGTAGAAAGGCGCGCTTGAAGCCCTCGTAAGTGTAGAAGCCCGGCACGCGAATGCTGTCGAGATCCTTGCCGCTCGTCTCCTCGAACAATTGATCGAACAGCAGGCCGCCGGCGCCGGGCGCGGTCCAATCGGCGATGTCGAGCGTGCGCGCTTCCGATTTCAGCAGCTCATAGGCGCGCTCGGAGAGTTTCAGCCGCGCGAGCGTTTTCTGGCTCTCGTCGATGAGCGTCTGATTGGGATGGATGAGCAGCTCGCCATTGTCCAGCTCGAGCATGGCGTCGAGATGCTGCTCCAGCGCCTTGGCGTTGTCGGCCAAGGGACCGCGGAACAGATTGTCGCGCCAGTCGCGCCGTTCGAAGGCGAGGATCACCTCGCGATCGACCGGCGTGCGCGCATGGCCGAGCATCAGATAGACTTTCAGCGCCTCATAGATGAAGCCCGGATCGTCGCGATTGGCTTCGAGCAGCTCCTCGAGGCGGAACAGAAGCCGCGGCCGCAGCAGACGCTCGAGCGCGAGACGATAGGAAGCGACGGAGGCCTCGACGAGACGCGGGCGCTGGCCGAAGCCCAATCCTTCGAAGAAGGATTCGGGATCGCCGCGATGCGCGTAGCCGGTCGGCGCCTCGCGCAGCGTCTGCAACAGGCCGAGAATTTTTCCATAGTCGCGATCCTCGACGACCATCTGCCGCGTCAGCGGATAGGCGGCGTCGGCCGCATATTCGCGCGCCAGAGTCTGCGCCGTCGCGGTCAATTCCGCATTGGCGGCGTAGCTCTTCCACATCGCGAAGCTCGCGCCCGCGCTGATGAGCGCGATGAGCGCGAAAGCGGCCGTCTTCAGGAAGAAGCCGCGCCGCACCGCGCGAGGATCGGTCGACACCCAGGCGGCCTCGCCGATAACGACCTTCTCGACGAGATCATAGAGGAAGAAGCTCTTGCCCAATCCGCGGAAGCCGATGCCGCCGACATCATGCGCGCCGAAATTCTTGACCAGCGCATTGATGAGCTGATCGATCGGCGTGCCCTCCTGCGTGCCGGAGGTGAAATAGAAGCCGCGCAGATTGGCGTTGGAGTGATAGCGCGTCGGCTCGAAAATGGCGTTGAGGAAATCATGCACCGGACGCTTCAACGCCGCCATTTGCGCGGGGAAGCCGTAGAGCGCCACGCGATTGGCGGGATTGGGCTCCTCCTGCAAACGGTCGAGCATGTTCTGATTCAGACGCTCGATCAGCGCGTCGAGCTCGCGCGGAATATCGGCGACGAGATTGAGCTTTTTGTCGGCCGTCTGGAAGGTCGCGCCGAAGACGCTCTGCAATTTGTCATTGTCGAGATTGGCGAAGAATTCGGTGAAGCCGGCGACGAGATCGGCCTTGGTGAAAACGGCGTAGACGGGGAAATCCACCTTCAAGCGCTCATGCAGCTCGATGAGGCGGGCCCGAATGGCGCGCGCATGGGCGGCGCGCTCCTCGCGCGAGCACAGCAGCAGATCCTGCACGCTGATCGCCACCAGCACGCCATTGATCGGCTGGCGCGGACGCTGCTTCTTCATGAGATCGAGAAAGGCGAACCAGCTGCGCTTGTCGAGCGCGGCGTCGGAATCCTGCGTCGTGTAGCGGCCCGCAGTGTCGATGAAAACGGCGTCCTCGGCGAACCACCAGTCGCAGTAGCGCGTGCCGCCGGCGCCGGCGATCGCCTCCGGCGTCGCGCCGCCGGACAGCGGAAAGCGCAGGCCCGAATTGACCAGCGCCGTCGTCTTGCCGGCGCCGGGCGGGCCGATGATGACATACCAGGGCAGATCATAGAGATAGGTGGAGCCGCCCTTGGCGGATTTCTTCAAAGTCGCGAGCGCGTCCTTCATGCGCTCGCCGAGCACGATGGAATCATCCTCGTCGGCCGCGGCGTCGGCGACGCCATCGGCCAGTGATTTGGCGTTCTTGCGCCGCCGCCAGAAGGAGAAGCCGGCGACCGCCGCCGCCAGCGCGACGATGACGACGATGACGATCTCGCGGACGATCTCATTCTCGAGCGGACGCCAGCCGCCGAAGGCGATGAACGGCCCGGCGAGATAGACGATGCTCGAGATCGACGCGAGGCCGAGGCCGAGCAGAATGATGCGGACGATGTCGCCCTTGACGCCGGTCTTGTCGGACATTGACGAAAATCCTCAGTCTATGCGGCCGATCAGCACTTCGACGCGCCGATTGAGGCGACGTCCGGCTTCATTGGCGTTGTCGGCGATCGGCTCGGAAGGGCCGCGGCCGGCCTCCGCGACGCGCGACGCATCCTTGAGCAGCGGCTTCAGCAGAGAAGCGACGGCGCGCGCCCGCTCCTCCGACAGACGCTGATTGTCGCGGAACGGATTGAGCGGGCTCAGCGGTTGATTGTCGGTGTGGCCGATCACCTTGATCGGCCCGGTCTCGCCGTCTATGGCGCGCGCGATACGCTCGGCGATGGGCGCGAATTGCGGCAGCACCGCCGCCTTGCCGGATTGGAACAGCACGGCGTCGCCGACCTTGATCTGCACCCATTTGCCATTGCAGGTGACGCTGACGCCATCGCCGACCTGCTCGCCGATGCGCTTGCATTGCACGGAGGGCTTGGGCGGCGGCTCCACGCGCGGCAGATTCAGCCGCTCCTGCAACGCGATCTTGGTCGCGGGATGCAGCGTCTCGATCTCCGCGGCGACCGCTTCGCCGATTCCGCCGAGCTTGGCGCGCAGGCCGATGAATGCGCCGAAGAGCAGCAGCGCCGCGACCGCCGCCGCGACCCAGACCGGCAGCGCGAAGCCCTTGCGTCCGAGCGGCAACGCCTGGCCCTTCCAGCGCGGCGAGAGATCGAGCGCCTGCCGCGGCCGCACGCGGCGCAGCAGCTCATAGAGGTTGCGCTGAATATATTGCAGCTGATTGGGGCCGCCCTCGGCGGCGCGATATTGACCCTGAAAGCCGAGCGCGAGGCAGACATGCTGCAATTCCAGCACGTCGAAATTGGCGCCCGGATCGCGTTGCAGCCATTCGAGCTGCTTGAAGAAATTCACGCCGCCGAGACGCTCGCCGAAGAAGCGCGAGGTCATGCTGTAGCGCGTCCACAAATGGCGGTCGTCGGTCGGTATGTTCTGCACGATGTCGTCGGCCGTCGCGCAGATGAGATATTTGGCGACATTGGCCTGCTCCGGCGTGACGCCGGCGCTGCGAATGTCCTTGTCGAAAAAGGCGACGGCGGCGGCGACCTGCTCGAGCAGGCTCTCGAGATCGACGCTGAGCGCGGCGACGCGCAGCCGCCCGAGCAGATGCAGCAGCGGGCCGGCGGCGCGCAATATGGGATTGGGATGCTGCGCGACGAGATCGTCGAAATCCAAATCCTCGGCGCGCTGCAATTGCGCCGCGGCCTGCTGCTGCGCGCGGCCCGTCACCCAGGCGTCGGGCGCCGGCGCGCGCGGGGCGCTCGCGGTCTCGAAAGGCGAGGGCGCGAATTGGCCGTAAGGATGCTCGGCGGGGCGCGGCGCGCCGAAATCGGGCTGCGGCGCATAGGCCGGCGCCGTTTGCGGCGTGTAACCGGGCGTGGGTGGCGGAGCAGGCGGCGCGGCGGGCCGCGGCGGCGGACGACGCCCGCCGGGATTGGGCTGAAAGACGGTGCGGTCGCCGCCCGGCGGACCGAAAGGATTGTCCTTGTCGCTCATCGCTTATCCTCCCGAATGGCCCAGAGCTCGAGCTCGAGGTCCGGCCAATCGCCCGAGAAATGCAGGCCGATCGCGGCGGCGACGCTGAAATCGGCCCAGAGCGGGCTCTTCTTGTCGATGTAGAAATAGACATGATCGCCGAGCAGGCGGATCTGCGGCGGCGGCGACGGCCGATGCACGATCGGCACGCCGGGGAGATTGTAATGAACGATCTCGTTCATGCGCGTGTCGGGACCGATCTTCAGCAGATTGGGAAACTGCATCTGAATCTCGCTGAGCGGACGACGCGACGCGACCTCGAGATAGAAGGACGCGTTCTGAAACAGCGAGCGATCCTTGATCGGCGATTTGAACGCATTGGGCGCTAGCTGCTGAAGCTCGAGCCGAATGGCGCGATGATCGGCGTCCTTGCTGAGGAAATCCTGCAGATCGCGCAGCACCGGCTCGAATGTGGCCTTCAGATTGTCGTGGTCATAGGCGCGATAGCTCGGCGCGCGGCGGTCGGCGGCGCAGAAGGTGGCGAGCTCGCCGGCGAGCGAGACGAGAAGCACATAGAGCCGCTCCGGATGCAGATGGTTCGACGTCTGCTCGAAATGCCGGAGCGCGGGGATCGCGCGATTGAGCGTCTGGAGCAGCAGATAATCGCGATTCTGCAATCCGCCGCCGGCGGTCGGATCGGCGGCGTAGCGGGCGATGGCGTCGAGCTTGTTCTCGACCCAGCCGATGACGCGATTGAGCCAGCCGACGACGACGTCATGCGCGCGGCAGACGAGCACTGTCGGCGCGAATTCCGGATCGAGCAGGATCGCGCCATTCTCGAGCTTCACGATGCGCGCGACCGGGAGGTTGTTGTAGCCGCGCTTGCGCTCGCTCTCGATATGCAGCTCCATGCGCGGATGGGCGACCTCGATCTCCTCCTCGCTGCGCAGCTCCGACGTCGAGTCGATGAAGGTCTCGGAGGCGTGGAAATAGCGGCTCGCCGAAACGCTGTCGCGCCGCGCCACCTCGCGCGTGTTGGGCGAGGCTTCCGGGAAGGCGAGCCAGACGATGCGATTGGCGATTTTTTCGTCGATCGGCAGAGGCTCGGGCAATTCCTCCTTGCCCTCGAGCTGGAACGGCGTGCCGTCCTGCATCACGCCCCAGGCGGCCTCGAGCCCGAATTTGCCGCGCTGCGCCAGGCCGTGATCGATGTCGAGGCGGGAAAAACCCCAGGAGAAGGGCGCGAGATGGCGCGTGCGGGCCGTCGTCGCCCATTCGAGATAGCGATCGCCCTGCTGGAAGTGGTGCGGGCGCAGGAACAATCCCTCGCTCCACACGACCTTGCTGCGCCAAGACATTTGCTCCCCCTGTTATTTATTTCCGGGCGTCGGCCCGGTCGTAGCAGTCGGCGAAATTGCGCATGAAGGCGTCGGCGAGCTTGTCGCCGGAGCGCGGGCTCATCGCCGCCCAACGCTCGACATAGCGGTCCCAGAGGCGCGCCTTGCGCGAGCCGACCAGCGAGGCGATCCCCGTATCCTTGCCCTGCGCTTTCTCGAGGCTCGCGGGATCGAGGCCGTCGCTCAGCATGCGCACCGCCTCCTGCATGGCGGCATAGGTGCGCAGCTCATGCGCCTTCACATCGACGAAGGCCTGGGCGAAGGCCGGGCCGGCTGCGAGATAGCCCGGCCGCGGCGCCCCGAGGACGATGCGCAGCGCCTCCTCCGTCGTCGGCGCGAATTTCAGCGGATTGTTGCCCTGCGCCTCGATGATCGTATGGCTGGCGCTGCGGGTGAGGCGCTTGGCCTCGGCGCGGGCGCGCAGCAATTGCCGCGTCTCCTCCGCGATGAGGCGCGTCAGCGCGCCGAGCTGCTCGCCCAATTGCGCCGGCGTCGCGCCGGCGAAAGGCTGCTCCGCCAGACCGAGCGCGCGCGAGAAGCTCGCCAGAAATTCGGAATAGGCGTCGTCCGGCGCCGGCGCTGCGGGAGCGACGGCGAGCGGCGACGATGCCGCGGGCGGCGGAGATGGAGGCGCAGATAGAGGCGGAGGAGGAGGAGGAGGAGGCGCCCAGTCGACGACCGGGCTCGACAGTGTCTCACGCGCCGACGCTACGGCCGGCGGAGGCGCGCCCCAAATGTCGTCGGGCGTGGTCGGCGCAGGCGCGACGACACCCGCCAGGGGCGCAGGCCCGACGCCCCAAATCGGCGCGGGCTCCGCAGAAGGGCGCCGCGGCGTCGGCGTCATCGGCGTCGGCGCGTCGGCGACATAATCGATCCAATCGACATGCGGCGCCGGATCGAGGCGCTGCGGCGCGAGCGAGCGCGGATCGATCGGCGGCGGCGCCGGCTCCGAGGCGCTCCAGAAATCATCATAGGACGGCGCCGGCTGCGTCGCCGAGACGGGAGCAGGCTCCGCGCCCGGCGCATCGCCCTCCACATGCACGACGACCACATAGTCGCCGATATAGAGGCGATCGCCGTCGCGCAGCCGATAGGGCGATTGGACGCGCGTGTCGGGATGATTGACGAAAGTCCCGTTCATCGAGACGTCGGTCAGATAATAGCAGCCGTCGCGCGGCGCGATCTCGCAATGACGCCCGGAGATGAAATGGTTCTCGTCCGGCAGGCACCAGTCGAGATGCTGATTGCGGCCGATGTCGACGCTGCGGCGGCCCTCCGCGACATAGGTCAGCGGGCCGCCATCCGGCCGCCGGCTGAAATTCTCGATCGTCAATGTCAGGCGCATTCCCCGATGGCTCCCCCCGCGGACGGCTCGCCCGCGCCTCTCCGCCTCACGACCGACCGGGATCGCCGACGGCGCAACGCAGCCCCGCCTCGATCCATTCGACCTGCGCGGCGTCGCGGCGATCGGACGAAAGAGCGCCGACCGCGATCAGCACGGCGCCGCGCGCCGCCTGCGCCGTGGCCTGCGGCGGCGGCTCCATGAAATAGGCCGGATCGGGCGAGACATTGCCTCCCGACCATCCCGCCGCCTGCGCGACCCAGGCCGCGGCGAGCGATTTTCGCGCCTGCGTCGCCTCGTCGAGCGCGCGCCGTCGACGCGCCTCGCTCGGCTCCGTGACCCATTCGTCCACCGCCTGCAGGCAGCGCAGCGAGACGGCGTCCTCCGGCGCGGTCTGACGCACGCAGCGCGCGGCCCACCACACCGCCTCGCGCCGCGCGAGCAGATAGGCGCAATAGGACAAAGCCGCGCGCCGCTCTCCCTCCTTCAACAGGCGGGAGACGAAAGCGGCGGAGGGCTCGTCGCGGCTCTCGATCCCGACGTCGACCTCCGCGGTGGGAAAGGCGGCGTAGAGGTCGCGCACCGTGGCGAAGCGGATCTTGCTCGACGCGGTCAAAGGCTTTCCCTTCAGTTCAAATCGATCTTGGACGCCGACAGCGCGATCATCGTCGAGCTGATCTCGATCTTGCTCGGCGTCAGCTTGATCGAGCTCGCGCCCGTCTGCAGCGTGATCGTGTCGCCGAGCGATTCGATCTTTATGCTCTGATCGACGGTCGTCGTGTCCTTGCCGCCATGGATCGTCGTCGTGCGCGAGCCCGATTCCAGCGTCAGCGCGTCGCCGCCCTGCTTCAGCGTCGTCTTGCGCGAGGCGCCGCCGCCGGAAAAATTCTCGCCGATCTCGATCGTCTCCGAATTGCGGATCACCACTTGATGATCCTTCTCGGCATGCATGCGGATCTTCTCGGAATTCGCCTTGTCCTCGAACATGAATTCATTGTAGCCGCTATGGCCTTTCGAGGAATCGGATCTGATGCCGGACTGCGTGTTGTTCTCGGGCAGCTTGTAGGGGAATTTATTGCCGCCATTATAGACGGCGCCGACGACGATCGGCTTGTCGGGATCGCCCTCCAGAAACTCGACCACCACCTCCATGCCGATGCGCGGAATGAATTGCGCCCCCCAGCCGGGGCCGGACCACAGCTGCGCGACGCGAATCCAGCAGGAGCGCTTGTCGTCGCGATCCCAATGAAAGCGCACCTTGATCATCCCATGGCCGTCGGGATCGGTGTCGATCTCCTCGCTGTCGGCGTCCTTGCCGCGCGCGACGACCTTGGCGGTCTGCGGCCCATGGACGAGCGGCCGCGGCGTCACCAAGGGCGCGCGGAACACGCGGTCCGCCGGCTGCAGCTCGTAATTGCCGTGATAGGGCTGCCCATCGAGCGCGGCGGAGGAGCGATAGGCCTCGTCGGCGAAATGATGCGAGCAGCGGATCACCAGATATTGCTTGTTCTCCGCCTGCGTCGGATGGCGGTCGAGCGCGGCGAGGCCGCCGGGAAACAGATTGGCGGCCTGGCCCGAAGCGTAGCGGCGATAGTCGATCGCCTGCTCGGCCTCGAGCCGCGCGTCCGCATAGAGCCGGCCGTCGCGCGTCGAGTCATATTTGCCGGGATAGTCGTAATATTCGAAAGCGGTCGCCTTGGCGTAGCGCTCGGAGCCCTGGGCGTTGGTCTTGAGATTGGCGCCCGGCTCGCGAAACGCATAGTCCCGCAGCTCGATCTTGCCGGTGCGGAAGCGCCGCTCCGACGACCAGGAGAACAGCGCCTGCTCCTGCTGGGTCAGACCGGCGAGCGCATTGGCGAAAGCGATCGAGGCGCCGCCGGCGATCGGCTCGTGCGAGGAGCGCGAATCCGCCAGAACCAGCTTATGCGCGCCGTCCGAATGCTTGAAGTAATAATAAATTCCGTGCTGCTCCATGAGACGCGAGACGAAATCGAAATCCGTCTCGCGATATTGCACGCAATAGTCGAGCTCGGGATAGCCGCGCTTGGTCGCATCCTCGATCGAGACATTGCGTTCGCCGAGCACGTCGGTGACGATCGTCAGCGCCGACTTGCGATGAAAGATCCGGCAATTGGTGGCGCGCGTGAGCAGCCATAGGGTCGGGCGCAGAACGAAACGATAGACGAACAGGTCCTCGAAGGAGCCGATCGCCTGCGCCTCCGCCACGACGCCGCTGAAAAAGCGCTTCTGCGGGCCGAGCAGCGACAAGGCGATCGTGCATTCGCGTCCGAGCAATTGATCGAAGTCGATGTTCGCGTCGAGGCTCACCGCCTCGATGCGAAACTCGAAGAGCTCGCTCAACCCTTCGGTGGCGTCGAGCGCCGTGATCGCCAGCTTGTCCTTCGCCGAGGGCGTGGACAGGACCGCGATGCGGCCTTCCTGACTCAAAATATCAGCCATCGTGTGTCCGAATCTCGAAACAAGCTAGAAAGCCAAACGGGCAAGCCCTTGACGATACGTAACGGCAAAAATAGTGTCGAGAGGTATTTTTGTGATGGGGACGACATATTGCGGCGCAAGGCTCATCTCGCATTCCTTCTGTCTCTCGCCGCGGCGTCCCTCTCGTGGACAAAGTGCCGAGCCGATGAAACGCCGGCCTATTCCGCGGCGGATATCGTTCGGCGTTTTGCTTCCGAACCCGGCTTCGGCGCATCGCGCTCCATCTGCATCGGCGCCGCGACGGATTGCGGCGGCGACGCGCCGAAAGCCGCGACGAGCGAGACATTCGACCTCGAAGTGACATTCGAGCTCGGCTCCGAACGGCTGACCGCCGGCGCGCGCAAGAATTTGAACGAATTCGCCGAGGCGCTGCGCGACCCCGCGCTGGCCGCGCGTCGTTTCCACGTCGACGGCCACACCGACGGACGCGGGCGCGACGAGGCCAATCTGCGGCTCTCGCGAAGACGCGCCGAGGCGGTGCGCAACTATCTGGTTTCGGCGGGGATCGATCCGGCGCGTCTCGACGCGCAAGGCTACGGAAAGACGAGGCCGAAGGTGACTGATCCGCTCGATCCGGCCAATCGCCGCGTCGAGACGCGCGCGGAGGATTGAGCTTCCATGGCGATCGTCGATCCCGCGCTCCTGTGCTCCCCCGTCACCGATACCGACCCTTGCGGCCCCGATCTCGACGAGAGCGGCGACGCCGCCTTCATGAATTTCTTCGCCTTCGCGCCGTTTCAATTGCCCGACACCTTCTTTACGGACGGACGGCCCTTCGATCCGACCGACACTGAATTCCGAGAGGCCACAGAATACATACCGGCGATGCTCGCCGATGTGATGAAGCGCACACGCGATCTGCGCCTGCTGGTTTTTCTGGCGCGCTTCGCCGCGCTCAAACGCAACCTCGACGAGTTCGTCGACACGGTCGCAGCCATGGCGACGCTGCTGGAGCGCCATTGGGAGGCCGTGCATCCGCGCGCCCGCGACGGCTCGGTGAAAGCGCGCGCCGATATTCTCGACGAGCTCGACGCCTCCGTCGTGACCATCTCGCTGCAATTCGTCACCCTCCATTCCGATCGCCGCAAGGGCAATATCGCCTATCGCTCCACCGTGCTCGCCGAGCAGGAGAAAGCGACCGAGGGCGGCGAGGGCGGCGAGAAGCCCGCCGGCGGCCGCATAGCGGCGATGACGCAAGAGCAGATCGTGCGCGCGCTCGCGGACGCCGGCGAGGAGAGCGTCGGCGCGACGCGCGCCGGCTTTCGGCGTCTCGAAGCGGCGCTGAAAGACATTCGCGGGCGCTTCCTCGCGCAGGCGGGCGCGGTGGAAACGCCGGAATTCAGCCAGCTGCTGAAGGTCGTCGGCGGCGTGCTGACCTTCTTCTCGCTCGCCTTTCCGGACCCGACCGCTCCCGAGCCGGAGGACGGAGAGGAGGGCGACAGCGGCGCCGACGCTCCGCGCGGCGCCATCGCCTGCGCGGCTCACGCCCGCCGCGCGCTGGAGGCGACGAAAGACTATTTCTGCCTCTACGAGCCCTCCAATCCCGCGCTGCCGCTGGTGGCGCAGGCGATCGTCCTGCAGGGCAAGACATTCATCGAGGTGCTCGCCGCCCTGCTGCCGGAGCGGCACGCCTATGCGCAGTTCGCGATCGGCGGCGAGCATCCTTTCAAGCTCGCCATCGCCCCGCTCGGCGAGATGACGCCGACCCGCGCGGAATATTTCGACGAGCGCGAGGCGCCGCGCAAGACGCGTCGCCGCCTCGCCCGGACGACGCCGCTGCTCGCCGCGCCGGCGCCGATCGCGGAAGAAACGGTCGCCCCGGCGCAGGAGGCAGACGCCGAATCGACGGAGTCGACGAGCGTCGCGCCGGACGACAGCCCTGCGACGACGTTCCGAGTCGAGACGCTCGAAGCCGAGACGCCCGCGACGCTCGTGATCGCGGAGCTCGAGTACGATGAGGAATACGAGTCCGACGCGCCGAGCTTCGCGGCGACGACGCGCGCGCAGGCCTTGCTGCTGCTCGACGATATCGCGCGCTACTTTCGTCTCGCCGAGCCGTCGAGCCCCATTCCTTGCCTGATCGATCGCGCGCGCGCGCTCGCCGACAAGGACTTCATCGCCGTGCTCGGCGCCGTGCTCGAACGCGAGAACGCCTATTGATCGTCGCAAATTCGCCATAGGGCGGCTCGACCGCGCCTCGATTCAACGCGGTCCGACGAAAGCTCCGACGCTCGCGCGACCTGCGACGGCGAGCGCTTCCTGTCCAATGGCTTGACAGAACACGGGCGCTCGGTTTCTCTATCGCGAATTGATGAAGTCGCTTAACTGGGATTATTGTAAATGGCGAAGATGAGTGGGCAAAAGTTCATCGCGCGCAATCGGCCCCCGCGAGTCCAAATCGAATATGTCGATCCCACCGCCGACGAGAAGGTCGAGCTTCCGTTCGTGATGGGCGTGCTGGCCGATCTGTCCGGCAATTCGCCCGGGCACGGCAAGGAAGGCTTCGACAAGGGAACGGCGGCCAGCCGCAAGTTCGTCGAATTCGACATGGACAATTTCGACGAGCGGATGAGCTCGGAGAGCGGCGTTCGTCCGGGCGTCAGCTTCCACGTCGAAAACAAGCTCAGCGAAGGATCGGGCGAGAAATTGAGCGTGAAGCTCGACTTCACGAGCATGGCCGATTTCAGTCCCGCCGCGGTCGCCAAGCAGGTGCCGATTCTCGCCGAGCTGCTCGAAGCGCGGCAGAAGCTGGCCAATCTCCGTGTCTATATGGACGGCAAGGACGCCGCCAACCAGCAATTGCGGACTCTGTTGAAGGACCCGCAAAAGATGGAGGCGTTGAAGGAATTCCTCTCCGCGACACAGACCGGCGACAAATAATCGAGGCGCGACATGACGACAGAGCTCTCCCAGACCGAAGCCGCCGTCTCCGCGACCGGCGGCGAACTCGACGAATTTCTCCAATCGCTGAAGCAGAGCTTCAAGCCGCCGAAGGAGGAATCCGCGGCGCGTGAGCAGAACGCCCGCGTCCAGGACGCCATCTCCATCTTCGTCGATCAGGCCTTGTCCAACACGGACGCCGTGATCAAGGACGATGTGCTCGACACGATCGAGCGGCTGATCGCCTCGATCGACGAGAAGCTGACGGCGCAGATCAACGAGATCATCCACGCCGAGGAGTTCCAGAAGATCGAGAGCGCCTGGCGGGGGCTGCATCACCTCGTCTACAGCTCGGAGACCGACGCGACGCTGAAGATCCGCGTGCTGAACATCTCCAAGACGGAGCTCTATCAGCATCTCAAGGACTATCCGAAAGCCAAATGGGACCAGAGCGAGCTCTTCAAGAAAGTCTATGAAGAGGAATATGGACAGCTCGGCGGCCAACCCTATGGCGCGCTCGTCGGCGACTATTATTTCAGCCATCATCCGACCGACGTGCAGCTGCTGCGCGATCTTTGCAAGATCGCGGCGGCCGCCCATGCGCCCTTCATCTCCGCCGCCGATCCGAGCCTGATGCGCATGGACAGCTGGAACGAGCTCTCCAATCCGCGCGACATCGGCAAAGTGTTCGACACGCCGGAATATGCGGCCTGGAAGAGCCTGCGCGATTCGGAAGACGCCAAATATCTCGGCCTGACGCTGCCGCGCGTGCTGGCGCGTCTGCCCTACGGCGCCGCTTCCGAGCCGGTCGAGGAATTCGGCTTCGAGGAGGACACCGACGGCCACAAGGGCGAGAAATACGCCTGGATGAACTCCGCCTATGCGATGGCGGCGAACATCACCCGCGCCTTCAAGGATCACGGCTGGTGCTCGCGCATTCGCGGCGTCGAATCGGGCGGCGAGGTCGAGGATCTGCCGACCCACACTTTCCCGACCGACGATGGCGGCGTCGATCTGAAATGCCCGACGGAGATCGCCATCAGCGACCGCCGCGAGGCGGAGCTGGCCAAGGCGGGCCTGATGCCGCTCATCCATCGCAAGAACACCGATCGCGCGGTGTTCATCGGCGCGCAATCGCTGGCGCGCCCCAAGGAATACAACAATGATCCGGACGCCACCGCCTCCAGCAATCTGGCGGCGCGGCTCCCCTATATGTTCGCGGTGTGTCGCTTCGCACATTATTTGAAGGTCATGGTGCGCGATAAGATCGGCTCCACCAAGGAGAAGGAGGAGCTGCAGAGATGGTTGCAGAACTGGATCGTCCAATATGTCGACGGCGACCCGACCAATTCGTCCGACGAGGTGAAACGCAAGAAGCCTCTCGCCGGCGCGAAGATCACCATCGTCCCGAATGAGGAAAATCCAGGATATTATTCCGCGACATTCGAGTTGCGGCCGCATTATCAACTCGAAGGCATGAATATCGGAATGCGCCTCGTGTCTCGTCTCCCGATCAAATAGGGAGGGTGCGAGGAGCGCTTTTTGCGATTTCACGCATCGATCATTCGAACCCGATTAGAGGATGCAGCACGATGGCTACCGATATTTTCATCAAGTTCAACCCCAAGGTCGACGGCGAGTCCACGGACGCCAAGCACAAGGGCGAGATCGAGATCATGAGCTATGGATTCGGCGTGACCAATCAGGGCACGTCGGGCCATGGCACCGGCGCGGGCGCCGGCAAGGCCGATTTCCAGGATCTCCATTTCACCAAATCGGTCGACAAATCCTCGCCCAACCTGCTGAAATTCGCCGCCGAGGGAAAGCATTTCTCGGAGACGCTGATCACCGTCCGCAAAGCCGGCGGCGGCCAGCAGGAATATCTCAAGATCACGCTCAACGACGTGTTCATCACCTCCTTCCACAGCGACGGCCACAGCGGCGCGGTGCCGACGGAGAGCTTCACGCTCAATTTCACCAAGGTGAAGCTCGAATACAGCCCGCAAAAGGCCGACGGCTCGCTCGACCCGAGCATCAGCGGCGGCTACGATGTGAAGGAAAACAAGTCGTTCTGATGAATGACGTGTCGGCGGCCGTCGCGCGACGAGGCCGCCGACCACATAGCGCTCTGCGCGTCGGTCGGCGCGCCGATCCGGGACGCCGCGCGGAGAAAGCTCCATGACCTTCGCGTCGACGACAAGCGTCCAGCCGGCGGACCGGCTCAGCCCGCCGCTCATGCATGTGTTTCGCGCCGCCCATCGCGACCGCCGCGAGCAGGCGCGCGAGACGGCGAGGCGGCAGGCTCTCGCCCGCGACGGCCTGGCGCCGGAGCCGGAGCGCAAGACGCGGCCGCAGAGAGCCCCGATCAACGAGCAGGAGCTGAAGGCCGAGGTCGAGCACGACGTCGCCGCGTTGATGAATCACGTCTCGATGGATTCGACGATCGATCTCGAGCCCTTTGCCCGCGTGCGCCGCTCCATTCTCAATTACGGCTTCCCCGACCTCGCCAATCGCACCATGGACGAATTGGAGGCCCGCGATCTCGACGGCGAGATCGTCGCGGTGCTGAAGCACTATGAGCCGCGCCTCGTTCCCGGAACCGTCCGCGTCACGCGCGACCGCTCGCCCGAGGCGCTGCAGGAGATCCGCTACATCGTCGACGGTCATCTTCTCTGCCAGCCGCTGAACGTCCCGATCGAATTCGTCGCCAAATTCGAGGAAACGACGGGCAAGCTCCACTTCACGCGGCGCTGATCGATGAACCGAGAATTTCTCGATCTCTATAATCGCGAGCTCGATCTCTTCTACGAGCACGCCGCCGAATTCGCCGAAGAATATCCGGAGATCGCCAAGCGCCTCGGCGGCCTGCTCCGCGAGCGCGCCGATCCCATGGCCGCCGGCCTGCTGGAAGGCGCGGCCTTCCTCGCGGCGCGCGTGCAATTGAAGATCAAGCACGAGTTTCCGGAATTCGCCAATAATCTGCTGGAGCAGCTGGTTCCGCATTATCTCGCGCCGACGCCCTCGGCCCTGCTGGTCAAGGCGCTGCCGAAATATGGCGACTCCGCGCTCGCCGACGGTCGCTTGTTCCCGCGCGGCTCGCAGATCGACGCGACCTATGTCGAGGCCGACAAGGAAATCGCCTGCCGCTACACGCTGACCGCGCCGATCCGGCTCTGGCCCTTCGCCATAAAGTCCGCGGAATATTTTACCAGCGCCGCGGCGCTGCAGCCGCTCAAGATCAATGTGCGACGGGAAACGGTCGCGGGCATGCGCATCACGCTCATGGTCGCGACCACCTCCGACCCCGCCGATGACGCGCGCGAGAAAGCGGCGCCGCCCCAGCCCTGGTCGCTGTTCAGCGATAATAAGGCGACCGAGCTGCCCTTCTATCTCGCCGGGGCGGAAGCGCACGCCAATGCGATCTACGAGCAGATTTTCGGCCATTGCACGGGCGTGTGGTTCCGTTGCGTCGACGCCAACAATGACGCCACGGTGATCGAGGCGCCGAAGGATTGCCTCCGCCAGCTCGGCATGGACGAGCACGAATCGCTGCTGCCGCGCGACGACCGCATTTTCCGCGGCTTCGATCTGCTGCATGAATATTTTCTGTTCTCGCGAAAATTCCTGGGCTTCGAGCTCGCGCTCGACCGCAGAGCGACGAGCCGCCTGCCGGCGCGCGTGATCGACATCGTTTTCGGCTTCGACGAGGTCAACGCCGCGCTCGCCGCCAGTGTACAGAAGGACATGTTCGCGCTCTATGCGGCGCCGGCGGTCAATCTCTTCGAGATGGCGACCGACCGTGTCTCCATCAAAGCCAATCAGCACGAATATCACGTCGTTCCCGACAAGAGCCGCTATCTCGACTATGAGCCGCATCGGCTCGTCGACGTCTTCGCGCATTTTCCCGGCAGCGCCGAGAAGCGCCCGGTGCGGCCGCTCTACGCCTCCTCGACCGATCTGCGCGAGAAGAATGCGCTGCAATACACCATACGTCGCGCGCCGCGCCGACGAACGATCGAAGAGAAGCGCTATGGGCCGGCCGGAAATTATTTCGGCACGGATCTGTTCATCTCGCTGAGCGACACCGGCTCCTTGTCGGAGGAGAACGCCGGCGTCACCGAATTGAGCATTCGCGCCCTGTGCTCGAACCGGCATTTGCCCGAGCATCTGCCGATCGGCCAGAGCCGCGTGGATTTTCGTCTCGCCGACGATGTCGACGTCGATCTCGTCTGCGTCGCCGGCCCGACGCGGCCCGGCGAGCCCATCGTCTCCTATCAGCGACGCCGCACGGAGACCGCGCATACGGGGACCGTCTCCTGGCGGCTCATCAATATGCTGAGCCTCAATCACCTCGGCCTCACCGAGCGGGAGGCGGGCGACAATGCGCGCGCGCTGCGCGAAATATTGACGACCTTCACCGAGCCCAATGACGCGGCCGGCGAAAGGCGCGTGCGCGGCGTGCTGTCGGTGGAGAGCCGGCCGGTGGTCAGGCGCATTCGCTGCGGCGGCGGCGTCGGCCCGGCGCGCGGCACGGAAGTCACCGTCACTCTGGACGAGAAAGCCTTCGAGGGAACCGGCGCTTTTCTGCTCGGCGCGATCCTCGATCGCTTCTATTGCGAATACGCCGCCTTCAACCATTTCACGCAGCTCGTGCTGCGCACGAATGAGCGCGGCGAGATCATGCGTTGGCCGGCGCGGCTCGGCGCGCGGAGGGCGCTTTGAGCTATTTCGAAAAGATGAAGCGCGAGCCCTGGCGCTTCGATTTTCTCGACATGATGCGCCGCGTCGAGCGCAGCCTCGGCGAGCGCCTCGACGGCGACAGCGTGTTCGCGCAGCCGCGCCCGCGCATCGGCGACAGCGCCACGCGGCGCGACGAGGTCGTGCGCTTGCGCGCGCAGGAATTCGCGAAGGAGGTCGCGATCTCCTTCGGGCAAGAAGCGTGGATGGCCTTTCCCGGCTCGACGCTGCGCGAGATCACGCCGCGCTGGAACAAGCCGCTTCCGCGCGGCGAAACGCTCGTGCGAGACGAGACGCCGGCCGATCGCGCGCATATCGTCTCGGCCTTTCTCGGCCTGCTCGGCCCGCAGGGCCCGCTGCCCTATCATTTGACGGAAGAAGCGCACGCCTTCGCGCAGGCCGAAGATCCGTCCTTCATCCATTTCCTCGATCTCTTCAACAATCGCTTCATTCAATTGTTCTTTCGCGTCTGGGCCGATTCGCGTCCCATCGTGCAGGCCGACCGGCCGGAATATGATCGCTTCGGCGCCTATGTGACGTCCATGGTCGGCGTCGGCTCGCGAGCCTTCGATACGACGCGAGCCTTCGAGACCGCGCCTGCAAAGCAGGACGGCGAGCGCCGCGAGACCTTCATACCGGAGGGCGTCGGGCTCTATGCGGGACTGCTCGGCTGCCAGGTCAAATCCGCCTCGCGCCTGCGCCAGGCGATCCGCGGCATGCTTCGCGTCGAGACGGAAATCGACGAGTTCATCGGCTCCTGGCTCGCATTCGACGAGACGGAGCGCTCCAAACTCGGCGGACGCAACAGCACGCTCGGAACGGATTTCCTCGTCGGCGCCGCGTCGTTCAGCGTGCAGGACAAGTTCCGCATCCGGCTGTTCGTCACCGATATGGCGCAATATCAAAAGTTCCTGCCGATCGGCGACGATTGCGACCGGCTGGTCGATATTTTGTTCTTCTATGTCGGCGACGAGCTCGATTGGGATGTCGAGCTCGCCCTGCCGGCGCGCTGCGTCGAGCCGATCAGGCTCACATCCGGCTCGGCCGCGGGGTCGGCAGGCGGCGCGCGTCTCGGCTGGACGAGCTGGCTCGTCGACGAAAGCGCATCGAAGAAAGACGGCTATCGCGCCGACGCCCGCTTCCAGCCTGCGGAGCGCAAAAGGCATGAGCGCGAAAAAGCCAGACGCGAAGCGGAGGCGACCAGATTATGACCGACATTGGACTCGAGACAGTCACCGGCAAGCTCAATCTCGTCGGATTCGAGACGATCGCCAAAGCGCATCGCCAAGCGAAAAGCCTCGGCAATCGCTATGTGGAGCTCGCCCATTGGCTGCTGCACATGCTCGAGAAGAACGGCTCCGACGTCGACATCGTCGCCGATCATTTCAATCTCGATCGCGCCAAGCTGCTGATCGATGTGGAGAGCGCCATCGACGGCCTGACGCCGAGCCAGACGGAGACGCCCTATTACTCCGGCGCGGTGATCGAGGCGCTCGACCGCGGCTGGCACTATTCCACTCTCTTCTTCGCCGAGGCGCAGATTCGCACCGGCCATGTGCTCGTCGGCGTGCTGAAGACCGAAAGGCTGCGCACCGCGCTGCTCTCGGTCTCGCGCGAATTCGGCAAGATCGCCGTCGATGCGCTGCTCGACGAGCACAAGAAGATTCTCGCCCGCTCGGACGAGGAGAATCTGCGTCCTGTCGACGGCAGCGGCCTCGCGCCGAGCGCCGGCCCCGCCGGCGAGACGCGGGGGCAGACCGCGCTCGATCGCTTCTCGCAGGATTTGACCGCCAGAGCGCGCTCCGGCGAGATGGACCGCATTCTCGGCCGCGACGAGGAAATAAGAAAAATCGTCGATGTGCTGATGCGCCGCCGGCAGAATAATCCGATTCTCACCGGCGAGGCCGGAGTCGGCAAGACGGCGGTGGTGGAAGGATTCGCGCAGGCGATCGTCTCCGGCGACGTGCCGCCGCCCTTGCGCGGCGTCACGCTGCGCGCGCTCGATGTCGGGCTGCTGCAGGCCGGCGCCTCGATGAAGGGGGAATTCGAGCAACGGCTGCGCTCGGTCATCGACGAGGTGCAGAAATCGCCCAAGCCGATCATTCTGTTCATCGACGAGGCGCATACGCTGATCGGCGCCGGCGGCGCGGCCGGCACGGGCGACGCCGCCAATCTGCTGAAGCCGGCGCTCGCGCGCGGCACGCTGCGCACCATAGCCGCGACGACATGGAGCGAGTATCGGCAATATTTCGAGAAGGACCCGGCGCTGACGCGGCGCTTTCAGCCGATCCAGATCGACGAGCCGGACGCCGCGCGCGCCGCCGCGATGCTGCGCGGCATTCTCGCGCCCATGGAGAAGCATCATGGCGTGCGCATCTCCGACGCCGCCGTCACCGCCGCCGTCACCTTGTCGCAGCGCTATATTCCGGCGCGGCAATTGCCGGACAAGGCGGTGAGCCTGCTCGACACGGCGAGCGCCCGCGTCGCCATCAGCCAATCGACGACGCCCGCCGCCATCGCCGACAAGCGTGTGGAGATCGACCATCTCGCGCAGGAGAAGGCGGCGCTGCTCGCCGATCGCGATCTCGGCGCCGACACGCGCGCGCGCGTGAACGAGATCGACGATGCGATCGCGGCGGCGAAGGACAGGCTCGGGGTGCTGGACCGCGCCTGGGAACACGAAAAATCCATCGTCGACGAGGTGCGCTCGCTGCGCGAGATTCTCGCGCAAACGGAGGAAGAGACCGCGCAGGAGAGCGAGCGCGCCAGACTGACGGAAAAGCTCGACGCGCTGGCCGCGCTCGATCCGGAGACGCGCGCCATCTATCCGCATGTCGACGAGCAGGCGGTCGCCGCCGTCGTGTCGGATTGGACCGGCATTCCGGTCGGCCGCATGGTGAAGGACGAGATCGAGAACATCCTCCGCCTGCCGGAAATATTGAACAAGCGCGTCGTCGGCCAGAGCCATGGCCTGGCGATGATCTCCAAGCGCATCGAGACCAATCGCGCGCGGCTCGACAATCCCAATAAGCCGATCGGCGTGTTCATGCTCTGCGGCCCCTCCGGCGTCGGCAAGACCGAGACGGCGCTGGCGCTCGCCGAGGCCATCTGCGGCGGCGAGCAGAATATCATCACGATAAACATGTCGGAGTTTCAGGAGGCGCACACCGTCTCCACGCTGAAGGGCGCGCCTCCCGGCTATGTCGGCTATGGCGAGGGCGGACGCCTCACCGAGGCCGTGAGGCGCAAGCCCTATAGCGTCGTGCTGCTCGACGAGATCGAGAAGGCGCATCCCGATGTGCATGAGATTTTCTTCCAGGTCTTCGACAAGGGGCAGATGGAGGATGGCTCGGGGCGGCGCATCGATTTCAAGAACACGCTGATCATCCTCACCTCCAATGTCGGAACCGATCTCATCATGGAGCTCGGCGCCGATCCCGCCTATCTCGACGATCCGGAGGCGCTCTCCGCCGCGCTGCGGCCGGAGCTGCAACGCGTCTTCCCGCCCGCGCTGCTCGGGCGCATCGTCGTCATTCCCTATTTCCCGCTGTCGCCGGATATGCTGTCGGGCATCGTGCGGCTGCAATTGAATCGCATCGGCAAGCGCATCGAGGAGAACCACAAGGCGGCCTTCGTCTATGACGACGCCGTGGTCGATCACATCGTCGCGCAATGCAATGATCCGGATTCCGGCGGACGCATCATCGACAACATCATCACCAACACGCTGCTGCCGTCGCTCTCGCGCGAGTTTTTGAAGCGCTCGCTGGCCAAGGAAGAGCTGCGCGAGGCGCGGGTGACGATGGCGGACGGCGCGTTCGGATATGAGTGGAGGTGAGATCGTTTCGGCGCTCGGCGTCGGCCCGATCGATCATCTCTCGCCCCGTCGATGCGCGCGAGCATGAAGCGGGAGATCGGCCTCGATCGCCGGGTCGGATCGAGGCTCGATCGGAGTCGGGGCTTGGTCGGGATCGCGACTCTCGTGCCTTAAAATTGGCGCAATCGAGCAACCATTTGGACACATAAGCGCCATCGATGAGACGTGCGCGTCCGGGACGAGAGTTCGTGAGACACAGACAAATCAGCGCATTGGCTCTGACGGCTTGCGTCCTGCTCGGAAGAACGACCGCGTCCGCGCAATCCGAGCCCCCGGCGCCGCAGTCCGAATTGGAGCGTCTGGCGGCTCATGTCCGCACGCATCCGACCGATTACGAGCAGACTTTCACCTATATTCGGCTCGCGACCGAGCTGCACGACGAAGCCGCGATCGGCGCGCTCGAGCGCTTGCTCATGTACAATCCCCGCCTCGGCCTGGCGCGCAAGGAGCTGGGGTTTCTCTATGCGCGGATCGGCGCCGCGCAGAGCGCCGTGTCCAATCTGCGCGCCGCGTTGAAATCGACCGATCTCGATCCCGCGCAAAAGGCGCAGATCGAGGCGCAGCTTCCCGATATCGAGCGGCAGACTCAGGCCAGCCGCCTCTCGGGAAGCCTGCAAATCGGCGTGCGGACGCAATCCAACGCCGCCTATCTGCCGTCGAGCGGTCTCTTCGACATCGGCGGCGTGCAGTCGTTCGGCGGCGCGACCGGGCGCCAATCCGACGCCAACACATTCGAGCAGGCGCAGATCGCGCACGACTATGATTTCCAGACTCAGCGCGGCGATAGTCTCGAAACGCGCGGGCTGGCCTATGCGACGCAGCAATTCTCGCTGTCGCAATATAATGTCGCCTTGTTCTCGCTCTCGGTGGGGCCGCGCCTCGCCCTTGCGGAGATCGCGCCCGGCCTCACGGTGAAGCCCTATGTCGCGAGCTCCGCCTCGCTCGTCGGCAATCTGAATTATCTCAACACCGGCGGCGCCGGAGTCGGCCTGCGCCAGACTTTCGGCGATCGGCTCGCGCTCGAGCCCGGCTTCGAATGGACGCGGCTCTGGGTGAATTCGGGGTCTGCATCCGGAAGCAGCACGCAAACCGTGGCGACGATCGCCAGCGGCGATGTGCTCACCGGCTCGCTCGGCGTCAGCCTGCGCATTTTCGACACGGTGCGGCTCGAGGGGCGCGGCGCCTTCTCGCGGGCCGCGGCCTATGTCGCCGTGCAGGCGTCGAACCAGCTCGATCTACAGGCGATGTTGCGCCTCGAGGTCGATCCGCCGCTCCCGGAGATGCCGCGACGCTGGACCATCGCGCCCTATGCGCGCTTCACGCAGATCACCTTCGACATCGCCAATCCCGCGCTCGATCCCTTCCGTGTGAGGCGCGACGACGCCTGGACCTACGGCCTCGCGCTGGACGCGCCGATCACCGCGCAGCTGGGCGTCTCCGGCCATCTCGAATTTCTGCGCAATGATTCGAATATCTCCAGCTTCAAAATGCAGAACGTCTCGCTGACGTTCGGGCCGACCGCGAAATTCTAGGGAGATTCTATGCGAAATCGGCCCTCTGTCGCGCTGCTCGCGCTTTTGTGCCTCGAGGCGACGAATGTCCGCGCGGATGTCGTCGGCAATGTCGGCGCGGTCAATCCGGCGGCGCAGGGAACGCCGCCCGGCGGCGGCGCCAAAGGCCTGACGCTCGGCGCCGGAGTCGTCGACCGCGAGCGCATCGACACAAAATCGGACGGCCGCGCGCAAATCGTCTTTCTCGACAAATCGACGCTCGGCGTCGGAGCCGACAGCTCGGTGACGATCGACCGCTTCGTCTATGACGCGGCGGCCGGCGCCGGCAAGCAGAGCCTGTCCATCGCCAAGGGCGCGCTGCGCTTCATCGGCGGCGAGGTGAGCCATGGCGCCGGCATGGAGATCAAGACGCCTACCTCGACGATCGGCGTGCGCGGCGGCATGGTGCTGGTGCGCGTCGGCGGCGCCGATTGCGGAGAGCGCGCGCCGCCCGTTGGCGGCTGCGACGAGATCGTGCTGCTGAACGGCGTCGCCGTGATCGTCACCGCCAAAGGCCGAAGGCTGCGCCTGACCCGCCCGGGCTATGGCGTGTTCGTCGACGCGGAGAGCGGCGACATTTCCGATCCGGCGCCGGCGGGGGAAGCCGCCATAGACGGTTTCGACCAGCAATTCGCCAGCCTGCCGGGCCAGACCGGAGGCGCGAGCCTCGGAGCCCTGCCGAGCGATGCGCAGGCGATCGCGCGTCTCGGCGCCATTCGCGAGCCGGATCGCACGCCCTGGGCCGGTCTCGGAGCGATCGGCGCACATTGGGGCGGCGCCGGCATAGCGCAGAGCCGCGCCCAGACGAATAATCAGACGGTCGCGACCCATACGCAGCAAGCGATCGCGGCGGTCGTCGCCACGCAGAATGCGGCCGTCCACGCCACGGCGAGCAATGGAGTCGGCTCGTCCGGCGTCGCCTTCGATCCGTCCAATCCCGCCAGCGGCGCGGTGGGCGCGCTGTTCTCCAGCGGATTTTGCGTCTGGGGCTGCGTGACGCCGACGCTCGTCTCGCAGAGCGTCTCGGGCTCCGCTTCGGTCATCACGCTACAGGCGACCTTCCCCGGATACGGCTATTTTCTGATCGCTCTGACCGTGAACGCCGCCAGCGTCAATTATTCTGCGGCGCAGACCTCCGCGAGCTTCAGTGGCGCGATCGCCGCGAACATCGCCTATCATCCGGCGAATGGCGGCGCGGTGCAGACGAACACCTATAATCTGGTCGTCAGCGAGAATCTGAGCTGGTCGGGAGCGGTGTCGGCGAATGGCGCGCCGACGACATTCACCGTCAGCGGCAGCGACACGCTGAATTTCGTGAATGCGTCCGGCATCGTTCTCGAACCGCCGGCCACATCGACCAACGCCTTCTTCAGCCTGCCGGACGGCTTCACGCAGAGCTTCGACTTCTCCTATCCGTGACGGGCGGCGTCTCCGCCGCAGCGGGCGCGGAGCCGGCCTCGGTCCTGGGAAGCGACGCGCATCGCCGCAGGCCGCGCTCGAGCGCCTTCACAAAAAAAATCACGATCGAACGGAAGAGCCTATCGTCGCGCTCGGCCGCGGACAGGCTGTCCGTCGCCGGAGACCGGCGCTGGCGCCGTCGATTTGATAGGAAATGGCGCGCCCGAAGAGATTCGAACTCCTGACCCCCAGATTCGTAGTCTGGTGCTCTATCCAGCTGAGCTACGGGCGCCCGCGGTCCGTTCTGCGCCCGAAGGACGAGTGGAACCGGCGAGGTGGTCGTTTAGCGGCTACGAGGCCGCTTGGCAATAGAAAGATATTTCGTGACACAAGACGCTTGCGCTGCCCTAAGGCTGCGATAATTACCGACGATCCTGATGCCAACGCTCCTTGAATGTAATAAAATAGGATTGATGATGGACGAGTTCGGGTCGAACGGCGCACAGATCGCCTATATCGATTTTCCGCCGCTGACGGAGGATCGACATGAGCCGATCGTCCTCATTCACGGCTTCGCCTCGACGCATGCCGTGAATTGGCTTTTCCCCCAATGGGTCAAGACCCTCACCGAGGATGGGCGGCGCGTCATCGTGCTGGACAATCGCGGGCATGGCCGCTCCGAGAAAATCTACGATCCGGCGGCCTATGAGCTCTCGCACATGGCCGGGGACGTCGCCGCGCTGCTGGCCCATCTCGAGGTCGAGCAGGCCGATGTCATGGGCTATTCCATGGGCGCGCGAATCGCCGTCACGCTGGCGCTCGACCATCCGCAGCTCGTGCGCTCCCTGATCCTCGGCGGCATCGGCGTCAATCTCGTGACCACCGGCCTGCCGCGCGGCCTCCCGGAGGCCATGGAGGCCGAGCGCATAGAGGATATCGACGATCCTCTGCTCAAAATGTTCCGTGGCTTCGCCGAGGCGACGCGGGGCGATCTTCGCTCGCTGGCGGCCTGCGCGCGGGGCCCGAATCAGATCATCGACCGCACGCGTCTCGCCGGGATCGCGACTCCGGTGCTGATCTGCGTCGGCACGCGCGACGAGGTGGCCGGCGATCCGCATCCGCTCGAGCCGCTGTTCCCGGACGCCCATGTCGTCGATATTCCCGGCCGCGACCATAATCGCGCCGTCGGCGACCGGGTGTTCAAGCAGGCCGTGCTCGATTTCCTCGCGCAACGCGAATAGGGCTAGGCGAGGCGGACCGATAGCGATGGCGAATGACCGCGGCCCGGCTCAGCTCGTCGCCCTTTCCGGCGTCGATCCGCTTTTCGCGCGCCTGTCCGGCGAGGCCGAGGCCGCCGCGACCCGCGAGCCGAATATGGCGGCCTTCCTCTATGCGGCGATTCTCGCGCAGGACAGTCTCGAGGGCGTCGTCGCACATCGAATCGCCCAGCGCCTCGCCGCGCCGGACCTGCCGGCGGCGGTCATCCAGCGCCTCTGCCTCGACCAGATGGCGCGCGACCCCGCCTTCTCCACCGCGTTGCGCGCCGATCTAATGGCCGTTTTCGACCGCGACCCGGCCTGCACGCGCCTGCTCGAGGCGGCGCTCTATTTCAAGGGCTTCCACGCGATCCAGAGCTATCGCCTCGCCCATGCGCTGTGGCGCTCCGGCCGCAGCGATCTGGCGCTCTGGCTGCAGAGCCTGTCCTCGGCGAAATTCCAGACCGACATCCATCCACAGGCGCGAATCGGCGCGGGCTTCTTCCTCGATCACGCGACCGGCGTGGTGATCGGCGCGACCAGCGTCATCGAGCACGACGTCTCCATGCTGCATGGCGTGACGCTGGGCGGCTCCGGCACGGCCGGCGGCGCGCGCCATCCCAAGGTGCGCCATGGCGTGCTGATCGGCGCGGGAGCCAAGCTGCTCGGCGACATAGAGATCGGCGAGCGCGCGCTGGTGGCGGCGGGCTCGGTGGTGCTGGAATCGGTGCCGGCGCACAAGACCGTGGCCGGCGTGCCGGCGCGCGTCGTCGGCGACGTCGGCGCGGCGGAGCCGGCGCTGACGATGGATCAGATCATCGACGAGTCGCACGATCCGGGGTTGTAGCGTTCCCCGCGGGTGGCTGCGATTTGCGATTCGCCTGCTCCACATAGGAGCGTAGGACGGCGTTGATCTTGGTCTGATATCCTTTGCCCTGCCGACGAAAGAACTCGAGCACATCATGGTCGACGCGCATGTTGAGCACGGCCTTCGGCTGCGGGAGCTCCACCGAAGCGGTCGACCAATCGACGATCATGTCGGCTTCGTCAGGGTCCGAAGCAATAGCGGCTTCGATCTGCTCTTGGGTCAGGGCCTCTGCGCGCTTCCAATCGCTCTCATCGCGCAAAGACCGCAATTCTTCATCCGTGCGCCTGACGATACGCTCCTTCTTCGGCGTGGCGCGCTCGCCTGAACGAGATGACTCGGCGCGTCTCGCCGCGCCAAGTCCAGATGATCGTGTAGAATTTTTCATCGATACGGCCCACTGTCACAAATCTCGCCTCTGCTGCATTCGGTGATCGCGCCGTCGTCGGTCTGCCATCGAAAAGCAGCCGAGCCGCGGCGAAGTCGAGCCCGTGCTTGGCGACATTGCGATGCGCTTGTTCTCGTCCCACTCGAGCATAGCAATCTATACTTATTGTCTACACAATCAACCCTCGGAAGGCTCGACGGAAGCCGCCTTCGGCTTCTCGGCGACCGCTTCGATCACTGAAAGTGGCGTAGAGACGAGATATGCGAGAGTGAGGCGGCTCCTGGTCGCTTCGTCGATCGCGCCGACCGCCGCAAGGTCC
Source organism: Methylosinus sp. (assembly GCF_036560965.1). Taxonomy (NCBI): domain Bacteria; kingdom Pseudomonadati; phylum Pseudomonadota; class Alphaproteobacteria; order Hyphomicrobiales; family Methylocystaceae; genus Methylosinus; species Methylosinus sp. The sequence continues at coordinate 231,470 of NZ_DATBQF010000018.1, read as the reverse complement.
TCTGCGATCTCATGAAGCGAGCGGAGCGCTTCGCTGCGGAAACGCCTCTCCATTTCACCCCCCGAATCGATTGCTCTTCGGGAACCCCCGCGGCGGCAAACGCCCCGCTTCCGCCCTATGCGCGATCCATTCGCCGAGCTCGCGCTTCTCCACGGTGAAGGTCCGCCCGGACGAATCGACCCAGGTCAGCCCATCCGCCAGCGCGAAGACCTTGGCGTCGGCGACGCCGCCGTCCTTGTAGCGCTGCAGACGCACGCCCTTGCCGCGCGCCATTTGCGGCGCCTCGGCGAGCGGGAACACCAGAAGCTTGCGGTTCTCGCCGATGATGGCGACATGGTCGCCCTCGGCGGGCGTGACGATCCGCAGCTTGGACGGCGGCTCGACATTGAAGACCGCGCGGCCCTTGCGCGTCGTCGCGACGAGATCGTTCTGCGCGACGATGAAGCCGCGCCCGTCGTCGGCGATCAGCAGCAGCAGCGCGTCCGGCGTCTGCAGCAGCACTTTCACGATCGCCGCATCCTCGTCGATATCCGCCATCAGCCGGATCGGCTCGCCATAGCCGCGCCCGCCCGGCAGCTTGGCGGCGTCCAGCGTGTAGGCCTTGCCATTGGAGGCGAGCGCCAGCACCTTCGACGTCGTCTGCGCGAAGAAGGAGGTCTCCAGCCCGTCGTCGCCCTTGAGCTGCAATTGCGTCAGATCGGCCACATGGCCTTTCAGCGCGCGTATCCAGCCCTTCTGCGTCACGACGATGGTGATCGGCTCGCGCTCGATCAGCGCCTCGGCGAGATCGATGTCGGTCGCCTCGGGCGCGTCCTCGAATGTCGTGCGCCGCTTGCCGAGCTTGGCGTCGGCGTTGATCGTCTTCTTCAGCTCGCGAATCTGCGTGGTGATCGTCTTCCACTGCTTGGCCACATCGGCGAGCAGCGATTCGACCTCCCTCTTCTCCTCGCCGAGCTTGTCACGCTCCTTGCGCAGCTCCATCTCTTCCAGCTTGCGCAGAGCGCGCAGCCGCGTGTCGAGAATATAATCCGCTTGCAGATCGGAGAGCGCGAAACGCGCCTTCAACGCCTGCTTGGGCTCGTCCTCCTCGCGGATGATGCGAATCACCTCGTCGAGATTGAGGAAGACGATGATCATGCCGTCGAGCACCTCGAGCCGGCGCACGATCTCCGCCAGACGATGGCGCGAGCGGCGCTCCAGCACCTCGCGGCGATGATCGAGCCATTGGCGCAGCGCCTCGTCCAGCGAGACGACGCGCGGCACGGCGCCGTCGACGAGCACATTCATATTGACGGGGAAGCGGATCTCCAGCTCGGAGAGCTTGAACAAGGTCTCCATCATCAGCGCCGGATCGACGGCGCGCGTGCGCGGCTCGATGACGACGCGCACATCCTCCGCCGATTCGTCGCGCACATCGCCGGCGAGCGGCGCCTTCTTCTCGACGATCAGCTCGGCGAGCTTCTCGATGAGGCGCGACTTCTGCACGCCATAGGGAACCTCGGTGACGACCGCGACCCATTGCCCGCGCGCGGTCTCCTCCTTGTGCCAGCGCGCGCGCAGGCGGAAGGAGCCGCGCCCCGTGCGATAGGTCTCGACGATCTGCGGGCGCGGATCGACGACGATGCCGCCGGTCGGGAAATCCGGTCCTTGCACGAAGGTCAGCAATTGCTCGGCGGTGGCGTCGCGATGCGAGATCAGATACAGCGCCGCATCGCAGAGCTCGCCGAGATTATGCGGCGGAATGGACGTCGCCATGCCCACGGCGATACCCTGCGCGCCATTGGCGAGAAGATTGGGGAAAGCCGCCGGCAGCACCACCGGCTCCTGCTCCTCGCCCGAATAATTGGGGCGAAAGTCGATGGCGTCCTCGTCGATGCCCTCGAGCAGCAGCCGCGCGACCGCGGTCATGCGCGCTTCCGTGTAGCGATAGGCGGCGGCGGCGTCGCCGTCGACATTGCCGAAATTGCCTTGCCCGTCGACCAGCGGATAGCGCGAGGAGAAATCCTGCGCCAGCCGCACCAGCGCGTCATAGATCGCCTGATCGCCATGCGGATGGAAGGAGCCCATCACATCGCCGACGATCTTCGCGCATTTCTTGAACGGCGTGTTGGGATCGAGCCTCAACACCTGCATGCCGTAGAGAATGCGGCGATGCACGGGCTTCAGCCCGTCGCGCGCATCCGGCAATGCGCGGCCGGTGATCGTCGAGAGCGCGTAAGTGAGATAGCGCTCCTCGAGCGCCGTGCGCAATTGGACCGGCAGCGCGTCGCCGCCGCCATCGTCGCCAGTCGTCGTTCCGCTCTTCGCCATATCGCCGACCCCCGCCCTTTCGGCGTTTACCGCGTGCGCTTATATCCCTTCGCGACTCTAACGTGAACCATTGCCGCGCCTCCGCGCTTCCACTAAGACAGCCGAGCTTTCGGCCTGGTCCCGCGTCGCCGTATTTTTCGAGCCGCATCTCATGAAGAAGCCTCTCTTGTTCGCTTTCGCTGTCGGCGCCGGCCTCGCGGCGGCCAGCGTCCAATCGAAAGCGCTCGAATTCTCTCTGCTCGACTGGCTCCCCTTCCTGCGCGAGGACGTCGCGGAGAAAAAGGACGCGCGCCGCGTCCGTTCGCCGCAGGCGCTGTGCAAGGAGGTCGAAGTGCCGCTCGACGAAGGATATGGCGTCAGTCGGCGCGAGCGGCGCGTCGTCTGCGAGGACGAGTGAGCCCGTCTCAATTCGCCGCCGCGGCGGCGATATAGAGCCCACGCGCCGGCGGCGCCGTGAGCCCGCGCGGGCCGAAGACGTCGCGCTCCAGAAAATGCCCCGTCAGGCGAAAAGCCTCGACGAGATCGCCCGCATCGGCGCCCGCCGGCGCCGGCAGTCGCAGAAAAGCCGGGAAGGGCAGCAGCCTGTCCCGCCAGGGCGCGGCCGCCGCGCGGGCCACGGCGCGGCCGGTCTTGGGCGACACATAGGCGAGGTCCGCCGTCTCCCCGGTCAGCGCGCAACGCTCGAGATCGAGGCCGAAGCCCAGCGCCGCCAGCATCGCCAGCTCGAATCGCGCCATCAGCGCCGGGGCGACGTCGAGCGAATCGAGCCGATCGGCGATGACCTCCGCCATCTCGAATAATTCGCCATGCGGATCGCGCTCCGGCAGGAGGCGCAGCAGTCCGCAGAGATGGCCGACGCCATGCAGCGCGAAGGCGCGGTCGATGAGCCGCGCCGCGCGCGAGCGCACCGGCTCCACGGCGAAGGCGCCGAGATGCTGCTCTATGCGCGCGCGCCACAGAGCCTCGACGCTATTGCCCGGCTGCAGCACGGAGCGCAGCGCGCGGCCGGCGCCGCCGCGCACCAGGCCGGCATGGCGGCCATGCCCACGCGTCATCAGCTCCAATATGACCGCGGACTCGCCATGGCGCTTGACGCCGATGACGAGTCCTTCGTCCCGCCACTCCATGCGCCCGTCACAGCTCGGAGAGATTCACGTCCGGCGTGTATTTGAAGTCATAGACGTCCTTGGTGATCGCCTGGCCGCAGATCACCTTCCCCTTGGTGGCGTCGAAGGTGAGCGTCGGCGAGCCATAGAGCGACCAGCCCAGGCTCAAGGCCTCGGTGACGCGCTTGCAGAACTCCACATCGTCGGGGCCGGTCAGATAGCGATAGACGGTCGATCTCTTGCCTAGAGCGGACATTGCGATTCCTCGAATAGCGTCACGGAATGGTTGCGCATTTCGGCGCGGGCGATTCGCCCGGGCGCTTGCGCCGTCATCCTCGCGCCGGCGGCGGGGCGCAAGGATTTTCTACGGGCGCCGTCAGCGCCGGCCGGCGCTCAGCAGCCGCAGCACGAGCCAGATCGGCACCACGATGATCGCGCCGGTGACCACATAGCCGAGGACAGTGTGGACCGCCCCGAAGCCGAGCGAGGAAATGCGGTCGAAAAAGCGCCGCGCGCCATAAACGAGGTCCATGGGCTCGATCTCCAGCCACATCAGCAGCGCGCCCACGACGAGCGACACGAACAGCAGCTTGACGAGCACTTGCAGCGGCGAGCCGCCGAGAAAATCCTGGATTCGACTATTGGAGGCCATGCGCGTCCTTCGCTCCCGATTCGGCGTTTCAGAGACTCTCGCCCTTTGGAGCCTCCTCGCGGAAGAGCTTCATCATGCGCCGCAGGACTCTTTCGGTAAAGGAGAGCGCGCGCTCGAGCTCCTCCTCTCCGGGCAGGCCTTTGCGCGGCGTCGCCTCCGCGCCGGCGCCGCCCGGAAGCTTGGCGCGCAATTCGGCGTTCTCGCGCGCCAGACGCTCGATCTCGCCCTGTAGCGCCACGCGCTCCTCGGCGGCGACGCGGCAGACCGAGAGCCCGCCCTCCGCCGTGCAGAAAGAGACCGCGCCGGTCTGCTTGTCGAGACGCAGCAATCCGCCCTCGATCGGGCTCATCGCGAAGCGCCCAGCCTCGGCGAAGCGCCCGGCCTCGCTCTGCGACGGCTCGGCCGAAGGGGCTTCGGCCCACGCCGCGCCGGCGGCGGGGATAGCGAAGAGGGCGGCGAAAAAGACGAGGGAAATGATACGCATCGGCTCCGACCAGGTTCAGGAGGCCGCCCCTCGAGGCCCCGCTCCGATGTGGCGAGCGGAGCGAACCGCGTCAATAGGGGGAGCCGCCGCCTCACTTCTCCTGCTTTGCCGATATTTTCAGCTCCCGATCGGTCAACACGACGTCGAAACGCGCGAGGAAGGACATTCCGAGCAGGCCGTCGACGCCAGGGCCCATCGATCCGTCGACAATCATGGCGGGCACGGAGGCGGCATGCGCCTCGCCGAGGCGAATCGTGCGGGCCATAGTGAGCGAGGTCTCGATCAAGCCATTGGCGGTCTGCGCCTTCCTACCCCCCTTCGTCAAAGAACTCAGCTTGGCGCGCGTCGCGAAATCCTTCGTCACCGCGACGAAGCTCGCGCCCGTATCGACGATGAAATTCCCGGTCACGCCGTCGATCTCGGCCTTGACCGCGATGACGCCGCCGGTCGGCCGGCGTTTTTTCACGGAGCCGGCGGCATAATTCTGATCGCAGGCGCCCCGGCGCGCATATTCGGCGATCAGGCGTCGGAGCTCCGCCGTGTTGCGCTTGTCGGGAGCCATGGCGATGTAAGTCTGGATGAGCGAAATCGCCTCGCAGTACCGCCCCAGCGCCTCATAGGACGCCGCCATTCTCATGAACACTTCCGACGAAACGATCTTCGGATCGCTATAGAGCCGGAAGGCTGCGGCATAGGCTTCGAGCGCCTCCTCGTAGCGGCCGAGGCCTTGAAAGGCGCGCGCCTGCAAAAAATAATGCAGGTGATAGTCTGGGCGAATCCGCACGAGCTTGGTCGCCACTTCCAGCGCGGCGGCGTTGTCGCCCATGTCGTAGAGCGCTTCCCCGGCGTAGAGCAGCTCATTGCCGGATTTCGGGCACACCTCGCCGAAGCCGATCAGAAGCCGCGTCGCTTCGTGCTTGAAGCCGGACTGCTGGAGAGCGACCGTCGCCCGATAGATCAGAGAATTGTCGCAAGGCTCGCGCGAAAGCGCCGCAAGACTGTCGCGAATTTTCGGCTGGGCGAGCGCGGCCTCCGCCAGGGGCGTCATTTTGTAGCGTTCGAAGAGCGCGGGAAGAACGCCGGCAGCGAGAGGAACGCCGGCAGCGGGCGGTTCGGATTCCGCTACCGGCGCGGCCGGGCGCGGCGAGGACGTCGGAGCGCCGAGAGACGGCAGCCAGAAGACGAAGCCGAATACGCCCGTCACGAGGATAATCGCCGCGGCGACGGCGGTATAAAGTATGAAATCGAAACGATCGACTTTGCGCGTCATGTAATTGCTCGATCGAGAAAATAGCGCGCGAGTCGTGTCCGCGCCGGACGTTTAGTGAAATGTGATGAGTAATAGTATTACATGACGATAGCGCGTCGATCAAGTCGCGCCGAATGCGCCGCGCCTCTTCGGGCGCTCAGCGGCCGCCGCGCGACCGCGAATAGACGCCGGTCCGGCCGCCTTCGAACCGTCGCGACAGGCCGCCCCGCGGCGTGACGGCGAGCTCCAGCCGATCGAATTTCATCGGATCGTCCATGCTCGTCTGAAATTTCGTGACGGTGAGCGTCACCATGTCCCCTTTGCGCGACCAGCAGCCGGAGGCCAGCTCGTCGAGCGCGCCATAGGCGAGCCTATAGTCGAAACGCCCATCCGGGCGCAGCAGCAGCTCGGAGCCGGTCTCCATCACGCCGCTCAGATAATAATGGCCGGCGAGCGAAGGGTCGGCCGTCTCGCATTCCGCCGCCCGGGCCGCGTGAGCGGAAAGCAGCGCGGCTGCGAGGCAGGCCGAGCGCAGGTCGACGAGAGCGAGCAATCGGCCGCAGCCCCCGTCACGATGCGCATTCGTCACTGCGCGTTCTTCATGGCGGAGGGCAGCATCGCCGGGTCCTCCTCGATCAGTTTCTCTATGCTGCGATCGTCGATCGGCTTGGCCGCCGCGGTGGCGACCGGCTGCGCCTTCAGCCCGGTCTGGTCGGAGAGCCATTCGCGCCATTGCGCTTGACTGCCGTTGAATGTGTTCTGATCCACGGCGCCGGGAATTCCAGGCACACGTCCGTCCGAGCGATATTGCCAGAAGGTCCATTTGCGGTCGCCATAGCGCACCGCCGGATGATATTTCGTCGAGCGCACCCAGATCGGATAGTCCGACAGAGCGCCCGAATGCAGGATCGCCTGATAGAAATCCACCGAGCTGTAGATGATCGGCTTCTTGCCGTAATGGCGCTCCAGCTCCTCGAGCATGACGCGCATGTCGCGCAGCACCTCCTCGCGATAGAGCGTGCGCTTGCAGGTACGCGAGGTCGGCGTCGCCTCGACGTCGAGAACCGGCGGCAGCGCGTCCGGCTCCACCGGCACGACGGATTTGAAGAAACCCGTCTCCTCGTGCGGCGGCCGGCACCAATAGACGAAATGATAGGCGCCGCGCGGAATGCCGACGGCCTTGGCGGCGGCCCAATTGCGCTGGAATTTGGCGTCGAGCGCGTCGCCGCCTTCCGTCGCCTTGATGAAGGCGAAGCCGACGCCGGCCTCCTTCACCGCCTGCCAGTCGATGTCGCCCTGATATTTGGAGACGTCGACGCCATGCACCGCGAATTCGGCGCTGCGCGTCGCCGCATAGGCGTGCAGCTCCGATTCCGGCACCGCATAGGCGAGATAGGTCGGGTCCTTGCGCGCATTGACCAGCGGCGCGCTGGTCGCAAAGCGATGGCGAGCGCTGTAGGACGGGTCGATGGCGCTGCCGCAGCCGGCGAGCGCCGTGGAGAGGAGAACGGCCGCAGCCGCCGTGAGAATATCGTTCGATCGCATTGCGCGAAAATATCCCGCAAGCCGGTAACGAAGCGTTAATTCCCCGAGCCGCGCGCGATTCGCCGCGCGACTCAGCCCAGTCGGAACCATAATGTGGCTATCCCCAGAAAGGAACCATAACCGACGACGTCGGTGACGGTGGTGACGAAGGCGCTGGAGGAGATCGCCGGGTCGATTTTCCAGCGCTCGAGCAGCATGGGCACGAGAATGCCGCCCAGCGCCCCGGCGGTGAGATTGGTGAACATGGCCAGCCCGATCACCGGGGCGAGCCCGACGCTCTGGAACCAATTGGCCGCGACCAGCCCCGTCAGCAGGCCGAAAGCCGCGCCGTTGAAGGCCCCGGTCGCCAGCTCGCGCAGGATGATGCGCAGCGCATTGGAGCGCGCGAGCTGGCGCGTCGCCAGCGCCCGCACCGTCACCGTCATCGTCTGCGTCGCCGAATTGCCGCCCTGGCTGGCCACGATCGGCGCGAGCACGGCCAGCGCCACCATCTGCTGGAGCTCCAGCTCGAACGCCTTCAGCACGCTGGCGGAAATGAAGGCGGTGCCCAGATTGATGAGCAGCCACAGGAAGCGGCTCTTGACGATCCACCAGAAGCTGTCGGTCAGCTCCTCGTGCGGATTGACGCCGCCGAGCGCCTTGATCTCCTCGGAGGCGGCCTCCTGCATCACGTCGACGACATCGTCGATGGTGATGACGCCGACCAGCCGCTCCGCCTCGTCGACGACCGGCACGGAGACGAGATTGTAACGCTCGAACAGCCGCGCCACCTCTTCCGTGTCGTCGTCGAAATGCACGCGGCGGCGGTCCGCCTGCATGATCTCCTCGACCGGCGTCTTGGGATGGCCGCGCACCAGAGCGTCGAGAAAGACGGTGCCGAGCAGCCGATAGGCGGGATCGACGACGAAGACCTCGAAGAAATTGTCGGGCAGCGCGTCCGGCTCGGTCTCGCGGAAGAAATCCAGCACCTCGCCCGCCGACCAGAAGGGCGGCACGGCGATGAGCGTCGTCTGCATCAGGCGGCCGGCCGTGCCCTCCGCGGCCTCCAGCGAGCGGCGCAGCACGATGCGCTCATGCGCCGGCATCGCCTCGAGAACCTGCGCCTGCTCCTTTGGCTCGAGCGCCTCCAGAATGGCGACCGCGTCGTCGCTCTCGAGCTCGCGCATCGCCTCGGCGAGCGTCTCGACCGGCACCTCCTCGAGAATGTCCTCGCGCGTCGACTCGCCGACCTCGGTCAGAGCGGCGAAATCGAACGCGTCGCCCATCAGCTCGACGAGACGCGGGCGCTCCTCATGCTCGAGCAATTCGATGAGCGCGCCGAGATCCGCCTCGTGCAGCGGCGAGACCAGCTCCCTGACATGGCCGGAATCGCCCTCGGCGATCGCCTCCTCGACCGCGGCGACGAAATCGGCGCGCGGCTCGCCGGTTTCCTCGTCGCGAAAATTCCCTTCCGCAGGCGCCGATTTTTCATGGTCTTGCGACATATGGGGCCCTGATCGATGCGCGAGGAGGTCCGCCCGGCCGGCGAGACCGGGACAAGGGCTCCCTTAACGCGCCGCGCCGGGAAAGCAAACCGCCGATGCAACTTCTTTCTTCTCTGCTTCGCCTGACGGCGGTCCTGCTCCCGCTCATTCCCGGAGCCCAAGCCTTCGCCGCCCAATGCGGCCCGCAAGCGCTGGGAGTCTCGCGAACCATCGAGATCGACGGGGGCGAACGCCTGGCGCTCGGCCTGCAGACCTATCCGCGCACGCTGGCGCTCGCCGATCGGGAAGTGGTGCTGACCTTCGACGACGGCCCCGCCCATGGCGCGACCGAGCGCGTGCTGGACGCGCTGAAGGCCGAATGCGCGCGGGCGACCTTCTTCCTCGTCGGCTCCCATGCCGCCGAAGCGCCGGCGCTGGTGCGCCGCATCGTCGCCGAGGGCCATAACGCCGGCCATCATTCCTACAGCCACCCCGCGCGCACGCTGCGGCTGATGAGCGAGGCCTCCGCGCAGGCCGACATCGAAAAGGGCTTCGACGCCGTCGACGCCGCGGCGGGTTTTTCGCCCGAGGGACCGAAGCCGCATTTTCCTTTCTTCCGCTTTCCCGGCTTCGCCGACACGCCGGAGCTGGTGCGCTGGCTGGAGGATCGCGACGTCACCGTCTTCGGCGCCGATCTCTGGGCCTCCGACTGGCAGGAGATGACGCCGCGCGCCGAGCTGGAGCTGGTGATGTCCCGGCTCGAGGCGGCCGGAAAAGGCATCGTGCTGTTCCACGATCCGCGCCCCTCCACCGCGGCGATGATGCCGGAATTTCTGCGCGCGCTGAAAACGCGCGGCTTTCGCCTGGTTCACATCGTCCCCGGCGACGGGCCGACGCCGATCGTCCACGCCAAGCCCGGCTGGACCTCGGCGACCGAGGCGATCATCGCCAAGACGCTCGGCCCCAAGGGCCTGCGCAGCGAGCCGCAGGAGGAAGGCCGGGGAGTGAAAACCGAGGGTCGCTGAACGCGAGCGCGTTGCGAGAAACGGTCGGCTTGGCAAGGTTTCTGTCCTCGACGCCACACTCAAAGGTCGTCAAAGGGGGGTGCTTGCGCGCGGCGGCTGGCGCTATGACGGGGCTAATCAGCCCCGTCACGGTCCCTAGCTCGATCACGCGGCGGCCGACCGGCGCCGCACCGCTTCTTCATAGCTGCCAGGGTGCAGCTTCCCGGTTTTCACCTCAGAAACTCGACCCTGATTCACATCATAATCTTGAATGATGCGCGAGTAGAACTCACCGTTCATGATTCGGATTTGAATCTGAACTGCCTCTTCGAATGTGAGTTTATGGCAGGGAACGCGTCTTCTTGTCATATCAAGAGTCCTTTATATGGATCCTGAGAGACTTGACATGCGCGCGCGCGTGCATAGAATGCACGGTGTTGTCGAGCTTGCCGCCAAGCTTCACAGGGCTGTCGCGGTAGAGACGTGGGAGCCGAGGTGTAGGAGCCTCGGCTTTCTCGCGTCAGAAGGTCTACGACCTTCCGCACCTCTTATCTCAAATCGAAACAGATGAGTCAATAGCGACGCCGCAGGCGCTCGCTGGTGAGTTTTTTTGTCCGCAGCGTTGTGGGTAGCGTGCGGGTCATAAACACGCCTCTAGCTGCCCTGGTACGTGATTTATGGGCATACTTTTTTTGTGTGCGAACTCATGAAACAATGTTTCACATACGTTCTCGTAGCCGCACACCTACATTCAAGCCGGCAGCCTCGGAAGGAACGCGGGCACAAAGGCGACGAGGCACGCTCGAAACCCTCCACCTTATTGTCGTTCGCACACTAGATCCGCCCCCGGTCGCAGGCGTAGAAGCCTTTCGCGCCCCAGCAGGAGCCGGTCTTGTAGACGGCGCCGAGATCGCGATCCTTGAGCCGCGCGGTCCACACCCGGCCCTGGCGCAGCTTGATCGTCAGCGGCCCTTCGTCGATCTCGAAGATCACCTCCTTGTCCTTGGCGCGCAGAATGCGGCAAGGCTTGGCGATCACCACGCGGCCCTCGAGCTTCACGAAGCAGCGCGCCTCATATTCGTCGAGCCCCGTCGACGACGTGGACTCCGGCTCGGAAGACGGCGGCTCGACCGCTTCCGCCTCGACCAGCGTGGGCGAGGCGGGCGCCGCGGGCGCCGGAGCAGCGGGAGCAGGAGCGGGAGCAGCAGGAGCGGGAGCAGGGGCGGGAGCCGCGGTCTGCTCGGCGGCCAGCGGCATGGCGAGGGGCGGCGCGGCGATCGGCGGCGCATTGTCGAAAGAGGTTCGCGGCTTGGCCGAAAACTCGCCGAGCGCGGAAGCCGGATAGCCGAGATCGCCCGCGCCCGCCGTCGTGGCGAGGCCGACGCCGAGCGCGGCTCCGAGCAACGAGACTCTCACGCTCATGCCCTTTGTCTCCTCGCCCGCCGCCACGGGAATCGGCGGCCGGCCTCCTGTCGTTGGGAGCGGATCGCCATGCGTTTCGCCTCTATGGGCCTGCGTGGGAGGAGCCATGCCCGACCCACGCCGCGTCTCGCCTTCTATCCTGCGGACAGCGAAGGCGTTTTTCTTGCGTGAGCGTGACGGCGAAAAAGGGCGCTTGTTCGGCGCCGGAGGGGCCGGCCCGTGTCGCGATTGCGTAAGCCCCGAGCAGATGAGCGCGCCCTCGGCTGTGCTCGCGCTATCGGCGCCGGCGGGCGGGACGTCTCAGGCCGAGGCGGCGGGCTTGGCCATTTGCGCGGCGCGGGTCGCCTGCTCGCGGCTGGGCACCATGACCCAGGCCTCGCCGTCCAGCACCACCTTGCCGTCGACGAGGCATTCGCAATGCAGGCGGGCGCGGCGGCCCTTCTCGATCAGCTCGACGATCTCGACGACGACATGAATCACGTCGCCGATCTTGACCGGGGCGCGGAAATTCAGCGTCTGCGACAGATAGACCGCGCCCGGACCCGGCAGATACATGCCGATCACGGTCGAGATCAGCGACGCCGTGTAGAGTCCGTGGACGATACGCTCGCCGAAGCGCGTCTTGCTGGCGAAATGGTCGGACAGATGGATCGGATTGCGGTCGCCGGAGAGATCGGCGAAGGCGATGACGTCGTCGTCCATGACGGCCTTCATCAAGGTCTCGCGCATTCCGATGGCGAGGTCTTCGAAATAATAGGTCTTGAAGGGCGTCGACATGGATCGGGTCACCGGCCTCTAAGTTGCCCAGGCGGCAGAGTCCGCTGGGCCGTTTCCCCATCTACCACACCAGAAACGGCGCAAATGCAACCGGTTTGACGCCCGCGCCCGCCAGAAGCGCGCCCATTGCGGCGGCGTCCAGCCGGCGTTCCGGCGGCGGATAGAGCTCGTCGCGATGCACGCCCTCGGTCAAAAACAGCGAGTCGAGGCCGGCCCGGGCAGCCCCGAGCAAATCCGTGGCCACGCCGTCGCCGATGGCCAGAACGCGGCCGGCCGGCGGCGGCGCGCCCGTGAGAGCGGCGATGCGGCCGAGAGCGGCGGCGTAGATCGGCGGATAAGGCTTGCCGCCCATCGCCACCTCGCCGCCCAGCGCGGCGTAGCGCTCGGCGAGAGCGCCGGCGCAATAGACCAGCTCGCCGCCTATGCCGACGACGATGTCCGGATTGGCGCAGAGCATGGGAAGGCCACGCTCGCGCATAATTTCCAGCGTGCCTGCATAATCGTCGGGCGTCTCGCGCGTTTCGTCGATCAGCCCAGTGCAGACGACATAATCGGCGTCGGCGAGCGGAACGCGGCGGAATTTTCCGCCGAGCAGGCGGTCCGCGGCCTCGAGCAGCCCATTGTCGCGCGGCGGCCCGAGATGGTGACAGGCCTGACCCGCTCGCCCGACCATCTGATCGAGCGTCAATTGGCCGGCGCTGACGAGATCGTCATAGGCCGCGCGCGGCAGGCCGAGGCCGTCGAGCTGGCGGCCGACCTCCTCGCTCGGCCGCGAGGCGTTGGTGACCAGCGCCACCTTGCCGCCCCGGGCGCGGAATGTCTCCAACGCGGCGGCCGCCACGGGAAAATGCGAGCGCCCGTCGATGAGCACGCCCCAGACGTCGCAGAGGATCGCGTCATAGCGATCGGCGAGCTGCGACAGGCCGGAAATCTGCGGGATCGCCATATCAGAACCGCGCCTGGGCGAAGGCGGCGGCATGGGCCTGCGGCGCGACCTGCGAGAATTCGCCGGAGGCCTCGTCGAGCGCCAGCAGCCTGCCGTCCATCACGCCGAAATAGGCGCCGTGCAGCGAAAGGTAATGGCGCTGCTCCAACGTCGCGATCCAGGGAAAGCTGCGCAGATTGACGATGCCCTGCTTGATCGATTCGAAGGCGAGCCGCTCGACATAATCCGGCGTCATCGGATCGGGAATGGCGCCGGCGCGCTCGGCCGCCGGGGCGAGCAGCTTGATCCAGCTACCGATGAAATCGCCGGCCGAGAGCGGCCGCGTATAGGGGTCCGCCTGGCTCTCCGCATAGGCGCGCACGCCGCCGCATTGGGCGTGGCCGAGGATCACGAGATGATTCACCTTCAGCGCCATCACCGCATATTCGAGCGCGGCGGAGGTGCCGTGATAATCATTGTTCGGCGCATAGGGCGGGACGAGATTGCCGACATTGCGAATGACGAACAGCTCGCCCGGTCCGGCGTCGAAGATCGCCTCCGGCGCGACGCGCGAATCGCAGCAGCCGATGACCATCGTCCGCGGCTTCTGGCCATCCGCCGCGAGCTCGTGGAAACGCTGCTGCTCGCCGCGAAACCGCCCCGAGAGAAAGGTCTCGTAGCCTTTCGCGAGATGGGCGGGGAGAACATCGCCGGGCTGATCGATCGGGCCGGCATCGGTCATATTGGCTCCTCGTGACGGCCGGCGATGGCGCGCCGGCGGCGGCTCCTTTATTGTGGAGCGCGACCGACGAGGCAAGGGGAGAAAAAGAGAGCCATGATTTCGCGACCGCGACGCAGCGTGCTGGCCATGCCGGGCTCCAACGCCAGAGCGCTGGAAAAGGGCAAGACGCTCGCAGCCGACGTTCTGATGTTCGAGCTCGAGGACGGGGTCGCCGAGGCCGCCAAGGAGATGGCGCGCGAGCAGGTCGTCGCCGCGGTGAAAGGCGGCGGCTATGGCTCCCGCGAGATCATCGTGCGCGTGAACGTCCTCGATTCGCCCTGGTACGCGGCCGATATGGCGGCCGTCGCGGCGGCGGGGCCGGACGCCATCGTCGTCCCCAAGGCCGATAGCCGCGACGACATCTTGCGCGCCGCGCGCGATATGAAGGCCGCCGGCGCGCCCGCCCACACCACGCTCTGGGCGATGATCGAGACGCCGCGCGCGCTGTTCGACATCGAGAAGATCGCCAGCGCCGCGCCGGAGGCCCCGCTCTCCGCCATGATGCTGGGGCCGAACGACATCGCCAAATCGACGCGCGCAAGGCTGACGCCGGGCCGGCCGGCGCTCGTTTCCTGGCTCTCCTCGGCGGTGCTCGCCGCGCGTCTGCACAATGTCGATATCATTGACGGTATCTACAATGATTTCAACGATCTCGAAGGATTGCGACGGGAGGCCGAGCAGGGCCGCGATCTCGGCATGGACGGCAAGATGCTGATTCATCCGGGGCAGATCGCGACCGTCAACGAGGTCTTCGCGCCCTCCCCGGCCGAGATCGCATTCGCGCGCAAAATCGTCGAGCTGTTCGACGCGCCGGAGAATGCGGCGATCGGCGTCGCGCAGATCGACGGCCGCATGGTCGAGCGGCTGCATCTCGACGGCGCGCGCCGCACGCTGGCGCTGGCCGGCGCCGCGAGCTGACGAGCGGCGCTTCGAGGAGGAAATTCCCGGAGCGCCGAAGCTGGAACGAAACGGCGGCTGTTTCGCGGAATGGCCGCCTCGTCTATAAGGGGCTGCGGCGAGGAGCCCCGAACACATGGCGCAGCACGACAAAGACCCCGCAGCGGACAGCCACGAGGCGTCGGAAACACCGGCCGGAGACGTCTGGACGACGACGAGCGTCGATCGTCCGGTCGAGGCCGAGCACGCTGAGCCGCAAGCAAATTCGGCGCCCGTGAGCGAGGCCGCGCCTGCGCCCGAGCCGCGCCGCAAGAATTGGCATCGCTTCACCCTTTTCGCGGCGACGCTCGGCCTGCTCGCGACAGCGGGGGCGATCGGCGCCTATCGATTCCGCGACAAGCACGAGAAGCTCGCCGCTTTCGCCACTGTGGTGGACGAGGTTTTCGCACGGCCGGAGAAGCTCGTCTCGGCGCTGCGCGAAAACGTCGTGAAATGGACCGGCAAGCCGGCGAAACCCGCCGAAATCGCGAAAACCCCCGCGCCGGTCGAGATCGGCGCGACGCCCGCTCCGAAGCCCGCCCCCGTCGAGGCGAAGCCGGCGGAACCCGCCCCGCCGCGCGCGGACGACCGGGTCACCTGGTCGTCGCCTGCGCCGATTCCGCCGCCGATTCCCGCGCCTGAGCCGGTCGCGTCTCCCGAGCCCGCCAAACCGGTAGCGGAGACGAAACCCGTCGCGGCGCTGTCCAGCGAGCAGACCGAGGCGCTGGCGCGGCGCGTCGATGAATTGGAGCGAATCGCGCGCTCGGCGCAGACTCTTGCCGAACAAGCGCTCGCCGAGCAGACTCGCGCCAGCGGCGAAGCCGCGCGTGCGGAGCCGAAACTGCCCGACTCGAAAGTCCAAGACAGCTCGAAGATCCAAGACAACTCGAAGTTGCGGGACGTCGAGGATAATGTCGCCGGTCTCGAGGGCCGCATCGACTGGCTCTCCGATCGGCTCGACGAGCT
The DNA here is from genome assembly GCF_036560965.1 of Methylosinus sp. NCBI lineage: Bacteria > Pseudomonadati > Pseudomonadota > Alphaproteobacteria > Hyphomicrobiales > Methylocystaceae > Methylosinus > Methylosinus sp. The sequence continues at coordinate 215,850 of NZ_DATBQF010000018.1, read as the reverse complement.
GCGCGAGAAGCTCGAGACTTCCAAGAACGAGAGCCGCGTCGCGCGCGAGGCCGAGCCGGCTCCGGCTCCGGCTCCCCAAATCGTCGCGCCCGCGGCGGAGGAGGCTCCCAAGGGCCCCAATCCGGCGACGATCGTGGTGGTCGCGCATTCGTTGCAGCGGGCGCTGGATCGCGGAACGCCCTTTCCATCCGAATACGCCGTGCTGTCGGCCCATGGCGCCGACGCCGACGCGCTGGCCGCGCTCGCCCCTTCGGCCGAGAAGGGCGCGCCCGACGCGCGCGCGCTGCGCGCCTCCTTCCATCCGCTGATTCGCAAGCTCGAGGCCTCCGCGGAGCTGAAACCCGACGCGCCGCTGGCCGATCGGCTGCTGCAAAGCGCCTCCAAGCTGGTGAAGGTGCGCACCGCCACCGAAAAAGAGAAGGCGTCGATCGGCGACATCGCCGCCAAATTGGAGGCGGCGCTCGATCGCGGCGAGATCGAAGCGGCGCTCGCCGCATTCGCGGAGCTTCCCGACGACGCCAAAGCCGTCGCGCATGATTGGGAAGAGGCTGCTCGACGCCGCGTCGACGCCGAGAAAGCGGCGGCGTCCCTTCTCTCGAGCGCGCTGGACGCGCTCGCAAAAACCAAGAATTGAGCGGAGCTTCGGAAGAACGGCGACGGTTTTCCGGCGATCATCCAGCTGAAACAAAATCTAAGCAGACGTGCTTAGAGCCGAGGCGAGGATCTACGACCCATGATTCTGCTGCTCTTTTTCATCGCGGCGCTGGCCGCCTCGTCGATCGGCCTCCATTGGCTGATCGAGCATCCCGGCTCGATCACGCTCGACTGGGGCGACTATCACATCGAGACGACGCTCATCGTCGCCGTGGGGGCGCTGATCGCGGCGGTCGCGGCGATCATCGTCGCCTGGGCGATCATCGTCTATTTCTTCCAGGCCCCCGCCCGCATGAAGCAGGGCTCCCGCGCCAAGCGTCGGGAAAGAGGCTTTCAGGCGCTCTCGCGCGGCATTGTGGCGGCCGGCGCCGGCCATTTGGCCGAGGCCAAGCGCGCCGCCAAGGAAGCGGTCAAAAATCTGGAAAAAGAGCCGCTGACCTATCTGCTGCGCGCGCAGGTCGCCCAGCTCGAGGGTGATCGCGTCGGCGCCGAGACTGCCTTTCACGAGATGACGCAGCTCTCGGAGACGCGGCTGCTCGGCCTGCGCGGTCTGCACATAGAGGCCAAGCGCCGCAAGGACGACGAAGCCGCGCATCATTTCGCCGATCAGGCGCATCAGCTCGCGCCGCTGCCCTGGGCCGGCCATGCGTTGCTCGAGCATCATGGCGCGCAAGCCGATTGGGAGGAGGCGCGCATCGCCGTCGAGGCCAATCTGAAGGCCAAGGCCATCGATCTGCCGACCGCGCAGCGTCTACGCGCCGTGGTCGAGACCGCGATGGCGCTGGAGAAGCAGGCGGAGCAACCGAGCGAGGCGCTGCATCTCGCCCGCCAGGCGATCAAGCGCGCGCCCGATCTGGTGCCGGCCATAGCGCTGATCGGGCGGCTGCTCGCCCGCCATGGCGACAGCGCCAAGGCGCTGAAGTTGCTGGAAAAAGCCTATGGCGAACAGCCGCACCCCGATATCGCCGAGGCGTTTCTCGAGACCGCGCCGAGCGAGTCCAACGCCGAGCGTCTGGCGCGGGTGAGGAAATTCGTCGCCGCCGCCTCCCATACGCCGGAATCGGGAATACTGGTCGCGCGCGTGGCGCTGGCGGCGCGCGATTTCGCCGCGGCGCGCAAGGCGCTCGGTCCGCTGGTCGCCGAGGGCAAGACGCCGACCGCCCAGGTCTGCCTGCTGATGGCCGAGCTGGAAGACGCCGAGAACGGCCCCAGCGGGCCGGTGCGGGAATGGCTCGCCCGCGGCTCGCGCGCGCCGCGCGATCCCGCCTGGATCGCCGATGGCGTCATCTCCAGGCGCTGGGCGCCGGCCTCGCCGGTCACCGGCAAGCTCGACGCCTTCGTCTGGGCGACGCCGCCGGAGGCCGTGCGCGGACCGACAGAGGACGCCCACGCCGATATTCCCGCCGCCTTTCTGACGCGGCCGGAGCGGCTGCTGGAAGCCAAGATCGAGGAAGAAGGCGCGACCGTCTGATCGGCTCGCGCGCGGAATAGGCGTCCCTCGCCCGCCTATTTCGCACCGCGCGGACGCCGGATCTGCACATAGAGCGCGCCTTCGCCGCCATGATTATGCGCCGCCTCGCCGAAGCCGACCACGAGATCGCGCATCGCCGGCGCGCTCAGCCAAAGCGGGGCGAGCCGGCGCAGCACCCCGCCCTCCTCGCTGCGAACGCCCTTGCCGGTCACCACGATCGCCATTCGCGCGCCGGCCGCCTGGGCGCGGCGCAGGAAATCATAGAGCGCCATCTGCGCCTCGGCCTGCCGCAGCCCGTGCAGATCGAGCTTGGCGTCCACCTCGAGCCGGCCCCGACGCAATTTCGTGCGCGTGCGGTGATCGATCTCCGCCGGCGGCGCCGCAGGCCGGGGACGCGATTTCTTCTCGGCCGGCGGCGGAGCCGGCGCAGCCGCCCCGGCCGAGCCTTTCTTCGGCTCGGGGCTTTTTTCGGCGGGCTGCTCCTCCGACGCGCGCCGACGCCGTCCGCGCGCGGGCCGCACATCCGCCGTCACCTTGTTCCAGAGCTCGATCTCTTCGCGAGACAGAAAACGCGAGCGACGTGATTCGCGCGGCGGCTCAGTCATCGCCACGCTCCGCGCCACGCGGCAGCAGCACGGTGAATCGGGCGCCATGGCGGACGAGGCCGGCGAGCGCGCCGGCCCGCTCTCCGGCGCCGAAGAAAAGATCGGCGCGGGCCGGCCCCAAAATCGCCGAGCCGGTGTCCTGCGCGATCATCAGCCGCTCGAACGGCTCCGCGGTCGCGCTGCGCCACGGCAGCGTTCCCTCGATCCAGAAGGGCAGGCCATAGCTCCACAGCGAGCGGTCGACGGCGATGGAGCGCAACGGCGTCAGCGCGCAGCCCTGGCCGCCGATCGGCCCATCGCGCCGCTCGGGCGAGGAATCGGCGCGGAAGAACACATAGGAGCGGTTCTCCTGCATCAGCCGCGCGCCCGGCGCGCCGTCCTGCTGGCCGAGCGCGCGAATTTCCGCCTTCAACCGCTCGAGCGACATTTCGTTCGGCGGCACGAGGCCGCGCTCGATCAGCAGACGGCCGATCGATGTGTAGGGGCGGCCATTGCGGCCGTCGTAGGTGAGCGGCAATTCGCGCCCATCGGCGAAGCGCAGCCGCGCCGAGCCTTGCACCTGGATCAGAAACAGCTCGACCCTGTCGCGCAGAAAAGCGATGGGCGCCGGCCGAATGTCCGCCGGGCCTTCCTCCAGGGCGCGGCGATCCGGATAGGGCTCGAGGCCGCCATCCGGCCGACGCCGCGCCGAGGTGAGCGTCTCGCCCGCCTCGCCGAGGATGGGCGCGTCGTTCAAGGTGACGAGATCGGCCGGGCGCGCCGGAACCGGCGTTCGGAACGCGGCGTCGGGCGTATCCCGCGCCTCGATCACGGGCTCGTAATAAGCGGTGACGAATCCGGGCGCGCGCAGGCGAAACGGCCGGAAATGCGCGGCGAAAAAATCCAGCGCCGCATCACGAGAGAGCTTCGCCTCGTCGATCGCGCAGGCGATGCGGCAGACATTGGCCAAGGCCTCGTCCGCCGGCCGCGCCGGCCGCAGTGGCGATGCGGGGGAGAGGATGACGTCGGCCGAGCGCCGAAAGACGCGGAAGGCCTCCTGGAGGTCATCCTGAAACAGGGCGTCGATCGCGTCGAAACCGACCGGCTCGAGATCGGTGGACGCGCTCACGCAAGGTCCGCCTAATGGACCGTTTCGGTCGCTACGAGCTTCCAATTCGGATCACGCGCCGCAACGTCGCGCGCGAAAGTCCAGAGGTCGACGATCTCGAGCGGCCGCTCTGGATCGCCCTCGATCACGGCGCCGGCGCTATCGCGGCGGATGGATTGGAGCTTGACGACGAAACGAAGGGTGATCTGCGCCTTGCGGAGCTCGACCTTGGCGTCTTCCACGGTCGCCGAGTCGATGGAGACGACATGGGCGTCGGCGGCGTCGCCGCGTTGCTCGCGCGCGGATATCTCCCCGGAGAAACTGTCGAACACTTCAGTCGAGAGGAGATTGCGCAGCGTGTCGCGATCGCCCTTGGCGAAAGCCTCCACGATCATCTCATAGGCTTTCTTCGCGCCATCGACGAAGGCCGGGGCGGAGAAGCCGCGATCGGCGGCGGCGATCTGGTCGAGTCCGCGCCAGCCGGCGCTTCCCGATTCGGCGAGGCCTTTCCAGCGATCGGCGGCGAGCGGGGCGGAAGCGGGCGCTTGGGTGAAAGCGGGGCTTTGCGCCGTAGGCGCCGGGCCGAGCCGCCGCGCGGGGCTCGCGCGATCGGAAGCCGGGCCTTCGCGATCGACGCGCACGCCGAGGACCGACCACAATTTCCAGACGACGAAAGCCGCGAGAGCGGCAAAGACGAAGATGGTGGGGTCGAAATCGGATCCCGACAAAGGGCGTCTCCCGGTCGCAGGGATTGTCCGGTATCATGTCGCGTCCCAGATGTCACGAATCAACCCCTCGCCCGGGGAACGCGCGCGATAGCGCATTGCCGAGGGTGAGACGCCGAAGGCGGGCGGGACGGCGGGACGGAAGGTATGGAGGGCGCAACGACGTGAACAAGTCGAAACTCCTCGCCTATGCGCTGACGGGCTGGCTCTTCGTCGAGATCATCGCTTTCGTTCTCGTCGTGCAGTTTCTCGGCGTGCTTGCGGCCGTCGCGCTCGGCGTCGGCACCACTCTGCTGGGGCTCGCCGACGTCAAGCGGCTCTTCCTCTATCTGCGCGGCCGGATCGGCCAGCCGCGCGAGGAGACGAAATCCGGCGTCGCTCTGCTCGACGGCGGGCTGGAGGCGGTCGGCTCGCTGCTGCTCATCCTGCCGGGCTTCGCCTCCGATCTCGTCGGCCTGGCGCTGAAGTCGCCGTCGATCCGCTCCCAAGTCGCCGACCGCATCCGCGGCAAGACGCAGCGGCGCGGCCCGGCGACGATCGATCTGTCGCCCGGCGAATGGAAGGCGATCATCGACGAGGGTCCCAAACGCCGCGTGCGCGCGCGCCGCGCCCCTCCGGCCAAAGTCGTCTGATCGGACTGACGTCAAACCCCGTTGTCGCCCGCGAGGGGACGTGTTAGGCGGGCGCCGTGACAGGCGTCGCCATCCCGTTGCGCCTGTCGGGAGCCGAAATCGGCTGGGAGTTCGACGATGACCGATACGAATGGAAACGGCTCCGGCCCGGCTGGCGCCCCATCGCTCAATGTGCTCGTGCAATATGTGAAGGACCTGTCCTTCGAGAATCCGAATGCGCCGCGCTCGCTGCAGCCGCGCCAGAATCCGCCGGAGATCGGCATTCAGGTCAATGTGAACGCCAAGCAGATGTCGGCCGACGACTTCGAGGTCTCGGTGACGCTGGAAGCCTCGGCCACCGAGAACGACGAGGTGCTGTTCAAGCTCGAAGTGGATTACGGCGGCGTGTTCCGCCTGCTGAACATTCCGGCCGAGCAAGTTCATCCCATCGTGATGATCGAATGCCCGCGCCTGCTGTTTCCGTTCTTGCGCCAAGTCGTCGCCGACGCCACGCGCAACGGCGGCTTTCCGCCCCTCTATATCGATCCGATCGACTTTTTCGCGCTCTATCAGCAGCGCGCGGCCCAGGCGCAGCAGACCCCCGCCAACGCCAATTGAGACGAGACGGGCGGGCCGTCAGGCTCGCCTCTCCATCGCCTCGGCGCTTCGGTTCTCGGAATCTCGGACCGCCGCTTCTGGCTCCGCGAGATAGCCGAGCCACACGGGCGCTTTTCCGAGCGTGGCGACGAAGGCCTCATGCGCCGCTCGTTCCGCCCCGGTAAGCAGCGGCTCCAGCCTGTGCGGACGGCTGCGCAGAAATTCGCCGCCTGCCTCCTCGGCGAGCGTCGCCGCATCGGCCTGCAGAATGAGAGCGGATTGGCGACCGCCCATCAGCTCCGCATAGACCTCGGCGAGAAGCCCGGCGTCGAGCAAGGCGCCATGCTTTTCGCGCCGCGAGAGATCGACGCCATAGCGCTGGCAGAGCGCGTCCAACGTGTTGGAGGCGCCGGGGTGACGGCGACGGGCGATGGTCAGAGTGTCGACGACGCGATCGGAGGCGATCGCCTCCATCCCCAGCAGGCCGAGCTCGAAATTGACGAAGCGCATGTCGAATTCGGCGTTGTGCGCGACGAGATCGGCGTCGTCGACGAATTCGAGAAAGCTCGCGGCGATCTCGCGGAACTTCTTCTGGCCGGTGAGAAAGGCCGAGGAGAGGCCATGCACGCGAAACGCCTCTTCCGGCATATCGCGTTCCGGATCGAGATAGAAATGATAGGTGCGGCCGGTGGGAATGAGATTGGAAATCTCGACCGCGCCGATCTCGACGATGCGATGACCCTTGGTCGGATCCAAGCCGGTCGTCTCCGTGTCGAAGACGATCTCACGCATCGCTCGCCTCTTTCGCATAAATCAACGCGACGTCGCTCGCCGCTTCAGCGCATCGAGAATTAACCGAACTTCCTGCCGAGCGGAATCCAGCCCGCGGTCGCTATGCACCACGAAATCGGCGCCGGCGCGTTTTTCGGCGTCCGGCGTCTGCTTGGCGAGGATGGCGGCGAATTTCTCCTCCGTCATGCCGGGGCGCGCGAGCACACGCGCGCGCTGAATCTCCGCCGGGGCCGACGCGACGACGACGGCGTCGACATCCTTCTCGGCGCCGATCTCGAAGAGCAGTGGTATGTCGAAGACCACGATGCGCTCGACGGCGCGGCGACAGGCTTCCAGAAATTCATCGCGCTCGGCGGCGACGAGCGGATGCACCAGCGCCTCGAGACGGCGCAAAGCCTCCGGATCGCCGAGCACGCGGGCGGCGAGGCGGGCGCGATCGACGATGCCGTCGCTGGTGGTTCCGGGAAACATCTCTTCTATGCGCGCCGCGGCCGGGCCGCGATAAATCTCATGCACGGCGCGATCGGAATCATAGACGGGGACGCCCTCGGCGCGAAAAAGATCCGCCGTCGTCGATTTGCCCATGCCGATCGAGCCGGTGAGCCCGATGACGAGAGGACGCTCCGCATCGGCGCTCATGAGAGCAGCGCGCCTTCGCGCCGCAGCGCCGCCAGCACCGGCAGCAGCGGCAGGCCGATGATGGTCCAATGATCGCCGACGATGCGCTCGAAGAGATGAACGCCGAGGCCCTCGATCTGATAGGCGCCGGCGCTGGTCGTCGCCGCCTCGGCCACATGATCGAGATAGCCGGCCAGAAATTCGTCCGAGACGTCGCGCATGGTCAGATCGGCATGAGCGACGGTCTCGAAAAGGAGAGCGCCATCGCGCGCGATCGCCGCCGCCGAATGCAGCCGATGGGTGCGGCCCGAGAGAAAGCGCAATTGCGCGCCGGCGTCGGCGACGGTCGCGGGCTTGCCGAATTGGCGTCCCTCGCAGCTCGCGACCTGATCGGCGCCGAGAACCAGAGCGCCCGGCCGCGCCGAGGAGACGGTCCTCGCCTTGTCCCGCGCCAGTCGCGCCGCGACGGCGTCGGCGTCCCCGCCGGCCGCGAGGACCTCGGCCTCGACCGCGCGCTCGTCGATCTCGGCCGGATGGACGAGAAAGGGCGCGCCGGTCTGCGCGAGCGCCAGGCGACGACCTTCGCTCTTGGAGGCGAGAATCAGCGGCTGGGCATGGAGCCAGAAGGGGCGGGAGCGATCGAGCGACACCGAAACCTCCTCGCTTCGTTGCCCACAGGGCCGAGCGCGGTCGTGGGCATAGTGGGGACAAATAGCGCCGCCGGACGGAGCCATGTGCACAGCTGCGCATAACCAGGCGGAGTGATCAACAGGCGTTAAAGCGGGTGACGAAAAGCTGGAGCCTGACCGTGAGGAGGCGAGAGTCCAGACCGTCAAACGCCATCCCTGTCGAAACATGTCTATAAATCATTGTTATTATTTTATTTACGAGCCTATCCACAAGCTGCCCCGGAATCTCTCTACAGCTGCGTTCATGGCGCCGTAAGGTGTGGACAAAAGGTTGACGAAAATTAACTTCCGTTAATGAATGCCTAATAAAATCAAAAAAATCTCTTAAAGATTAAATTTTCCTTTTGTGTCGTTTTGGGCTAGCTCCAATGCCGGGACGAGCGCCGACGTCGTTCTCCCTCATGTCCTGACCTTGTCGGAGCCGAAGCGCAATGGGTGATCGTAAGCCGCTCCTCGCCGTTCTAAACGGCGAAGCACAGGCCGTCCCGCCGATCTGGCTGATGCGCCAGGCGGGCCGCTATCTCCCCGAATATCAGGAGCTTCGCGCCAAGGCCGGGAGCTTTCTCGACACTTGCTACAATCCGCAGACCGCGGCGCGGATCACGTTGCAGCCGATCGAGCGTTTCGGCTTCGACGCAGCGATCTTGTTCAGCGATATTCTCGTCGTGCCGGACGCGCTCGGTCAGAAGGTCTGGTTCGAAGCGGGGTCCGGCCCGCGGCTCGTCCCGGTCGAGAGCGACGAGGATATCGCGGCGTTGGCCGAGAGCTTCGCCATCGACAAGTTGACGCCGGTTTTCGAGACCATCGACCGCGTCAAGGGCGCGCTGCCGAAATCAGTGGCTTTCATCGGCTTCTGCGGGGCGCCTTGGACAGTGGCCAGCTATATGATCGCCGGCCGCGGCACGCCGGATCAGGCGCCGGCGCGGCTCTTCGCGTTTCGCCGGCCGGAGGCTTTCGCGAAGCTCATCGACATATTGGTCGAGGCTTCGACCGCCTATCTCATTCGCCAGATCGACGCCGGAGTCGAAGCGCTTCAGCTGTTCGACAGCTGGGCGGGCGTGCTGCCGCCGCTCGAATTCGAGCGCTGGGTGGTCGCGCCGCTGACGACGATCATCGGCAGGGTGAAGGCCGCGCGGCCCGGCGTTCCGATTATCGCTTTCGTGCGCGGCGGCGCGACCCATCTGCCGGATCTCGCCGAACGGCTCGGCGCCGACGCGCTGGGGCTCGACACGGCGATCGATCCCGGCTGGGCGGTGAGGGAAATTCCCGAAGGAACGGCGTTGCAGGGAAATCTCGATCCGCTGGCTCTGCTCGCCGGCGGGGCGGCGCTCGATCGGGAAGTCGACAGCATCTTGCGGAGCTTTGCGGGACGTCCGCATATATTCAATCTGGGTCATGGCGTGTTGCCGGAGACGCCGCTAGAGCATGTCTCGCAATTGGTCGCGCGTATTCGCAGAACAGGAAATTGAATCATGTATCTCTGGATCAAAGCTTTGCATGTGATCGCGGTGATCTCCTGGATGGCCGGGCTGCTGTATCTGCCGCGGCTCTTCGTCTATCACACGGAAGTCGGGCAGGGCGCGCCGTCCGCTCTGTTCAAGAAGATGGAGCGCCGGTTGGCGCTCTACATCATGGCGCCGGCGATGATCGTGTCCTGGCTCGCGGGTCTGGCGCTGATCTATTTCGGCTCCTTCCATGGCGCTGGATGGCTGCACGCCAAATTAGCGCTCGTCGTCTTGCTGACCGGCGTCCACTTCTATTTCGGCGTCACGCAGAAGGCTTTCGAGCGGGACGAGAATCACAAGCCGGCGCGATTCTTCCGATTCGTCAATGAAGTTCCGACGCTGCTGATGATCGGCATCGTCATTTTGGTGATCGTCAAGCCATTCTGACGGCGGAGCTTTTTCCCCGAATTTCATCGGATCGTCACGTGCTTCGGGCGGAAGGCTTGCGTTTCCGCCCGAATGGGATTAATTGCTCTATCACTCACCTCAGGCAGATCGTCGTTTCAAGCGACAGCCGGACCCAGACCGGCTCATCGGGGCATCGGCCCCGCTTCCCTTCTGCCCATCCCGCCCTAGCCCGAGTTTCATCCGAATATCGTCGAGGATTGTCCCAAATGGGGGAAATCAAGCTTCAGGACCTGAAGTCCAAGTCGGCCGCCGAGCTTCTCGCCTTCGCGGAGGAGCATGAGGTCGAGGGCGCGTCGCTGATGCGGCGTCAGGAACTGCTCTTCGCCATATTGAAGCAATTCGCCGGCCGCGACGTCGAGATCGTCGGCGAAGGCGTCGTCGAGGTGCTGCAGGACGGCTTCGGCTTCCTGCGGTCGCCGGACGCCAATTATCTCGCCGGACCGGACGACATCTATGTGTCGCCCTCGCAGATCCGGCGTTTCGGCCTGCGCACCGGCGACACCGTCGAGGGCATGATCCGCAGCCCCAAGGAGGGCGAGCGCTACTTCGCGCTGCTCAAGGTCAATTCGATCAATTTCGAAGACCCGGAGAAAGTGCGCCACAAGGTCCCCTTCGACAATCTGACGCCGCTCTATCCAGACGAGCGCCTGAAGCTCGAGATCGACGATCCGACGCGCAAGGATCTTTCCGCCCGCGTCATCGATCTCGTCGCGCCGATCGGCAAGGGGCAGCGCGCGCTGGTCGTCGCGCCGCCGCGCACCGGCAAGACGGTGCTGCTGCAGAATATCGCGCAGTCGATCACGACCAATCATCCGGAATGCTATCTGATCGTGCTGCTCATCGACGAGCGCCCGGAGGAAGTGACCGACATGCAGCGCTCTGTGAAGGGCGAGGTGGTGTCCTCGACCTTCGACGAGCCGGCGGTGCGCCATGTGCAGGTCGCGGAGATGGTCATCGAGAAGGCCAAGCGGCTGGTCGAGCATCACCGCGATGTGGTGATCCTGCTCGACTCGATCACGCGTCTCGGACGCGCCTACAACACTGTGGTCCCATCCTCCGGCAAGGTGCTGACCGGCGGCGTCGACGCCAATGCTCTGCAACGTCCCAAGCGTTTCTTCGGTGCCGCGCGCAATATCGAGGAGGGCGGCTCGCTGACCATCATCGCCACGGCGCTGATCGACACCGGCTCGCGCATGGACGAGGTGATCTTCGAAGAATTCAAGGGCACGGGCAATTCGGAGATCATTCTCGACCGCAAGGTCTCCGACAAGCGCGTCTTCCCGGGAATCGACATCACCCGCTCCGGCACCCGCAAGGAGGAGCTGCTGGTGCCGTCGGATGTGCTCAAGAAGATGTATGTGCTGCGCCGCATCCTCAATCCGATGGGCACGGTCGATGCGATCGAGTTCCTGCTCGGCAAGCTGCGCGAGACGCCGAAGGGCAACGCCAGCTTCTTCGATTCGATGAATACCTGAGTCGGCGCCCTCGGACGCGCCGGCGATGTGAATTCGCGGGGAGAGCGTGTTCGAGGGCTTCGCCAATGTCTGGACGATTGTCCGCTCGGCGCATGAGCGCCGTCATCTCGAAGCGCGAGGGCGAGCTCCAGTGGGCGTCGCGCGAGCTCGCTGAGCTTGTGTTTTCCGCTTAAAAGCCGCGGCTTTGCTTTCGCATGGCGCCTGCGCCGAAGGGGAAGGCGCGCTCGGTTCTTTCTCCCGCGAGGAAATTCGAGTAGAGCGGTGCGGTCTTCTCGCGGATGACTGGCGATGTCGAGTGAAACGATCTTTGCCTCGGCTACAGGTGCCGGGCGCGCGGCGATCGCGGTGATTCGGCTGTCCGGTCCGTTGGTCGGCGCGGTGGTGGAGCGGCTCGCCGGGCGGCTTCCGCAGCCGAGATTTGCGCAATATGCGCGTCTCGCCGATCCGCGAAACGGCGAGACCATCGATCGCGGCCTCGTCCTTTACTTTCCGCAGCCCAATTCGCCGACCGGCGAGGATTACGCCGAGCTTCAAATTCACGGCGGGCGTGCGGTGACGCGCGCGCTGCTGCGGGTTCTGAGCGATTTTCCCGGGCTGAGGGAAGCGCAGCCGGGGGAATTTGCGCGACGAAGCCTCGCCAATGGCAAGATGGATCTATCGCAGGTCGAAGGCCTCGCCGATCTGATCGAGGCGGAAACGGAGTTTCAGCGCCGTCAGGCGATCCGGGCGCTGGGCGGGGCGCTGCGCGAGCGAGTCGAGAGCTGGCGCGGCGGGCTGATCCGCGCTCTGGCTCTGGTCGAGGCGGAGCTGGATTTTTCCGATGAGGGCGATGTCTTCGAGACGGCGACAGCGCTTCGACCATTGCTGGCGTCGCTAATCTCGGAAATGGCGGATGTGCTGGCGACCGGCGAGCGGAGCGAGCGGCTCCGCGATGGTTTTGTCGTGCTTCTGCTCGGGCCGCCGAATTCGGGCAAATCGACGCTGCTCAACACGCTGGCTCGCCGCGAGGCCGCAATCGTCTCGCCAGCGCCCGGAACGACGCGAGACATGATCGAGGTCCATCTCGATCTCGGCGGAATGCCGGTCACTCTGGTCGACACGGCGGGGCTACGGGAGGCGACCGATGAGATCGAGCGCATCGGAATCGCGCGCACGCGGGCGCGGATCTGCGAGGCCGATCTGCTGCTCTGGCTATCGGATGGGGGCGGGGATGCGCCGCAATCGGAGGCGATCGCCGGGGTGGATTCGATTCGCGTCGCCACCAAGGCCGATTTGCGCCGTTGCACAGCAGATGAACTTGCAATTTCCGCTCGAACAGGGTTTGGAATAGATCGACTTCTGGAGGAAATGACGGATCGCGCCAAGCGACGTCTGGGCGATGGCTCGACGGCGCTTCTCACCCGCGAACGGCATCGGCGGCTCATTCAGGAGACGAAAGACGCGATCGAGACGAGTCTCGATTCCGGCAAGCCGCTCGAATTCGTCGCAGACGATCTTCGTGTCGCCGGCCGGGCGCTCGGCCGGATTGTCGGCGCCGTCGATGTCGAGGATGTGCTGGATGCGATTTTCTCGCAATTTTGCATCGGCAAATAAAGTTTCACGTGAAACACGATCGAGGATGAAGAGGTGAGCCGACCGGCCTATGACGTGATCGTGATCGGCGGCGGCCATGCTGGCTGCGAGGCCGCGGCCGCGGCTGCGCGGCGTGGCGCGCGCACGGCTTTGCTCACCCATGATCGTGCGACGATCGGCGCCATGTCCTGCAATCCGGCGATCGGCGGGCTGGGCAAAGGCCAGCTCGTCCGCGAGATCGACGCGCTCGACGGTCTCATGGGCCGCGTCGCCGACGCCGCTGGAATTCAATTTCGTCTGCTCAATCGTTCCAAGGGTCCCGCGGTTCGCGGCCCCCGCGCTCAGGCCGACCGCAAGCTCTATCGCGAGGCGATGCAGGCGGCGATCGCCGCGACCCCCGGTCTCGAGATCATAGAGGGCTCGGCCGAAGGATTGGCGGTCGAGCACGACCGCGTTATCGGCGTCGATTTGGGCGGCGATCTCGGCAAAGACCGGCTCGTCGCGGGCGCGGTGGTGGTGACCACCGGCACCTTTTTGAACGGCGTGATTCATATCGGCGCGACGCAATTTTCCGCAGGGCGCATGGGCGAGCGCCCGTCGATTGGACTGGCGGATGATTTGCGACGCATCGGCTTTGCGACGCGGCGCCTGAAGACCGGCACGCCGCCGCGCCTCGATGGACGCACGATCGACTGGACTCGGCTCGAGGAGCAGAAGGGCGACGAGACGCCGGAGCCCTTCTCCTATCTCACCAAGGCGATCACCAATCCGCAGATCGCCTGCCACATCACACGAACCAATGCGGCGGCGCATCGCGTCATCCTCGACAATCTCCAGCATTCGCCGATGCGCAGCGGCGCGATCTCCGGGCCCGGCCCGCGCTATTGTCCGTCGATAGAGGATAAGGTCACACGTTTCGGCGATCGTGACGCTCATCAGATTTTTCTCGAGCCGGAAGGGCTCGACGATGACACCGTCTATCCCAATGGCGTCTCGACGTCGTTGCCGGAGGCGGTTCAGCACGCTTTCATCCAGCAGATCGAGGGGCTGGAAGCGGTGCGGATTCTGCGGCCCGGCTATGCAATCGAATATGATTTCGTCGATCCGCGCGAGCTCGACGCGACGCTGGAGACCAAGCGCATCCAAGGGCTTTTCTTCGCCGGTCAGATCAACGGAACGACCGGCTATGAGGAGGCGGCCGCGCAAGGTCTGGTCGCCGGGCTCAACGCAGCCGCGCGCGCGGCGGGCAAGGGCGCAATCGTGCTCGACCGCGCCGAGGCCTATCTCGGCGTGATGATCGACGATCTCGTGACCCGGGGCGTCAGCGAGCCCTATCGCATGTTCACCTCGCGCGCCGAATATCGACTGTCGCTGCGTTCGGACAATGCCGATGAGAGATTGACCGGCAAAGGGCTCGAGATCGGCTGCGTCGGCGGCGAGCGCGCGGGCGTTCATCGCGAGCGCATGGATCGGCTCGGCCGCGCGCGCGCGCTGCTCGAGCAATTGTCCTTGACCTCCGCGGCGGCGGCCAAGGTCGGTCTGCCGATCAATCAGGATGGGCAGCGGCGCAGCGCCTATGCCTTGCTGTCTTTTCCGGAGATCGATCTGGCGCGGCTCGCGTCGATCTGGCCGGAGCTTCTCGCGATCGATTCACAGACGGCGGCGCGCGTCGAGACCGATGCGCGCTACGCCGTCTATCTCGACCGGCAGAGCGCCGATATCGAATCCTATCGGCGGGATGAGCAGCTCGCTTTGCCGTCGACGCTCGACTATGCCGGGATCGGAGGGCTCTCCGCGGAGCTATGTGCCAAGCTATCGGTCCTTCGGCCCCGCACGCTCGGGCAGGCGCAACGGATCGAAGGCGTGACCCCGGCGGCGCTCACGCTTCTGGCCGCGCGGGCAAGGCGCGGGTGAGCGAAAAAATGGTCGGCAAGGCGAAGGATCGCGCCAGCGATCGCGACAATGCTTTGAAGCTCGCGCCATCGTTGCAGCCCTATGTGCGCGAGCTCGAGATCTACGAATCCCTGCTGCGCAAATGGCAGAAGTCCATCAACCTCGTCGCGGACAGCACGCTGGATGAATTATGGACGCGGCACTTCGCCGATTCGGCGCAGATTCGGGAGTTTTTCCCGGGCCTGGAAAGCTGGGTCGATCTCGGCTCCGGCGCCGGCTTTCCCGGCATGGTTCTGGCGATCTGCCTGAAAGATCGCGCCGGCGGCAAGGTTCATTTGATCGAGAGCGATCAGCGCAAGGCCGCCTTTCTGCGCGCTGTTTCACGTGAAACAGGCGCCGCGGCGGAAATTCATGTCGGCCGAATCGAAAGTGAGCTGCCGCTCATCGTCGACGCCGTGGACGGCGTCACCGCCCGCGCGCTCGCGCCAATGCCGCAATTGATCGAATGGTCACGCGAACTTCTGTTGAAAAACGCCAAAGGCGTGTTTTTAAAAGGCGAAGACTGGGCGATCGAATTGACCGGCTCGAGCGCCGCGGATAGTTTCCAGATCTGGACTTTGCAGAGCCGAACCCATTCGTCCGGCCGCATTATCGCCCTTGCGCGGGATTTTGGAGCTTGACGTGACCGACGTTCCACATCCCCGCATTCTCGTGCTCGCAAATCAAAAGGGCGGCGTCGGCAAGACGACGACCGCCATCAATCTCGGCACGGCGCTCGCCGCCGTCGGCGAGTCGGTGCTCGTCATCGATCTCGACCCGCAGGGCAACGCCTCGACCGGGCTCGGCGTCGATCGCAAGTCTCGCCGAATTTCGACCTATGACGTGCTGCTCGCCGAGAGCAGCCTCGCCGAGGCGATTGTCGCCACCGCCGTGCCGCGGCTGTCGATCGCGCCTTCGACGCTGGATTTGCTCGGCGTCGAGCTCGAGATCGCCAGCGACAAGGAGCGCGCGTTTCGCTTGAAGCGCGCCGTCGCCGAGCTCTTCGCCGCGGAGCGCCGCGACCACGCCCTGACCTTCAGCTATATTCTGATCGACTGCCCGCCCTCGCTCAATCTTTTGACCATCAACGCGCTCGCCTGCGCGGATGCGGTGGTGGTGCCGTTGCAATGCGAATTCTTCGCGCTCGAGGGCCTGTCGCAGCTGCTGTCGACCGTGGATCAGGTGAAGCGCTCGCTCAATCCGCGGCTCTCGATTCATGGCATTGTGCTGACGATGTTCGATCCGCGCAATAATCTGGCGACCCAGGTCGTCGCCGATGTGCGGCGCTTCATGGGCGACAAGGTCTATGAGACGGTGATCCCGCGCAATGTCCGCGTGTCGGAAGCGCCGTCGCATGGCAAGCCCGTGCTGCTCTATGATCTCAAATGCAGCGGCAGCCAGGCCTATCTGAAGCTCGCGACGGAAGTCATCCAGCGCGAGAAGCAGCTGCGGACGGCCGCCTGACGCAAGGATCGATAGGCCGCCCGCTCCGGGCGATTTCCGCTTCACGGATTGAAGGACCTTTCTCGCAATGGCCGAAGAAGCGACGCGCAGAAGATTGGGGCGGGGGCTCGCGGCTCTGATCGGGGATGCGGGCGAGGAGGCCGCGGCGGTCGATCGCGCGCGCGGACAGCGCCGGGCTCCGATCGAGTTTCTGCGGCCCAATCCGCGCAATCCGCGCGTGGCCTTCAATGAGGAGGATCTTGCCGATCTCGCCGCTTCCATTCGCGAGAAAGGCATTATCCAGCCGATCATCGTGCGCACGGTTCCGGGCGTCGCCGACGCCTATGAGATCATCGCCGGCGAGCGCCGCTGGCGCGCGGCGCAGCTCGCCAATCTCGCCGATGTTCCGATCGTCGTGCATGAGGCAGACGATCGCGAGGCACTCGAGCTCGCCATCATCGAAAACGTCCAGCGCGCCGATCTCAATGCGATCGAGGAGGCGCGCGGATATGAGCGGCTGGGCAAGGAATTCGGCTATTCGCAGACTGATCTCGCCAAGATCATCGGCAAGAGCCGCTCGCATGTCGCCAACACGCTGCGGCTCCTCAATCTGCCCGAGGCCAGCCGACGGCTGGTGACGGAAGGCGCGATCTCGGCAGGCCATGCGCGCGCGCTGCTCGCGGTCGACGATCCAGATGCTGTGGCGCGGCGAGTCGTGGAGCAGGGCCTGACCGTGCGCGATGTCGAGCGGCTGGGACAGGAAGAGGCGCCCGGCGGCAAGCTGGAGACGAAGTCACGCAAGCCGCGCGTCGATAAGGACGCCGATACTGTGGCGATGGAAAAGCTGCTGACCGACGCGCTCGGCCTTTACGTGTCGATTCATCATCGCGAGGAGAGCGGCGAATTGCGCATCCGCTATGCGACGCTGGAGCAGCTCGACGGATTGTGCCGAAGACTGACGGGGTGAGGCGAGCGGTCGAAATCCTGTCGCCCGCCGGCCTGTCACTCGCCGGCCAGTCGCCCGCCTGTCACTCGCTCGTCTGCGCGGTCCAGCTCGCGTGCTCGACGCCTGCGATTTTCTCGAGATCGGCGGCGACGGAGTCCAGCTCTTTGGGGTCGACGCTGGTCGAGGTTAAAATTGCGACGAGCTCCACCTCGCCTTCGCCGCGCTCCAATTCCTCGATCTCGCGCACCGGATAAGCGGCCGCTTCGAGCTTCTCGACCATGAGATCGCGCAAGGCGTCGCGCCGCGTCTGCGAGACGGTGACATGCAGGCGGTAGACCGCTTCCGTCGAGCGCTCGTCGATCGGCGCGCGTTCGATGAGGTGGACCAGCGGGCGCAGCAGCATATTGCCGGCGAGCGTGAAGATCGCCATCAGCACCGCCTCGGCGGCGTGATCGGCGCCGGCGAATGCGCCGGTGACCGCCGAGCACCAGATGGTCGCGGCGGTGTTGACGCCGGTAATATTGGCGCCGTCCTTTATGATGACGCCGGCGCCGAGAAAGCCGACGCCCGAGGCGATATAGGCGAGCACTTGCGTCGCGCCGATATTGCCGTTGAGCCGCATGCCGAGATCGACGAACGCCGCCGCGCCCAGCGCCACCAGCGCATTGGTGCGCAATCCCGCCGTGCGCTGGCGATATTGCCGCTCGGCCCCGATCAGCGTGCCGAGAAGCAGCGCAACGAATAGAGATATCAAAGAATTGAGAAATTCTGGCGCGTTGAAGCTCGCTATGGCCGCCATTATTCGCTTCCGTATCTTTGTCCGCCGCGATCTCGCGCAACCCGACGAATCATTGTCACCCTAGGGTCACAGTCGCAAAACTTCGCGACGATTTTTACTCGAGAATTCGATCGCGATTGAATCTTGCTCGCAAAAGCTTAAATTTGAAAATGTTGTTGTTCCTAAACTCAGGGGGAGATTCATGGAACGTCGGCAATTTGTAACAGCTATCGGCGCATTGGCCGCCGCCACCGCCGCCACGGGGACTTTGGCGGCAGAAGACCCGCACGCTCATCATCACGGCGGCGGCAAATATAAGGCTCTGTTCGAATCCAGCACTCATTGCGTCGCCGCGGGCGAGGATTGCCTGCGTCATTGCTTCGAGATGCTCGCGGCGAACGACGCCAGCATGGGCGCTTGCACCAAGTCGACCTTCGACGTCGTCGCGGCCTGCAAGGCTCTGGCGTCGCTCGCGGGCACGAATTCGAGCCTCACGCCCGCCTTCGCCAAGGCGGTGAACGAGGCCTGCCTCGCCTGCAAGAAAGAATGCGACAAATTCCCGAATATCGCGGAATGCAAGGCTTGCGGGGATGCGTGCAAAGCCTGCGCCGACGAGTGCCAGAAGGTCGCGGCCTAAAGGAAGGCCTGACAATTTGCGAGACGCGCTACCGCGCGTCTCGTTTTGGACGATCGGACGATTATATTGAGCTTTGCGCGCCGCGGCGGCCGACGGCGCGGATTTATGAGGCCTCGGGATATTCTCGAGGAGCCGCCGGCCATCCTCCCGCCTGTCGCGAGCGACATGATCGAAACGGAGCCTGCAAAGTGACCGAGCGAGCGCCCGAAATCCTCTCGCCCGAGGCGCATCCTCGCGGCGTGGCGTCCTTTTTTCTGCGGCAATGGCCGTATTTCATCATGCTGCTGCTGGCGCTGTTCGGCGTCGCCTACACCAGCGTGACGCGCCAGGGCATGACCACCTATTGGATCGTGCTGGCCCCGATCTTCGGGCTGATCAGCATCGCCGCCGGTTGGCCGGAGGCGGAGACCGCCGAGGAGAAATGGCGCCTCGTGCGCACGCAGACGCTCCATTGGGGCGCGGTTCTCGCCGCCATGTGCCTCATCTTCATCGGCGACGTGAAGCAGATGATGAATTCCGACAGCAGCGCGCTCACCGTGCTCACCGTGCTGGCGCTGGGCTCCTTCACCGCGGGCGTGCATGCCGAGGCCTGGCGCGTGTCGCTTGTCGGCGTGCTGCTCGGCCTCGCCGTTCCGGCCATTGCCTGGCTCGAGGAATCCACCTTGCTGATCATGCTGATCGTCGCCGTGATCGCCGCGCTCGGGGCTTTCATCTTCCTGCGCGACCATAAGCCGGTAGGAGAGCCGCTCGCATGAGAGCCGCTCGCATGAGCATCCGCCCTGAAGCGCTGCCGGGCGTGAAAGCTGCCCGGCTCGCGCTGCGCGACATGCGCCGCCGACGCTGACATAAAGACTTGTTTATATCTTTATTGCATCTGCTCCGCCGCCTTGCTATAGGCGGCCAGGCCCGTCGCGCTCGCCTCAGCCAAGGCGAGACAACGCCTGAAGGGAGCGTCATGACCACCCATTTCAACGATTATGTCGTCGCCGACATCGGCCTCGCCGATTGGGGCCGCAAGGAGCTCAATATCGCCGAGACCGAAATGCCCGGTCTGATGGCGACCCGCGCCGAATACGGCCCGTCCCAGCCGCTCAAAGGCGCGCGCGTCGCCGGCTCGCTGCATATGACCATTCAGACGGCCGTGCTGATCGAGACGCTGAAGGCGCTCGGCGCGGATGTCCGCTGGGCGTCGTGCAACATTTATTCGACGCAGGACCATGCCGCTGCGGCCATCGCCGCCGCCGGCACGCCGGTCTTCGCCATCAAGGGCGAGACCCTCGAGGATTATTGGGACTACACCCATCGCATCTTCGAGTGGAGCGACGGCGGCACGCCGAACATGATCCTCGACGACGGCGGCGACGCGACGCTGCTCATCCATCTCGGCCTGCGCGCCGAGAATGGCGACACCGCCTTCCTCGACAAGGCGACCAATGAGGAGGAGGAAGTCCTCTTCGCCGCGATCAAGAAGCGCCTCAAGGCCAATCCGGGCTTCTACAAGCGCAACGCCGAGGCCATCAAGGGCGTGACCGAGGAGACCACCACCGGCGTGCATCGTCTCTATGTGATGCACAAGGAGGGCAAGCTCCTGTGGCCGGCGATCAACGTCAATGATTCGGTCACCAAGTCGAAGTTCGACAATCTCTACGGCTGCCGCGAATCGCTTGTCGACGGCATTCGCCGCGCCACCGACGTGATGATGGCCGGCAAGGTCGCCTGCATCGCCGGCTATGGCGATGTGGGCAAGGGCTCGGCCGCTTCGCTGCGCAACGCCGGCTGCCGCGTGCTGGTCACGGAGATCGATCCGATCTGCGCCCTGCAGGCGGCGATGGAAGGCTATGAGGTCACGACGATGGAGGATGCGGCGTCGCGCGCCGACATCTTCTGCACGGCGACCGGCAATGTCGACGTCATCACGACCGAGCACATGCGCGCCATGAAGGATCGCGCCATCGTCTGCAACATCGGCCATTTCGACAGCGAGATCCATGTCGCCGGCCTGCGCAATCTCAAATGGCACAATGTGAAGCCGCAGGTCGACGAGGTCGAGTTCGCCGACGGCAAGCGCATCATTCTGCTCGCCGAAGGCCGCCTGGTGAATCTCGGCTGCGCGACCGGCCATCCGTCCTTCGTGATGTCGGCCTCCTTCACCAATCAGACGCTGGCGCAGATCGAGCTGTGGACCAAGCAGGCCCAGTATCCGGTCGGCGTCTACACGCTCCCCAAGCATCTCGACGAAAAGGTCGCGGCGCTGCATCTCGACAAGATCGGCGTGAAGCTCACGAAGATGACCGAGCAGCAGGCCGCCTATCTGAACCTGCCGCAGGCCGGCCCGTTCAAGCCGGATCACTACCGCTACTGATTTTTCGGCGACGAGACGGCGGCGGAGCGAGAAAAGAATCGCTCCGCCGTCTTTTTTTTGCGCGACGCCAGTTCGGCGAAACCCTTATGCGCCAATTTCGCGGTCACGATCCGCGTTTCACTTTTCGACGGCGCGCTTTAGATTAGAAGCGATTCGAGAGACGGCGCCTCGGTGGCGCGCGGACGGCTTGCGGCGTTTGTTTGCGATGAGCCTTTGCAAATCGAACGTGGAGACCGGTTCGCATGTGTCACGATACGGCCTTCGGGCCGAAAGCGTTGCCGCCCGCACGACGTCGGGGAGCGTCCTCGACGCTCGTCCGCGGCGTCACGCGCGGATTGGCGACGGCCGGCTTGTTGCCGCTCGGCGGGCCGGCGCGGGCGGAGGCGCTCGCCAATCTTCTCGCCACCACCAATAATGCGGAATTCGTCAATCTCGCTCTGACCGGCGGGCTCGCGCTGTTCGCCGTCGTCGTCGCCTTCACCCATCTCGGCGAGCGCAAGGCGTGGAGCCGGCGCGAGGCGCGTCTCGCCGCCGAGCTGGAAGAGACGCGAAAGCGGCTCGATCGCGCCGAGATTTTTCTGTCGAGCGAGCCGCAGCTGTTCGTCTCCTGGGACAATGCCGCCGGCGAGCCCGACATAGAGAACGGCCTCAATGATCCGGCTTTCGCGCGCCGGGTGCTCGCCTTCGGCTCCTGGCTCGGCCCGGAAGAGGCGGGCGCGCTGCAGGAGCGCATCGATCGACTGCGCCAGAATGGCGAGGGCTTTCATCTCTCGCTGGCGAGCCTGCAGGGCCGGCGCTTCGACGCCGAGGGCCGCGCCGTCGCCGGCCGCGCCGTGCTGCGCATCCGCGAGGTCTCCGGCGAGCGGCTCGAGCTGCTGTCGCTACGCGAGCGGCACAGCCGCAGCATGGCCGATGTGGAAGGGCTGCGGGCTCTGCTCGAGGCTCTGCCGACGCCGGTCTGGATGCGCGACGCCGAGGGCCGAATCACATTCGTGAACTCCGCCTTCGCGCAGGCGGTGGAGGCGGAAAATTCGGCCGACGCCCTGCGCCGACAGATCGAGCTGCTGGACAATGACGCGCGCACGCAGGCGCAGGCGGCGCGCGGCCACGACGAAGTCTGGCGCGCGCGGGTGACCGCCGTCGTCGCCGGAGAGCGGCATCGTCTCGATATCGTCGAAGCGCCTTGTCATGGCGCGGCCGCCGCGCTCGCCATCGATCGCCATGAGATCGACACGACGCGCGCCGATCTCGAGCAGCAGATGCAGGCGCATTCGCGCACGCTGGATCAATTGCCGATCGCCGTCGCTATTTTCGATCGCGCCAAGCGCCTCGTCTATCGCAATGCGGCCTATGAGAGTCTCTGGCCGCTCGACCGGGCCTATCTCGACCAGGGGCCGAGCGACAGCGAGATCCTCGATCGCCTGCGCGCCGAGCAGCGCCTTCCCGTCGAAGCCGATTACAAGGCCTGGAAGGCGCGCCTGCTGGAGGCCTATCAGGCGTCCGAAGAGCATCACGTGCATGTTTGGCACATGCCCAATGGACGCACGCTGCGCGTCGTGGTGAACGCCAATCCGCAGGGCGGCGTCACCTATCTCTACGACGATGTGAGCGAGCGCTATTTCCTCGAATCGCGGTTTCATGCGCTCGACCGCATGCAGAACGAGACGCTCGAGAATCTGCGCGAGGGCGTCGCCGTCTTCGGCCCGGACGGCCGCTTGCGCTTCTGCAATCCCGCCTTCCTCGCGCTATGGGCGCTGGAAAAGCAGATTCTCGATGACAAGCCGCGTTTCGACGCCGTCGCCAATCTCTGCCGGCCGCTGCATCTCAACGAGGAGACCTGGACCGAATTGCGCAGCTTCGTGACCGGGCTGCAGGACATGCGCCAGGGGTTCACGCGGCGCATCGAGCGCTCGGATGGAGTCGTGCTCGACTGCACTGCGCAGCCCTTGCCAGAAGGCGCGGCGCTGCTCACCTTCGTCGACGTCACGGCCGGCGTGAATGTCGAGCGCGCGCTCACCGAGCGCAATCAGGCGCTGATCGCGGCGGAGAAAATCCGCAATGATTTCGTCCACCATGTGTCTTACGAGCTGCGCTCGCCGCTCAACAACATCATCGGCTTCATCCATCTGCTGGGCGAGAAGACGACCGGCGAGCTCAACGCCAAGCAACTCGAATATCTCGGCTATGTCGGCAAATCGTCGGCGGCGCTGCTGGCCATCATCAACGATATTCTCGATCTCGCGACGATCGACAGCGACGCCATGGAGCTCGAGCTCGAGGAGGTCGACGCCGCCGACGCCATGCGCGCCGCGGCCGAGGGCGTTCAGGATCGGCTCGCCGAGAACGACATAGAGCTCCAGATCGTCGCCACCGGCGACGTCGGCTGCTTCCGCGGCGACGGCAAGCGCATCCGCCAGATCCTGTTCAACCTGCTCGCCAATGCGATCGGCTTTTCTCGGCCGGGACAAACGATTACGCTCGCGGCGATGCGGCGGGAGGGGGAAATCGTGTTCAAGGTCGCCGATCGCGGGCGGGGCATCGCCCCGGACGTCCTCGACAAAGTGTTCGACCGCTTCGAGTCGCACACCTCCGGCTCGCGCCATCGGGGCGTCGGGCTCGGCCTCTCCATCGTTCGCGCCTTCACCGAGCTGCACGGAGGGCGCGTGCTCATCGATTCCGCGCTCGGCGAGGGCACCACCGTCACCTGCATCTTCCCGGCGTCCCAGGGCGCCGGCCAGCAGGATGTCACGCAGCGTGAAAAAGGACAGGCCTCATGAGCGAAGAGGCCGAATGGCTGATCGACGTCGCCGACGAGGCGCAGACGGCGGAGCTCGCCGCCCGCCTCGCGCCGCTCATTCGCGACACGGTGCGGCTCGTCACCCTCTCCGGCGATCTCGGCGCGGGAAAGACGGCCTTTGCGCGCGCGCTGATCCGCGCGCTGGCTCAGGACCCGACGCTGGAGGCGCCGAGCCCGACCTTCACGCTGATGCAGCTCTACGAGACGCCCTATTGCCGAATCCTGCACGCCGATCTCTACCGCATCGCCGGCGGCGAGGCGGAGCTCGAGGCCATGGGCTTCGAGGAGGCGAGCGAGGATGCGCTGGTGCTCGTCGAATGGCCCGAGCGAGCGCCGAGCCTCTTTGCCGGCGAGCGGATGGATGTGCGGCTCGCCTTCGCCGCGCCGGAGACGCCGGACGCGCGTCGCATCGGCGTCATCGCCCATGGCAAGGCGGCGGGACGGCTGAAGGCTTTCCGCTCCATGCGGGAATTTCTGGAGCGCGCCGGCTGGTGCGACGCCTCGCGGGAATATCTGCAGGGCGACGCTTCCTCGCGCGTCTATGAGGTGCTGCGGCGGGCGGATGGCGCGCAGGCCATATTGATGATCTCGCCGGCGCGGCCGGACGGCCCGCCGATCCGCTACGGCAAGCCCTATAGCGCGATCGCCCGGCTCGCCGAGACGGTGAAGCCCTTCGTCGCCATGGCCGACGCGCTGCGCGCGCAGGGCCTCTCGGCGCCGCAGATCTACGCCTATGACCTTTCGGCCGGATTCGTGCTGCTCGAGGATCTCGGCCGCGACGGCGTCGTCGCGGGGGGCGCGCCGATCGCCGATCGCTATCTCGAGGCGTTGTCGGCCATAGCGCCGCTGCACGCGCGCCGCCTGCCGGATGTTCTCCCGGTCGAAGGCGCGAGCCCCTATCATGTCCCGCCCTATGATCTCGACGCTCTGCTGATCGAGGTCGAGCTGCTGCTGGAATGGTATGCGAGCCGCGTCGGCGGCGGCGGCATCTCCTCCGGGGCCAAGGCGACCTTCGTCAATCTCTGGCGCCAGGCGCTGATCGAGATCGTGATGTCGGCGCCCACCTGGACCTTGCGCGATTTCCACTCGCCCAATCTGATCTGGCTCGCCGGCCGCGAGGGAGCCGCGCGCGTCGGCGTCATCGATTTTCAGGACGCCGTGCTCGGCCATCCGGCCTATGACGTCGTCTCGCTGACGCAGGATGCGCGCGTCGACGTGCCGGACGAGCTGGAGATGCGGCTGCTCGGCCATTACGCGCGCAAGCGCCGCGAGGCCGACCCTTTGTTCGACATGCCGGCTTTCGCGCGCGCCTACGCCATTCTCGGCGCCCAGCGCGCGACCAAGATTCTCGGCATTTTCGCGCGGCTCGACCAGCGCGACCACAAGCCGCATTATCTCGTCCACCTTCCGCGGGTCGAAACCTATCTGCGCAAGGGCCTGCGCCATCCGGCGCTGGCCGATCTCGAGGCCTGGTATGTCGCCCACCTTCCCGCGCTCTTCCATGCCTGACGCGGCGATGGTCTTCGCGGCCGGGCTCGGCTCGCGCATGCGGCCATTGACCGATGTCTCGCCCAAGCCGCTCGTCGCCATCGGCGGCGTCACTCTGCTGGATCGCGCGCTCGATGTTTTCGCGGCGGCCGGCGTCGCCACGGCGATCGTCAATGTCCATCATCTCGCCGACCAGATCGAGCGGCGCCTCGCGGGCCGCGAGCATCCGCGCATCATCGTCTCCGACGAGCGCGCGCTGCTGCTCGATCAGGGCGGCGGGATCAAGAAGGTCCTGGCCGAATTCGGCGGGCGTCCCTTCTTCGTCTGCAATACGGACGCCTTCTGGATCGGCGCGCGCGACGATAATCTGCGCCGCCTCGCCGCGCTGTGGGACCCGGAGATCATGGATATCGCATTGCTGCTCGCCCCGCGCCTCGGCGGCGTGGGGGTCGATTGGGACGGCGATTTCCATCGCGCCGCGGACGGCGGGCTGACGAAGCGCGCCGCCGGCGAGACGGCCGATTACGTCTATGCCGGAATAGGCATCGTGAAGCCGCAGCTCTTCGAGCGCGTCGAGCAGGAGGTGTTTCCGCTCGCGCCGTATTTTTTCCGGGCGGCGGAGCAAAAGCGGCTCTTCGGCGTTGCGCTGGACGGCAAATGGCTGCATGTCGGCACGATGGCGGCGATAGAAGAGGCCGAGCGAGCCGTCGCGGCGGAGCAAAACCGGCCCGGCGCGCTCGGTGACGAAGGATAGAGCGCAGGCTCCAGGATTTTTTTACCCTACGATGTCTTGCGCGGCCGGGAGGTGGCGGCGCTGCTGTTTATGACTTTCAGAGCATGGCATATTCGATGCAGCGTTTCGGCCGGAGGCGCCGAACGCTCTGCGCGCTTTTTTGCAACGCATGGGATCGTGAATCGCGATGATCGCATTGGCGCCGACCTTGTTTTTATTCGGCGCCTTCATGCTCTCGCTGCTGGGCGTCTTCCTCTACGCGATCTGGCGCGGCGACGAGGAAGCCGAAGAATTATGGTGGTGGGCCGCCGTCTTCGCGACCGCCGGCGCCTCGGCGCTCTGCTACGCCTTTCGCAACGAGGCGGAATGGCTGTCCGTCATTTTCGGAAATGCGCTCACACTCTGGTCCTGCGGACTGCTGTGGACAGGGGTCGTCGTTTTCGTCGGCAAGCCGGCTCGCCCGCTGCTGGCCGGGCTCGGCGCGGCGATCTGGGCCGCCGGACTGTGGCGCGCCGATTTTCACTATCGAATTGCGGAAGTCTCCGCCGTCTCGGCGATCTATGAAGCCGCCGCCGCCGCCGAGCTGTTCCGCTACAATCGCATCCAGGGCCAGCGTCTCGTCTCGTCGCAGGTGACGGCCTGGATCATCGCGCTGCAGGCGGCGCTCGACGCCGCGCTCGTCATCGGCGCGCCCTTTCTCGCGGTCGACGAGGTGAGCTTCATCGTCAGTCCCTATATGAAATATCGCTTCCTCGAGCTTTCGGGCTTCATCGCCATTCTCGGCTTTCTCCTGGCGATGCTCTCCAAGGAGCGCCTCGCCAGCCGGCGCGAGATCGCCGCGATGATCGATCCGCTGACGGGCCTGCTCAATCGTCGCGCCTTCGATCGGGCGGTCGAGCGCGCGAAGCGTTCGGCGCCGGCGCCGGCGACCGCGGTGCTCGTCTTCGATCTCGACAATTTCAAATATATCAACGATCGCTTCGGCCATGCGGTCGGCGACCGCGTGCTCGCCGCTTTCGGCGCGACGGCGACGCGCAATGTTCGATCGACCGACATGCTGGCGCGCATCGGCGGCGAGGAGTTCGTCGCCATCCTCTCCCCGGCCGATCGGGTGAGCGCATTGACGATCGCGGAGCGCATTCGCTCCGCCTTCATCCGCGACGCCGCGCATCTCGCCGATGGCGCGGCGACGGTCAGCGTCGGAGTCACCGTGCTCGAGGACGAGGTCCCGGATCTCGCGGCGATGACGCGCATCGCCGACGACGCGCTCTATCGCGCCAAGGCCGAGGGACGCAACCGCGTCATTTTCGCGCGCGCATGAACCGTGGCCGCGCCGCGCGCGTAACAGCGCGTTAACCAAAGCTCATCCATAGTGCCCCTACGTGCCGTGAGCTTTGCCGCATGACGCGGCGGGTCGGCGCATCCCACGCTGTTTCAGGGCCGTCATGGGCGAGATCATCGAATCGATAGTGATCGGCGCGGGGCCTGCTGGCCTGACCGCCGCTTATGTTCTGGCGAAGAACGGACGCGAGGTCGTCGTCCTCGAGCAGGACGAATCCTACGTCGGCGGCATCAGCCGCACCGCGAGCTACAAAGGCTTTCTCTTCGACATCGGCGGGCATCGCTTCTTCTCGAAATCCAAAGAGATCGTCGATCTGTGGGACGAGCTGCTCCCGCACGATCTCATCGAGCGCCCGCGTCTGTCGCGCATCTATTATCGCGACAAATTCTACGCCTATCCGCTGAAGGCCTTCGAGGCGCTGAAAAATCTCGGCCTTCTCGAGAGCGCCGCCTGCATGGCGTCCTTCGCCTTCGCCAAGGCTTTTCCGGTGAAGGAGCCGCGCTCTTTCCATCAATGGGTGCGCAATCAATTCGGCGAGCGGCTCTTCGGCATTTTCTTCAAGACCTATACCGAGAAGGTCTGGGGCATGAGCTGCGACGACATTTCCGCCGATTGGGCGGCGCAGCGCATCAAGGGGCTGAGCCTCGGCGCCGCCATCGTCGACGGATTGCGCCGGTCCTTGAAGCTCGGAAACGCGGGCGAGACGGCGAAGACGCTGATCGAATCCTTCCGCTATCCGCGTCGTGGGCCCGGCATGATGTGGGAGGCCGCCGCGCGCAAGATGCAGACGCTCGGCGGTCGCTTGGCTATGGGCCGCAGGGTCGAGGCGCTCGCCTATGACGAGGCGAGCGGCGTCTGGACGATCACCGCGCGCGACGCCGGCGGCGCGACCGAGACCTATCGCGCCCGCAATGTGCTGTCTTCCGCGCCGCTGCGCGACGTGATGAATGCGCTGACGCCGACGCCCTTGAGCCTCTTCAACGCGCGCGCGCTCGCCTATCGCGATTTTCTCACCGTCGTGCTGATCGGACGGCCGCGCGACGAATTCCCCGACAATTGGGTCTATATCCATGATCCGTCGGTGCAGGTCGGCCGCGTGCAGAATTTCAAATCCTGGTCGCCGGAGATGATCGCGGACGGCGTCTCCATCTGCCTCGGCCTCGAATATTTCTGCTTCGAGGGCGACGGTTTGTGGAATTCCGCCGACGCCGATCTCGTCGCGCTGGCGACGGCGGAGATCGAGAAGATCGGCCTCATGAAGGCGGAGGATGTGCGCGACGCCTGCGTCGTGCGTCAGGCCAAGGCCTATCCGGTCTATGACGATTCCTACGCCGCCAATGTGCAGGCGATCCGTCTCGAGCTGTCGACGCGCTTTCCCGGCCTGCATCCCGTCGGCCGCAACGGCATGCACAAATACAACAACCAGGATCATGCGATGATGACCGGCATGTTGACCGCGCTCAACATCATCGCCGGCCGCGCGATCTATGACGTCTGGGGCGTGAACGAGGACGCCGAATATTCGGAGAGCGGCGTCTCAGGCGCGCAGCAGGCGCTTTCCAGCGAGCGTCTCGTTCCCAAGCGAGTCGCCTGAGTGTCCGCGCCGAGCCGCACCGCGGCGGTCATGCGATTGCTGCGCGATCTCGTCGCCTATGGGCTCGCGAGCGGCGCGGCGCTGGCGCTCGACTATGGCCTGCTGCTGCTTTGTCGCGAGACGCTCGGCCTGCCCTATCTCGTCGCGGCGGCGATCGGCTTTTCCGCCGGCCTCGCGCTCGTCTATGCGCTCAGCATCGCGATCGTGTTTCGTGATCGCCGCAGCGTCCGTCCGGCGTCGGAATTCTCCGTCTTCTGCGCAATCGGCCTCGCCGGACTGCTGCTGACCGAAGCGCTGATGTATTTTTTCGTCGGCCGTCACGGCTTCGATCCCGCCTTCGCCAAGATTCCGACGGCGGGCGTCGTCTTCCTGTTCAATTTCGCCGCGCGTCGCGCGCTTTTGTTTTCGGCGCCGACGCCGCGCGAGAAGGCCGCCGCGTGAGCGCGCCGGCCGGCGAGGCGGCGGAGGTCCGCACGCGGGCGCGCAAAGACGCTCCGCTTGTCGCGGCCATCATCCTGGCGCTCGCCGGCGCCGCGCTGTTGACGCTGCCCCGCGCGCGCGCCGTATGGAGCGCCGGCGAATTCTATGATTCCGACGACGCCATGCGCGCCGTGCAGGTCCGCGATCTCATCGCCGGACAATCCTGGCTCGACATGACGGCGCGGCGGCTCGATCCGCCGGACGGCCTCTTCATGCATTGGTCGCGAATCGTCGATGCGCCGCTCGCCGCGCTCGATCTGTTGTTCGGGCTGTTTCTCGCGCCGGATATGGCGGAGCGCGCGACGCGGCTGGCGTTTCCGTTTCTCTGTCTCGCGCTGCTGCTCGCGCTGGCGGCATTCGTCGCGCGCGTCCTCGTCGATCGCTCGGCGCGCATGCTCGCCGTGTGGCTGGTCTTTCTCTCGGCGCCCATGTTCATGCAATTTTCGCCGGGCCGCATCGATCATCATGCGCCGCAGATCGTGCTGCTGATGGCGACCTTCGGTCTCGTCGCGCTCGGCCTCGACGCCAAACGTCCGTGGGCGCTCGCGGCGGCGGCCGCGCCTCTGGCCTTGTCGTTGGCGATCAGCCTCGAAAATCTTCCCTTCTTCGTCGTGCTGCTGGCGGCGCCCGCGATCCTCTTTTTCCGCGCGGGAGAGGCGGCGTCTCGCCGCCTGCGCTCTTTCGCGCTCGGGCTGCTGGTCTTCGCGCCGCTGACATTCGTCGCGACCGTCGCGCCGGCGCGATACGGCCTCTCGGCCTGCGACGCCTATTCGGCGGTCCATCTTCGCGCGCTCATCGTCGGGGCTCTCGGCCTCGCCGCGCTGGCGGCGGTCGCGCCGCGTCTCGCCACGCCTCTGCGCCGGGGCGTGGGCCTTTGCCTCGTCGGCGCGGCGGCGCTCGGCGCCGTGCTCGCCAGCGCGCCGCAATGTCTCGGCGATCCGCTCGTCGGGCTCGATCCGCTGTTGCGCGATCTCTGGCTCGCCCATGTCACCGAGGCCAAGCCGTTGAAGGCCTTTCTCGGCGATCCGGCGCTGCTGGTCTCCACCGCGGCGCCGGTGCTGCTCGGCCTCGTCGCGGCGGTCGCCCTCGCCTGGCGGGCGCAAGGCCTCGCGCGCGGGCGTTGGGCGCTGCTCGCGGCGGCGATCCTCATCGGCTTTTGCGCGGCGCTCTGGCAAATCCGCGTCTTCACCTCGGTCACGCCGCTCGCGATGATCGCGCTGGCCGGCGCGGCGGCGGCGATCTCGGCGCGGCTCGCCGGCGTGACGCCGCTGCTGCGCGGGCTCACGGTCGGCCTGTTGTGCCTTTGCGTCTCGCCCATGGGCCTCGCGCTGGCGCTGCAATCGGAGGGCGACGCGCCCCGGGAGACGCGCCGCGCCTGCCTGGAGGCCGCCGCCTTCTCATCCCTCGCGGCGTTGCCGCCGGCGCGCATCGTCGCGCCGGTCGACATGGGCGCGCATCTTCTCGCTTTCACGCCGCATTTCGTCTTCGCCGCGCCCTATCATCGCGACAATCGCGGCAATCGCCTCGCGGTCGACGTTTTCCTCGCCGCGCCGGACGAGGCCGAGCGCCTGCTGCGGGCGGCGGGCGCCGGGCTGCTGCTGTGGTGCGATGGCGGCGAGACCGGCAACGCCCTCGTCGAGCGCGCCCCGCATGGGCTGGCGGCGACGCTCGCGCGCGGCGAGAGCGTCCCCTATCTCGAGAAAATCCCGCTCGAGCGCTCGCCTTTCCATGTTTTCGCCCTGCGTCCCGCGCCATAATATCCCGCGCCGACCCGCCACGCCCACTCCGACGCGCCCACCCCGACAGGAAACCCCGACCCGCCATGTCCGCTCCGCTGATCGACCGCCGCCGGCTTCTTCTCGCCGCCTCGAGCCTGCCTTTCGCCCGATCCTCCTTCGCGCAGGAGGCGCGGGAGGCGGAGGAGGATCTGCAAGTGCGGATCGAGAACCGATCCGTGCCCGAGCTCTGCGCCGAGAAGGACAATATCGAGCTCGATTTCGTCTCGCCGCTGGTGCGCCGCATGCGCGTGCAGGCGGTCCATCCTTCCTATATCGGCATGATCGGCTCGGACCGCTGGGCGCCCGATTGGACCAGCTGCGACCTTTCGCATGACCCCAAATTCGCCGCCGACGCGCGCCGCCGCACATTTTGGGAGACGCCGGAATTCTGGCTGGTCGGCTATACGTTTCCGTCCTTCTGGCGGCCCAATGACGTGCCCGTGCGCGTCGGCGACCGCGTCGAGACGGGCTTTCATCTCGTGCAGCTGTGGATGACCTATCGCGAGCGCGCCGAAGAAATTCTCGTCTTCTATCCGCCGGACGGCTATTGGCGCGCGCGGCCCCTGCCCTTCGAGGACATGCGCTGGACCGCCTATGGCTCATCCTTTCTCATCGGCCCGGTGGAGGTGCAGGAGCGCCCGATCGTGGCGCTGAAGGAGATCGTCTTCGATCCCGACACGCGCAGCTTCATCCTGCGCTTCCGGCGCGGCGGCGAGGCGAAGCTGCGCGTCGCCACCATCGATCAGGACCGCATCGTGCTCGACATCTCCTATAGCGACGCAATGCCGGACGGGCTGCCTTTCGCCTCGCTGCGGTCGATGTACACCACACAGTCGATGAGCGACGCCGCGCTGGTCGCCTGGCGGACCAAGCGCGGCATCGGCTGGCAGGAGGCGCCGGTGATCGGCTTTCCGGGCGCGCCGGCGACGGAAATTTGGCTCGGCCGGCATATGCCCTCGCGCCACAATCTCTCGGCGCCGGATATGGTGTTCGGCAAATTCCAATCGACGGCGACGACGGCGGTCAAATGACCGCGCGCCTGCTGTGGCTCGATGTCGCGCGCGGCCTCGCCGTGCTGGCCATGTTCGCCTTTCACTTCGGCTGGGACCTCGGCCATTTCGGCCATATCGATCCGGATATTCCCTATACGGACGCCTATAAGGCTTTCGGCCATGCGACCGCGGCGAGCTTTCTGTTCATCGCGGGCGTGTCGCTGGCGCTGGCGCATGGGACGGCGTTTCGCGCGCGCGCCTATTGGCGCAGGCTCGCGCTGCTCATCGGCGCTTCGCTGCTGGTGAGCGGCGGAACCTATATCGCCTTCCCGTCGAGCTTCGTCTTCTTCGGCATTCTGCATTGCATAGCGGCGGCGAGCCTGCTCGCTCTGCCGTTTCTGTTCGCGCCGTGGCCGGCGGCGTTTGTCGCGGGCGTCGCGCTCGTCGCCGCATCGTTCTTCGCGCGCGCCTCTTTCTTCGATGCGCCTTGGTTCTGGTGGACGGGGCTATCGACTTTCGAGCCGCTGACCAATGATTATCGGCCGCTCGCGCCTTGGGCGGGCGCGCTGCTGATCGGCGTCGGCGCGGCCAAGCTCGCGCGCCTCGGCTCTGCGGTCGTCG
The DNA here is from genome assembly GCF_036560965.1 of Methylosinus sp. NCBI lineage: Bacteria > Pseudomonadati > Pseudomonadota > Alphaproteobacteria > Hyphomicrobiales > Methylocystaceae > Methylosinus > Methylosinus sp. Next base: position 183,118 of record NZ_DATBQF010000018.1, on the reverse strand, counting down.
AGGATTCGCGCGGCGGCGCGCCGACGCGCGGCCTCGCCTTTCTCGGGCGGCGCAGCCTCGCGCTCTATCTCATCCATCAACCTGTGTTCTTCGCGGGCTTCACCGCCGTCGCCATGCTGCTCGCGCCAATGCCGAATGCGCATTTCGAGGAGGCTTGCCGCGCGCAATGCGTCGCCTCGGGCGCGGAGGCGCAGAAATGCGAAAGGGCTTGCGATTGCGTGGCGCGCGAGGCGGCGCGGGAAGATGCGCTTCCTGATGCTGCGACCGACGAAGGCCGCGCGCGTCTCGAGAAAATCGCACGCGCCTGCGTCGTGAAGTGATCTATGAGGCTTCGTGTTCGGAAGCGCTCGGCGTCAGGGCGCCGGCGCGAAGCGTTCGGTCGAGAGAACGGAGCAGCTCGCCGACGCGTCCTCCGCCGGACGGCGCCGCCGGAAAGCGGCGCAACACGTCGACAACCTGTGGAGTAGCGCAACGCGCGGCGCGCCGTATTCGATCTGCCCCGAGATCGACAGTGTCGCCCGCCGTCAATTCGACGGCTCTAGCCGCGTGAGCGGCGGCTCCGAGAATATGCCTGACCTGAGTCGAACGCGCCAAGGGATGAAGATAAGCCGCCGATGACGCGCACATAGCGGCGCGCGCTGCGTGGTTGGCGGCGGGGTCATCGGATGCGAGCGCCGCCTTCAGCGCGGCGTGCGCCGCGTCCCGAAGCGCCTTCACCCTTTTGCCGCCTTGCGCGAATGTCCACGCAGCTTCGATCAGCATTTCGCGGACGCGAATCGGTGGGAGAGGATCGTTCGAAAATTTCGAGCGCGGCTGCCGCGCATTCGGCGGAATATCCGGCGATGGCGCGAAGCTCCTCCATGTCGAGAGGAATCTCGTCCGCCTTCGCCGACCTATCGCTATCGGGGCGATCGCGCATCGATCCTCCCGCGGTGGAGGGCGGGCGGATCTTCAATCATTCGGCGCGAGCATATTCTCCGGCCGCACCAGCGCGTCGAATTCGGCGTCCGTCACCTTGCCGGACTTCAGCGCCTCCTCGCGCAGCGTCGTGCCATTGTGATGCGCGGCGCGGGCGATCTTGGAGGCGGCGTCATAGCCGATCTTGGGCGCCAGCGCCGTCACCAGCATCAGCGAGCGCTCCAGGAAATTCTTGATATTCGCCTCGTCCGGCTCGATGCCGTCGATGCAGCGGGTGATGAAGCTGTCGATGCTGTCGGCGAGCAAGAGCGTCGATTCCAGCAGCGCGGCGGCGATCACCGGCTTCAAGACATTCAGCTCGAGATGGCCCTGCGACGCGGCGAAGGTGATCGTCGCATGATTGCCGAAGACGCGCGTGCAGACCATGGTCAGCGATTCGACCTGGGTCGGATTGACCTTGCCCGGCATGATGGAGGAGCCGGGCTCGTTCTCCGGCAGCTTCAGCTCGGCGAAGCCCGCGCGCGGGCCGCAGCCGAGCAGGCGAATGTCATTGGCGATCTTGTAGAGCCCGGCGGCGAGCGCGTTCAGCGCGCCATGGGCGAAGACCGCTGCGTCATGCGCCGCGAGCGCCTCGAACTTATTTGGCGCGGTGACGAAGGGCAGGCCGGTCTGTGCTGCGATTCTCGCCGCGACGGCTTCGGCGAAACCCTTATAGGTGTTGACGCCCGTGCCGACGGCGGTGCCGCCCTGGGCGAGCAGGAACAAATCCTCGAGGCCCTGGCGGATGCGCTTGGCGCCGAACTCCGCCTGAGCGGCGTAGCCCGAAAACTCCTGGCCCAGCGTGACCGGGGTCGCGTCCTGCAAATGGGTGCGGCCGATCTTGACGATCGGCTCGAAGGCCTTGGACTTGGCCGCCAGCGCCGCATGCAGGCGCTCCACCGCCGGCAGCAGACGCTGCGATATGGCGATGGCCGCAGCGACATGGATCGCGGTCGGGAAGCTGTCGTTGGAGGATTGGCCGAGATTGACGTGGTCGTTGGGATGCACCGGCGCCTTGGCCCCGCGGCCCGCGCCCAGCGCCTCATTGGCGCGATTGGCGATGACCTCGTTGACGTTCATGTTCGATTGCGTGCCGGAGCCGGTCTGCCAGATCACGAGCGGGAAATGCGCGTCGAGCCCGCCCTCGATCACGTCGCGCGCCGCCGCGGAAATGGCGGCGGCGACCTCGGGCGTCAGCAGCCCCTTCTCGAGATTGGCCTCGGCGGCGGCGAGCTTCACCCGCGCCAGCGCATGGATGATCTCGATCGGCATATGGCCGACGCCGATGGGGAAATTCCGCCGCGACCGCTCCGTCTGCGCGCCCCAATAGGCGGAGGCCGGAACCTCGATGTCGCCGAAGGAATCGTGCTCGGTTCGGAATTCGGGGGATGTTTGGCTCATCGGTTTCGCTCGGGTCTCGCTCGCGGACGTTTCAGGCTCGAGCTTCCCTATGGGCCATTTCGGCCCGCCTATCAATCATTGCCGGTGCGCGGCAGAATCGATTGCTCGCCGATGAAATAGGAATCGCCGATATCGCTCGTCGAAGAGAGCGAGAGAACCTCGGTGAGGCGGTTGCGGGCGCGATTGACGCGGCTCTTCATCGTGCCGGGCGCGCAATTGCAGATCGTCGCCGCCTCCTCATAGGAGAGGCCGGACGCGGCGACGAGGATCAGCGCCTCGCGCTGGTCGAGCGGAAGCTTCTGCAGCGCCGTGCGGAAATCGAGAAAATCCATATGGGCGTTCTGCGCCGGCAGCGACACCAGCCGCGCGGCGATGGCGCCGTCCGGATCGGGCGCCTCGCGCCGCCGCTTGCGAAAGTCGCTGTAGTGGATGTTGCGCAGAATGGTGAACAGCCAGGCCGTGAGATTGGTGCCCTCGGTGAAGGAGGCGAGGTTGCTCCAGGCTTTGACCAAAGTCTCTTGGACGAGGTCGTCGGCGCGGTCGGCGTTGCCGCAGAGCGAAACCGCGAATGCGCGCAGATTGGGGATCGCCGCGACGAGATCGGCTTTCGTTCCCTTCCCTCCGGCTTTCGCCGCGTCGGATGTCGGCACTATCCCTCCCCGGGCGTCTTTGACCGCGTCGGGGATATCGGGTCGCTCTCCAGCTGGTTCAAGAGCTCTAGGAAACGATCCGGAACCGGTTGGCTGAGGATGTCGTCATAAAGTCCCCGGAGCTGCTCGCCGATCTGCTCGCCGAGGTCATTGGGCGCGTCGGCCTTGGCGCGGCCGCGCGGGTTCCGCGACGGGCGGCGGGCGTTCAACATCACGAGCCCGTCGCTGTCGGCGACGGGCGGTTGCGGCGCGAGGACGGCTCCATCCTCTATCTCGACTCCGGTTCGGGGTGTGCTCAAGGCGGCGGCAGTGGACTTCCGGCTGCTTTTTACCATCTGCTCCTCGAGATTTCGCGTGAGGCCCAACTCTGGCGAGCGGACGCGGCCGCGCTAGTACTGCATTGCGCCGACCAACTCACAACGCTAATTTTACCAAATAGTTCCCGTATTTCAGGCGACGATTTGACGCAGCGCACTGGCGCCATGATGGCGCGACTTCGCAACGCGAAACGAGGGCATGATGTCGATTTCTCAGGCGATTCTAAGGCATGTGCCTTATTTGCGGCGCTTCGCCCGCGCTCTTTCGGGGAGTCGCGAGGGCGGCGACGCCTATGTGCTGGCGACGCTCGAAACCGCGGTCGCCGACCCCACGCGCCTCGTCGCGGACGAGGATCTGAAAATCTCCCTCTATCGCCTGTTTCTGGAAATCTGGACGTCGAGCCCGATCAACGACCATACCGACACGTCCGGCGTCGCCCCCGGCGACGAGGCGAGCGCGCGACGCAATCTCGACGCCATCTCGCTGCAGCCGCGCATCGCCTTTCTGCTGCATGCGCTCGAGGGCTTCTCGCTCGGCGAGATCGCCCGGGCGCTGTCCATCTCGGAGGCGCGCGCGGCGGCGCTGATCGACACGGCGAGCGCGGAAATCGCCGGCCAATTGGCCACCGATGTGCTGATCATCGAGGATGAGCCGCTGATCGCGCTGGATCTGCGCGGCCTCGTCGAGGAGCTCGGCCATAAGGTCGTCACGGTGGCGCGCACCCATAAGGAGGCGGTCGAAGCCATATCCAAGACTCCCCCCGGCCTCATTCTGGCCGATATTCAACTGGCCGACGGCAGCTCTGGTCTCGAGGCGGTCAATGAAATACTCGGCTCGCTATCGACGCCGGTGATCTTCGTGACTGCCTATCCGGAGCGCTTTCTGACCGGAGAGCCGCCGGAGCCGGCCTTCCTGATCGCCAAGCCTTTCAGCGTCGACAGTTTGAAAGCGATCATCAGCCAAGCTTTATTTTTCGACAGACGGTCCCATCTCAAATACAATGATAAGCACAAGTGAAGAATTAAACCATAGCTGAGGTAATCGTTCATTTTCGTACGTAAAGACCACAGGCCGAATTGCGGCAAAAAAAACTTCTATCGGCCACGAATAGAGCGCAACCTTGTCTTGACTCGGGCGTTGACTCCCGGGGGACAAGAGAAGGTAGAAGATATGACGGCGATCCAGGAAACGAAAAAGTCGAACCGTGGCTTTGCTTCGATGGACCCTGAGAAGCAGCGGGCGATCGCGCGCAAGGGCGGCCAGAACGTCCCGGATGAAAAGCGCAGCTTCTCCCAGAACCCCGAGCTCGCGGCCAAGGCGGGACGCAAGGGCGGCCAGAGCGTCGATCCGACGAAGCGGAGCTTTTCCCGCGATCACCAGCTCGCTTCCGAGGCCGGGCGCAAGGGCGGCCACGCCTCCCACAGCAAGCCGAGAACAGCCGCGGAGTAATCCGCGGCTGTTCTGTCGCCGTATCGCGGCCGGCTGACGTCAGCGGCGCGAGAGCCTCAGGCGGCGTGAGGCGTAGAGGTTTGCGCGATGATCGAATAGAGGGCCGAAGGGTCCCGCGTCGCGCGAATCGTCGCGATGACGCCGGGATCGCGCAGCACGCGCGCCGCGCAGGCCAGCGCCTTCAGATGGTCGGCGCCCGACGCCTCGGGCGTCACCAGCAGAAATATCAGATCGACCGGCGCGCCATCGAGCGCGTCGAAGTCGATCGGCCGCTCGAGCCGCGCAAAAATCCCGAAGATCGATTTGATTCGCGCCAGCTTGCCATGCGGAATGGCGACGCCGTCGCCTATGCCCGTGGAGCCGAGGCGCTCGCGCTGCAGCAGCGCGTCGAAGATCTCACGGGCCGGCAGGCCGGAAATCTCGGCCGCCTTGTCGCTGAGCTCCTGAAGCGCCTGCTTCTTGTTGTTCGCCTTGAGCGCGGGAATGACCGCTTCTGTGGAGAGCAAATCCGCGAGCCGCATGTGGCGTCTATCCCATTCGTGGCCTTGTCCGGGCCGAGCTCCGCCGCCGCGCGAATCGCGGCGCGCGAGGTCGCAGTCGTTCAAAGGATGCATAGCGATCCGTCGCGGCGGTTCACGCCGTTCGTCGGGTCGCAGGGCGAACTCCCGTCGCGCAAAATGAGCATAGCCGCCCTCACAGCTGTCGCGTCCAATCGAAAGGCAAGATATATGCCGCTTATTCGCCGCCCGGCGCGTCGATCCAACCGATATGGTCGTCGTCGCGTCGGTAGACAACATTGAGCCGACCCGTGTCGGCGTTGCGGAAAACGATCACTGGCGCGCCGGTCAGATCGAGGTCCAGCACCGCGGACGAGACCGACAGCCGCCGCAGCCGCGACGTCGTCTCGGCGACGATCGTCGGCGCGAATTCCTTGGGCGCGTCCTGCTCCTGATCGGGCGCCTCGAGCACATAGCTCTGGGCGGTCTCGCCCTCGCCGTCGCGAGCGGCGCCGTGATGGTCCTTCAGCCGGCTCTTGTAGCGGCGCAGGCGCTTCTCGATGCGGTCGGCAGCCTGATCGAAGGAGGCGTAAGGCTCCTGGGCGCGGCCGTCCGCCTGAACGTCGACGCCGGAGGCCAGATGCAGATTGCAATCGGCGCGAAAGCCCGATCCTTCCGGCGAGATCGTCACATGGCCGCGGACCTCGCCGTCGAAGAATTTGCCGGCGGCGGTCTTCAGCCGCTCGGCGACATGAGTCCGTAGGGCTTCGCCGATGTTGATGTTCTTGCCGGACACTCGCAGCGACATGTCGGGTCTGCCTCGTCCATTCGAGCGCTCGCGCCGGGCGTGAGAGCGCATTCCTTCAAAAAATCGTCGGTGGCTTTCGTGAGCGTCGGTTTCGGCCGTTCCCCACGGTCCTCGCACAACACGGTCCTCGCCGCGGCCCCGGCGAACGCTCGGTCCAGCGCCCGAATGTCATTCTTGCCGTTCGAACGTGGCGGAAGACGGGCCGAAGACGCATTTGCGCCCGGTCCGCTTCGGCGACAGGCTCTAAGTGTCCCCGCCAGCGAAGTCAATGGGCGAGCGTTTTGCTCATTCCCGCGGCGCCGAGGCGCCTGCGAGTCGGCGTGGTTCGCTGCTCAGAGCGCCGGCGCGCTCTCCCGCGCCATCGACTGTTTCGCGCGGCGGCGATCGACCGAGGACGGAATGCGCAGGCTGTCGCGATATTTGGCGACGGTGCGCCGGGCGATGTCGATGTCGATCTGCTTGAGGCGGGCGACGATGGCGTCGTCGGAGAGCACGTCGAAAGGGCTCTCCTTGTCGATCATCTGCTTGATCTTGTAGCGCACCGCCTCGGCCGAATGGGCCTCGCCGCCGCTCGTCGTGGCGATGGAGGCGGAGAAGAAATATTTGAGCTCGAATATGCCGCGCGGCGTCATCATATATTTGTTCGAGGTGACGCGGGACACAGTCGATTCGTGCATGCCGATGGCGTCGGCGATGGTGCGCAGATTGAGCGGCCGCAAATGCTCGACGCCCTTGGCCAAGAAGGCGTCCTGCAGCCGCACGATCTCCGAGGCGACTTTCAGAATGGTGCGCGAGCGCTGCTCGAGGCTCTTGGTCAGCCAATTGGCGTTCTGCAGGCAGCTCGAGATGAAGGTCTTGTCGCCGTCGCGCTTGGCGCCGGCGCTCACCCGCGCCGCATAGGAATGGTTGACCAGCACGCGCGGCAGGGCGTCGGAGTTGAGCTCCACCATCCAGCTGCCGTCGGTCGCCGGCCGCACGATGACGTCGGCGACCAGCGGCTGGATCGGCGCGCCGCCGAAGGCGCGGCCGGGCTTGGGATCGAGGCGGCGGACCTCCGCCGCCATATCGGCCACGTCTTCCTCGTCGACGCCGCAGAGCCGCGCGAGAGCGGGAAAGTCCCGCTTGGCGAGCAATGGCAGATTGGCGATGAAAATCTGCATCGCCGGATCGAAGCGGTCGCGCTCGCGCAGCTGAATGGCGAGACATTCCTGCAGGTCGCGCGCGGCGACGCCGGAGGGGTCGAAGCTCTGGATCGTCGCCAGCACCGCCGCGGCGCGCACCGGATCGGCGTCGAGCCGCAGGGCGATCTCGTCGATGTCCTCGCGCAGATAGCCGGTCTCGTCGATGGCGTCGATGATGGCGTGGCCGATCAGCCGATCGCGGGTATCGGCGGAGGCGAGAGCGAGCTGCTCGGCGAGATGATCGTGGAGGCTGGCGTCGGCGGCGACATAGGCCTCGAGATTGGGCGTCTCGCCATCGCCTCCGACGCCGCTCGCGCCGGTCCAGGAATTGGCCGAGAGCCCCGCGCCCTCCAGCGAGCCGGAGGAGTCGACCGCGCCGCTGCGCGGGCCCTCGAGCTCGAAAGCATTGCCGATCTCCGTGCCGAGCTCGGCCGCGAGCTGGCCCGCGTCGACGGCGAGGCTGTCCTGCGCCCAGTCGCCCTCGCGCGGCTCGCCGCCGCCTTCGAAGCCGGCGTCGCCGCCGTCGCCTTCGCCGCGCGGCTCCTGATGCGGATCGGGAATGTCGTCGGATTCGACCGCCTCGAGCAGCGGATTGCGCTCGAGCTCCTCATGGAGGAAAGCGGAAAGCTCTAGATTGGAGAATTGCAGGAGCTTGATGGCCTGCAGGAGCTGGGGCGTCATCACCAGGGCTTGGCCCTGACGCATCATCAGTTTGGTGGAAATAGCCATTTTCCGCCTACTCGAAACTTTCCGCCATTACGTACGGCTGTCGGCCGCCACAACGGCTGTTCTCGGCCTGTTTCTTGCTTATAGCACGGGGAGGCGTTGGGCGCAGGACCAATTATTCGGCGCCCCCCGGAAATTCCGCCTAGCAGTTAATCGCTGCGACGCTTCCGGTCAGAATCACATCCCAAGATCACATCTTGAAATCTTCGCCGAGATAAATCCGCCGCACATCGGGATTCGCGACGATCTCCTCGGGCGTTCCCTCGGTCAAGACATGGCCGTTGTAGATGATGTAGGCGCGGTCGGTGAGGCCCAGAGTCTCGCGCACGCTATGGTCGGTGATCAGCACGCCGATGCCGCGCGCCTTGAGGTGGCGCACGAGATCCTGAATGCCGCCGACGGCGATCGGGTCGATGCCGGCGAAGGGCTCGTCCAGCAGCATGAAGGAGGGCTTGCCGGCGAGAGCGCGGGCGATCTCGCAACGACGCCGCTCGCCGCCCGAGAGCGCCATCGCGGGCGTGCGGCGCAGGCGCTCGAGCTTGAACTCCTCGAGCAGCGCGTCCAGCTCCTGCTCGCGTAGGCGCTTGTCGGGCTGGGTGATCTCCAGCACGGCGCGAATATTGTCCTCGACGGTGAGGCCGCGGAAGATCGACGCCTCCTGCGGCAGATAGCCGATGCCGAGCCGCGCGCGCCGATACATGGGCAGGCCGGTGACGTCATAGCCGTCGAGCGCGATGAGACCGCGGTCCGGCTTCACCAGCCCGGTGATCATGTAGAAAACCGTGGTCTTGCCGGCGCCGTTGGGGCCGAGCAATCCGACCGCCTCGCCCCGCGCCACATGCAGGCTCACATCCTCGACGACGCGGCGGGTCTTATAGGCCTTGGCGAGGTGCTGAATCGACAGCACGCCCTTATGCGCGGCGCAGGCCTCGTCCTCGTCCGAATAGGGCGCGTCGCCCGGGCCGGCGGCGCTCGCTTCGGCATTCTCCTCGGCGCCTAAATTTTCGGCGCCGTCCCCGTTCCAGGCGTCGGTTTCGGTCGTGAATCGGGTCGAAGCCTGCTCTCGGGGGGCCGGTCGGCGCAGGCGCAGGCGTTCGGCGATCCGGCTCAGCAGGCCGGATCGGCGGGTGTCGCTCGCGGATGGGTAGGATCGGATGCTCAAGCCTGGGCGCCCTGGACGTGCGAGACGAAACGCGGGATCGCGCGCCGCCTCGCTGCGATCCTATGCCTCCCCGACGAAAAACCCTCGTTACTTTTTTGCAATACGGGAAACCGCGGTCAGGCCCAGGGCCGCGCGGCCGCCGATTTCGCCTCGAAGGCGCCGATCGCGGTCTTTTTCTGCAGCGTGAGGCCGATATCGTCGAGCCCCTCGAGCAGACAGTGCTTGCGGAACGGGTCGATGTCGAATTTCACGACGCCGCCGTCCGGGCCGCGGATCTCCTGGGCGGCGAGGTCGATCGTCAGCGTGGCGTTGGCGCCGCGCGTGGCGTCGTCCATGAGCTTGTCGAGATCGGCCTGCGTGACCTGGATCGGCAGAATGCCGTTCTTGAAGCAGTTATTGTAGAAAATGTCGGCGAAGCTCGTCGAGATCACCGCCCGCACGCCGAAGTCGAGCAGCGCCCAGGGGGCATGCTCGCGCGACGAGCCGCAGCCGAAATTATCGCCCGCCACCAATATTTTGGCGTTGCGATAGGCGGGCTTGTTGAGCACGAAATCGGGATTGTCCGAGCCGTCGTCCGCGTAGCGCATCTCCGAGAACAGCCCCTTGCCGAGGCCGGTGCGGGCGATCGTCTTCAGATATTGCTTGGGGATGATCATGTCGGTGTCGATATTCATGATCGGCATCGGCGCGGCGACGCCGGTCAACGTGACGAATTTTTCCATTCTCGTGTCCTCGGCGGCTTCGGGCGCATCGGCGAAACTCCGGGCCCTTTACCAAATCGCCGGCGCCGCGCAAAGCGGCGATCCCGTGGCGAGGCCGCCATGTCGGCCGTCGCGCCGGGGGCCGTGCTTGTATTCTGAGACGATCGGTCGTATAAGATCGCCATGAGCAGACGGGACGTGAACGATATTCGGCGCAAGCTTCTCGACCAGGGCGTCGCCCTGCTGATGGAGCAAGGCTATCACGGCACCGGCCTGCACGAGCTGGTGAAAAGCGTCGGCGTGCCGAAGGGCTCTTTCTACAATTACTTCGCCAGCAAGGAGGCGTTCAGCGCCGAGGTGGTGAAGCATTATATCGATCCCTTCATCGCGCAGCTCGACGCCCAGCTCGGACGCACGGATGTCGGCGCCGATGTGGCGTTGCGCGCCTATTTCGACACGCTGATCGCCGAGACAGAGCGCCAGGGGTTCAAAGGCGGTTGCCTGCTCGGCAATCTGATCGGCGAGATCGGCGACACTAGCGATTTGTGCCAGACCTCGCTGCGCGAGGCGGTGCGCCGCTATCGGGACAAGCTGCGCGAGGGACTGGCCCGCGGCCAGACGGAAGGATGTTTCCGCCGCGATCTGGACGCGCAGGAAATGGCGGATTTTCTTGTCGACGCCTGGCAGGGGTCGCTCCTGCGCATGAAGATCGAGCGCTCCATTCGTCCGCTCGTCCAATTCCGCGACATGCTGTTGAACGGCTATTTCCGCGCGTGATTTTTTTGCCGGATTTCGAGACGACCGGTCATTTATCAAATGGCGGCCGAAGACGGCCGTCCGACGAAGCTCCGGGGTCGATCCCCCGGCGACCGACCAAAAACCGCGGGCCTCGAGCACCGTGGAACACCGAGGGAGGATGGATTGACCAAGCGCATACTCGTCGTCGGCGGCGGCATAGGCGGAACGATGACCGCCAACAGCATCGTCGCCAAGCTCTATCCGGAGATTTCGCAGGGCGCCGTGCAGGTGACCATGCTCTCGGATTCGCCATGGCACTATTACAAGCCGGCATTCATGTATGTCGCCTTCGACATGTTCTTCGAGGGCGAGCTGCGCCGCAAGCAGAGCTCGCTGCTGCGCCCGGAGATCGAGTTTCTGGTCGACAAGGTCGAGCGCTTCGACTTCGCCGGCTCCAGCGTGACGACGCGAAGCGGCCGCAAGATCGGCTATGACTATATCGTCGTCTCCACCGGTTGCCTGCCGGCGCCCGAGCGGGTTCCGGGCCTCAGAGAATCGGGGGACTATTTCTACCAATACGAGCCGGCGCGACGCCTCGCCGACAAGCTGCGCGGCTTCGAGAAGGGCCGCATCTTCATCACCGTCAACTTCCCCAAGACGCCCAATGTCCCGCATCAATGCGGCATAGCGCCGATCGAGACGACGCTGATGCTCGACGAATATCTGCGCCGCAAGGGCGTCCGCGACGCCATCGAGATCGTCTACACCTATCCCACCGTCTCGCAGCTCTTGCGCAATTGCCTCTTCCTCCAGCAGGAGGTGTGCGAGGTGCTGCCCTCCGTCTTCGAGAGCAAGGGCATTAAATTTCAGCGCGGCTTCACGCTCGGCTCGGTCGATGCCGATCGCAAGGTGGCGATATCCGAGGAAGGACGCGAGGAGAATTTCGACCTGCTGATGTGCACGCCGCCGATTCGCGCCGTCGACGCGGTGATCGAGAGCGGCGTTTCCCAGGCGCAGAACAATGAAGGCTGGCTGCCGACAGACCGGCGGACCTTGCAGATCGAGGGTTTTTCAAACGCCTATGTGATGGGCGACACGGTCGATTTGCCGATCAGCAAGGCCGGCGGCTCCTGCCACAACCAATGCCCGGTCATCGCCAACAACATCGCCGGCGACCTGCGCATCGGCCGCACCGTCGACGCCTATGACGGCAAGGTCCAGGCCGTCGCGCAAATGGGCCTCGAGATGGGGATGCCGCTCTGGTACGACTATGACGAGGATGTTCATCCCACCCCGCCGACCAAGCTCGGCGGCCTTCTCCGCAAGGCGTTCAACCGGGGCATCTACTGGTCGGTCGCCCGCGGCGTGATCTGAACATGAAGTGAGGGATGAGCGATGACAAATCTCGAAACCATCGGCGTCGAGCGCGCCGTTCTCGACGAAGCGACGGAACGTGGAATTTCCGATCTTCTCGCCAAGGCCGCGCCGCTTCTGCAGGGCCGGCGCTTCCACAATATCGTCGATCTGCTCTCGCTGATGTCCGACGCCGTGGACATGGCCGACGATGCGATGATCCAAAAGCTGATGAAAGCCTATGAGGAGGCGATCGGCGCCGCTTGGACGCTCGGCAACGCCGCGCGCTTCGCCGCCAATGAGGCGGCGACGAAGCCGACGCCCTCGCTGCTCGGCCTGCTGCGCGCCGCCGGCGACGAGGATGTGCGGCGCGGTCTGCATTTCGCGCTCTTGTTCCTCGCCGTGCTCGGGCGCCAGACGCGCGACGAGCCGGCCGCATGACCGAGGATCGCGCGCTCGCTGCGCTCTATGAGGAGCGGGTGCGCAATTGGGCGCGGCGCGTTCGCGATGATGTGAGGCTCGTCCCCGCCGACCTCAGCGTCACGCGGACGAGCCCGCTCTGCGGCAGCACGCTCACGCTGGATGTGAGAAGCGAGAACGGCCGCGTCGTCGCGCTCGGCCATCGCGCGCGGGCCTGCACGCTGGGCATGGCCTCCACGGCCATCGTCGTCGCAGCGGCCGTCGGCGCGCGCTTCGCCGAGATTGCCGAGGCAGGCGAGGCGCTGGCGGCGCTCGTGGCGGGGACGGACGTGCGCTTTCCGCCGGCGTGGCGCGAGCTCGACGTCTTCGTCGCGGCGCGCGCCTTCCCGTCGCGGCGCGGCTCTATCCTGCTGCCCTTCGAGGCGCTCGCCGAGGCCGCGGCGCAGCTCACTCGGTGAGCGCGAGCAGAATATCGGCGTACCAGGCGCAATTGAGGCCGAGCGCCTCGTCCTGCTGGAGGTCGCGGCCGACGTCGAGCCGCGCGGAATGGACGCCGAGCAGCGTCCAGGGCAGATCGCCCTGCCGCGCTTCCAGCGCCGGCACGCGGGCGACGACCGGCGCGCCGCTCGCGCCGCGATGGGTGCGCGCGTCGGTCAGAAAATAGCCCTGGCCCTGGAAGCGAAGGCCGAAGGAGGAGGCGACGACGCCCTGCCGCGCCACCGGCATGTGATGCAGCGTGTCGTGGAAGCCGAGCGGAAAGCCGAGAATCAGCAGCGAGGAGCCGATCTCGACCTGATCGAAGCCGCCGGGAAGATTCGCCGGGGTGAAGGCCCGATAGATGGTCGGCGTCGGCAGCGCGCCGCGCTCGATCTCGATCGCCGCCACATCCACCTCGCCGCCGGCGTCGACGCCCTGGCGCCAGACGCTCTTGCCGTTCTCGTAGAGCGGGATCGAGAAGCCCGTCGACATCGCCATGTTCTGCGCATCATTATGCAGCTCGATCTCGATGCGGTCGGGAAAATGCCCGCTCGACGCGTCGCTCAGCACATGGCGGCTCGTCACCAGAAACAGGCGCTCGCCGCGCTCGAAGAAGAAGCCGCTGGCGTTGGTCAGCGGGGCTCGGGCCTCGAAGGTGCAGACGCGCGCGGTGGTGAGCAGCAGAGGTTCGATCGTCATCGGCCGGCCTTTCTCTCCTACCGGGGATCTTTGTCCCCCGACCAGAGATCTGTGTTGCCCCGACCAAGACATGGCCGCTCCGTCCGGTCCGGCAAGTCGGGACGACCGCCATGGGGCGCGGCGCCGACCACTCCGGTCCAGGTCAAGGACCGTGATAGTCTGGATCGGGCCGCGCCGCCAGAATGCTCGCGACGATGGGCATCGGATTGCTCAGCAGTCGGAAACGGCCGAAGCCGGCCTTTTTGGCGAGCTTCTGCATCTCGGCCATGGTGCGCGGCTCGCCGCGGCCCATGGCCAGCGTGTAGAAGCCGTAATAGGCGTCGAGCGGCTCCGCCCCGGCGACGCCGGACATGGCCTCGATGATGAGCAGCGTCCCGTCGCGCGGCAAAGCGCGGCGCACATTGCGCAGCAGCTCCAGCGCCGAGGCGTCGTCGTGATCATGGACGATGCGGATCAGCGTGATGACGTCTGCCCCTTTGGGCAGCGGATCGGCGAGAAAATTCCCCGAAAAGACGCTGGCGCGCTTGCTCAGTCCCGCTTCCTCCAGCCGGGCGCGGGCGCGCTCCACCACGGAAGGCAGATCGAACAGCATCAGCCGCAGCCGCGGCGCGCGCGCCGCCGCGGCGATGAGAAAGGCGCCTTCGCCGCCGCCGACGTCGAGCAGCGTCTTGTGGCGGCGGAGCGAATAGACGTCGAGCAGCTCCTGCGCCACCAGCGGCTGCGAGGCGGCCATCAGCGCGCTATAGGGCGCGACCTCCTCGGCGGTGAGCGCGGCCGGATTTTCCGCCGCCGAATAGGGCCAATAATCGGCGAGCCGCGGCTCCGCCGATTCGTCGCCGCGCAGCAGCGCCACGGGATCGGCGAGATCGGCGTAGAGCATGGGCTGATGCGCGACGAGCGCGAGCGCCGCCGGATTGCCGATGAGCGCCGCGCCGAGCTCGCCGAGGCCGAAGCGTCCCTTGCCGCGCCGCTCCACCAGGCCGAGCGAGGCGGCGGCGTCGAGCAGCCGCGCCGCGGCGTCCTGCGACAGCGCGAGCTTTTCCGCGATCTGCTCCGCATCGCGCGGCTGCTCGAGCAGAAGCTCCAGCAGCTTCAGCCGCACGCAGGCGAGCAGCACCTGCGAATAGACGAAGCCAGCGCACAGATCGAGCATGGCCCGCGCGCGCTGTCGCGCCTTCGCGCGGGTCAGCGGATGAGCGGCGGCGAGACGCTGGAAGCGCGGGCTCGACACCAGCCGATCGCGGAGACGCCGCAGCCTGTCCCGAAAGAACTGCCCCATATGCGGCCCCTCCGCCCAGCATGGATAATCCGCTCCTAGCCCAAAAGCGGCGGCGCGGAAACGTCGATTATCCCTGGTCCGGGCGTTTGACCGGAGGGGGAACCACGGAACCATCGCCGCCATGCGCTTCGACGCTCTCGACCGGCTCAATTTTTTCCTCGCCGACGTGCGCGGCGGGCTCGGGCCGTTCGTCGGGGTTTTTCTGTTCACCGAGGCGCATTGGAGCCAGGCGGAGATCGGCGCGGTGCTGACGGTGAGCGGGCTCGTCGGCATCGCCGCGCATCCGGCGGTCGGCGCCTTCATCGACCGCACGCACGCCAAGCGCGAGCTTCTGGTGCTCGCGAGCTTCGTCCTCTGCGCCTGCGGCCTCGCCATCATTCACGCGCCGAGCATTCCGGTGGTCGTCGCGGCAGATGTCGTGATGGCGACTCTCGGCGCCGTCTTCGCGCCGACTGTGGCGGCGATCACGCTCGGCCTCTATGGCCGCGACAGGCTCGCCGAGCGGCTCGGCCGCAACGCCGCCTTCGATCGCGCGGGGAATATTTTCATCGCCGGAATCGTCGGCTTCGTCGGCGTGCTGGCGTCGCAGACGGCGCCCTTCTATCTGGCGCCGATCTTCGCTGGGCTCGCGGCGCGGGCGGCTTTCGCCATTCCCGCCGCGGACATCGATCACGACCGCGCCCGCGGCCTCGAGGACAGCGATCCCGCGCTTCCGCCACAGCCGGGCCGGCTGCGCGATCTGCTGCATTACCGCACGCTGCTCGTCTATGCGGCGGCGGCGGCGCTGTTCAATTTCGCCAATGCGCCGACGCTGTCGTTGATCGCGCAAAAGCTCGCTTCGGAAAATCCGGGGCTCGAGAGCGGCGTCACCTCGGCGGCGATCATTCTCGCGCAGCTCTCGACGATCGCCATGGCGCTCATCGTCGAGCGCGCCGATCGCATCGGCCGAAAGCCGCTCATCGTCCTCGCCTTCGCGGCGCTGCTCGCGCGCGATCTCGCCTGCGTCTTCGCGCAGACGCCGCTGCATCTGCTGGCGGCGCAATTGCTGGACGGCGTCGGCGGCGGCTTGTTCGATGCGCTGCTGCCGCTCGTGCTCGCCGACATCATGCGCGGCACGGGACATTACAGCCTCGCGCGCGGCGGCCTCGGATTCGTGCAGGGCGTCGGCGGCGCGACGAGCCTCGCCGTCGCGGGCTTCATCGTCACCTCGAGCGGCTATGCGGCGGGCTTTCTGACGCTCGCCGTCGTCGCTCTCGTCGGGCTCGCGCTGGTCATCGTCGCCATGCCGGAGACGGGGCCGAAGCGCTAGCGCTTTCCGATCCGACCGGAGCGGACGGCGCTCTCGCCACGGCTCGGGCGGTTCCGCTACGGCTCAGGCCGTTCCCGGAGCGAAGCCGTCCTCGAGGCCGAGACGCTCGAGCAGCGATTTGCGCGGCTTGCGGTCGCGCTTCTGCGGCGGCTTGCGATTGTAATAATCGAACAGCACCTCGCGATAGAGCTTGATGACGATCTTCTCGTCGAGGCCGAACAGCATGTGAGCGGCGAGACGCAGCAGCAGATAGACCGCGCATTCGAAGAGGAAGGCGCTCGGATGCGAGAACATGACCGGCAGCGCCGAAGCGATGACCGCGCCATAGAGCGAGGCGATGGCGTAGCGCGGATTCTCGCGCGCCCACAGGAAGAGCCGCAGCAATTCGCGATAGCCGATGATATTGACGAGGGCCGAGTAGAGCTCGAGGCTGAATGCGCCGTCCTCGAAATCGACGATCGCGCGGGCGAGGGCGACGATCGCCACGAGGGAATAGAAAATCGTGTCGCAGCGGCGAAGGCATAGCTCGCGAATATCGTCGAACAAGGGGGTCTTCCTCATCTGGGCTCCTCGAGGCATCGGGGCGTCGCGCCTTCTAAAAGAGCCGCAAATCCGGCGCCGACCAGTGTCTCGCCGGGAAGAAATTCAGCTCGCAGCATGCGCGTCGCTCCTGTAATACGTAGCACTTCGAAACGATCTGCGACCTGATGTCGCGCCCGCGCGGCGCCGCGTCGCAGAGCGCGCTTTCGGTCCCGGGCGCCGAAAAGGCGGGCGCCCCTGGGGCGACGACGCCATAGCCCGAGGCGACGAAAAAGGTCATATTCACGACACAAAGCAGACGGCGCGCAATGCGCCGCGGTCACCCGAGGGAACGCTCGAATGTCTGACAAGATTTATGCTGTGCCGGAGGCTTGGGGGAAGGAAGCGCGCATAAACGCCGAGAAATACGCCGAGCTCTACCGGCGCTCCGTCGCCGACGCCAATGGCTTCTGGCGAGAGCAGGCGCAGCGCATCGAATGGATCGCCCCTTTCACGCGCGTGAAGGAGGTGAGCTTCGACACGCATAATGTCGCGATCGAATGGTTCGGCGACGGCTCCACCAATGTCGCGATGAATTGCATCGATCGGCATCTTCCGCATCGCGCGGATCAAGTCGCGATCATATGGGAGGGGGACGATCCCTCGCTCTCGCGTCACATCACCTATCGCGAATTGCACGAGCAGGTCTGCCGCTTCGCCAATGTGCTGAAGGCGCATGGCGTGCGCAAAGGCGATCGCGTGACGATCTATCTGCCGATGATTCCGGAGGCGGCCTACGCCATGCTGGCCTGCGCGCGCATCGGCGCCGTGCATTCGGTGGTGTTCGGCGGCTTCTCGCCGGATGCGCTCGCCGGCCGCATAGAGGATGCGCAATCGGATGTCGTCATCACGGCGGACGAGGGCGTGCGCGGCGGCCGCAAATCGCCGCTGAAGGACAATGTCGACGCCGCGCTGGAGAAGGTTTCGGCCAAGACCGTCATCGTCGTCACGCGCACCGGCGCCAAGGTGGATATGAAGCCCGGCCGCGATTTCCGCTACGAGGACGAGGCGAAGAAAGTCCCGGAGGATTGTCCTTACGCCGAGGTCGGCGCCGAGGACCCGCTGTTCATTCTCTACACGTCCGGCTCGACCGGAAAGCCGAAGGGCGTGCTGCACACGACCGGCGGCTATCTCGTGCACGTCGCGCTCACTCACGAGCTCGTCTTCGATTATCGCGAGGGCGACATTTATTGGTGCACGGCGGATGTCGGCTGGGTCACGGGCCACAGCTATATCGTCTATGGCCCGCTCGCCAATGGCGCGACGACGCTGATGTTCGAAGGCGTGCCGAATTATCCGACCGTCTCGCGCTTCTGGGAAGTGATCGACAAGCACAAGGTCGACATCTTCTACACCGCGCCGACGGCGATCCGCGCGCTGATGGGCGCGGGCGAGGAGCCGGTGGCGAAGACCAGCCGCAAATCGCTGCGCCTGCTCGGCTCGGTCGGCGAGCCGATCAATCCCGAGGCCTGGGAGTGGTATCACCGCGTCGTCGGCGAGGGCCGCTGCCCCATCGTCGATACATGGTGGCAGACGGAGACGGGCGGCATTCTGATCGCGCCGCTGCCGGGCGCGACGGCGCTGAAGCCGGGCTCGGCGACCAAGCCCTTCTTCGGCGTGCAGCCGGAGATCGTCGACGCCAATGGCAATGTGCTGGACGGCGCCTGCGAGGGCAATCTCGTCATCGCGGATTCATGGCCGGGACAGGCGCGCACCGTGTTCGGCGATCACGAGCGCTTCGTGCAGACCTATTTCACCGCCTATCCGGGCAAATATTTCACCGGCGACGGCTGCCGGCGCGACGCCGACGGCTATTACTGGATCACCGGCCGCGTCGACGACGTCATCAATGTCTCGGGCCATCGCCTCGGCACGGCGGAGATCGAGAGCGCGCTCGTCGCCCATGAGAAGGTGGCGGAGGCGGCGGTCGTCGGCTTCCCCCATGCGATCAAGGGCCAGGGCATTTACGCCTATGTGACCTTGATGGGCGGCGTCGAGCCCTCCGAGCGTCTGCGCAAGGAGCTGGTCGATTTCGTGCGCAAGGAGATTTCCGCCATCGCCTCGCCGGATGTGATTCAATTCGCGCCCGGCCTGCCGAAGACGCGCTCCGGCAAGATCATGCGCCGCATCTTGCGCAAGATCGCGGAGAATGAGTTCGGCGCGCTGGGGGACACCTCGACGCTGGCCGATCCGAGCGTGGTGGAGGATTTGATCAAGAACCGGCCGGCTGTGTGAGTGATCGGGCGCGGCGCGCGCCGGCGAATCCCGCCCCTCGCGCGCCGACCCTATTCTCGCTATGTTTTACGAGGCGCCGACCGTAAAGACGGCCTTTGGCGACAGGGACTCGACAAGAGCAGGCTTCGTCATGGCCCTGCTTTCCGCCGTGGCGCTGACGCTCTTCCTCCATTCGGCGGTCGCGTTCGTCGGCGTCCGACTTGACACCCGCCCGCGCCTGGGTCACTCGGCTCGTCAATCCAAAACGAGGGGACGAGCAGCGCATGGCGAAGGCATTCGTGTTTCCGGGGCAGGGGTCGCAGGCGGTCGGCATGGGCAAGGCGCTCGGCGAGGCCTTTCCGCAGGCGCGCGCCGTCTATGAGGAAGTGGACGCCGCGCTCGGCGCGCCGCTCTCCAAGCTCATGTTCGAAGGCCCGGAAGCCGAGCTGACGCTCACCGCCAACGCCCAGCCGGCGCTGATGGCGGTCTCGCTCGCCGCCCTCCGCGTGCTGGAGGCCGAGGCGGGGCTCGATCTCGCGCGGGACGCGAAATTCGTCGCCGGCCATTCGCTCGGCGAATATTCCGCGCTCGCGGCCGCCGGCGCGCTCTCCATCACCGACACTGCGCGCTTGCTGCGGCTGCGCGGTCAGGCCATGCAGGCGGCGGTTCCGGTCGGCGCGGGCGCGATGGCCGCGCTCATCGGCGTCGATCTCGACGCCGCTCGCGCCATCGCCGAGGCCGCCGCCGAGTCCGAGGGACAAGTCTGCCAGGTCGCCAATGACAATGGCGGCGGCCAGATCGTCGTTTCCGGCGCCAAGGCTGCGGTGGAGAAGGCCATTCTCATCGCCAAGGAGCGGGGCGTGAAGCGCGCCGTGCCGCTGCCGGTCTCCGCCCCCTTCCATTGCGCGCTGATGCAGGGCGCCGCCGACGCCATGCGCGAGGCGCTGGCCACGACGACCATTCTCGCGCCCAAGGTCCCCGTCGTCGCCAATGTGACGGCGAGCCCGATCGTCTCGCCGGACGACATCCGCCGGCTTCTCGTCGAGCAGGTGACGGGAACTGTGCGCTGGCGCGAATGCGTCGCCTATATGGCGGGCGAGGGCGTCGACACATTCGTCGAATGCGGCGCCGGCAAGGTGCTGACCGGCCTGTTGAAGCGAATCGTCTCCGGGGCCGCGGGCCTCGCTGTCGGCGCGCCGGAGGATCTCGACCCCTATCGCGCTTCCGCCTGAGCAGTGAAAAAAAGCCCGGCCGCAAGGGCCGGGCTCTCCGTCCGGGAGGAGGAGGACGCTTCAGTATCTCGCCACCACGGGAGCGGGGGTGAAGAGATTGAAGTGGTAATTGACGCCGGCGCGCACGGTGTTGATCTGCGTGCGGCGGTTCCAGTTCAAGCCAGCCAGCGCGGTGACCGGCAGCGCGGGGAACAGCACGGGCGCGACCAAGGCCCAATTGTTGTTGTTGTTCGCGTTGTCGTTGAGCTCGGTATAGAGATATTCGATCTTGGCCGACCAATTGGGCAGGAAGGCCCATTCGACGCCGCCGCCGGCGGTCCAGCCGCCGCGCACGTCATTGTTATTGTTGTTCCCCCACCAGCCGAGCGAGGGATGGCGCACCTCGCCATAGGCGAAGCCGCCCGTGCCGTAGATCAGCAGGCGCGAATCGAGCAGCGCCAGGCCGATGCGGCCGCGCACCGTGCCGAACCACGGCACGCTCGTGCGGTCGGTGGCGCCCAAGCCGCCCCACCAATTGTTATTGTTGTTGCCGCCGCTGCCGATGCTGGTGCCCTGAATGTCGGACTCGAGGCCCACGACGAAGAGCGGCGAGAGCTGATAGTTCCAGCCGATCTGGGCGCCGCCGATGACTCCGCCGCTGTTGTTGCCGTTGTTGTTGTTCCCGCCCCAGTTCCAATTGTTGTTGTTGCGGCTGCGGTCGACCCAGCCCCCGCCGATGTTCAGGCCGACATAGGGACCAGTCCAGGAAAAGACCGGCGGCGGAATGAAGACCGGCACGACTTCTTTGCGTGAGGGCAGATCGGCCGCGCTGGCCGAGCCGGCGAGCAGCGCCGAAGAGATCGCCAGAACGGAAATCCAATTTTTCATCGAAGGCTCCTTCAATTCTCAAAAAATTCGGCGCACGCACGCCAACCTCGCTGTTCGACCCCAGCAACATAAGCATTCGAACCGCTGCGACGCCAAGATTTCGTAAATCGCCGACACTGTAAACGCCGAAATAGGCTATATTGGAGCCGATTAGCGTTTTCTGTCGGCGGTGTGATAAAAAAGCACCCCTAGGTAGTTCTTAGTTGCTGCATTTGTACTATGCCTGACCATGATTTTCTCTCCGCGAAACTACTTAAGACGCCAAAGAAAGGCGCCCCGCCCTCCGATTGCGCGCCGCGCGGCCGGCGCCTATAGAAGCGCATCGAGTTTCGCGAAGCCGTGCGACGAATGCGGCGGCGAGGGGGGATAGAGATGTTCGAACTGAGCGGCAAGACGGCGCTGGTGACCGGCGCGAGCGGCGGCATCGGCCGGGATATCGCGCGCGCGCTGCACAGGAGCGGCGCGGTCGTGGCGCTTTCGGGAACGCGCGAGGAGGCGCTGGTCACGCTCGCCGCCGAGCTCGTCGACCGCGTCCATGTGCTGCCCTGCGATCTCTCCGACAAGGCGCAGGCCGAGGCGCTGGTCCCGGCGGCGGAAAAGGCGATGGGCGGGCTCGACATTCTCGTCAACAACGCCGGTATCACCCGCGACATGCTGTTCATGCGCCTCAAGGACGAGGATTGGGACGCGGTGCTGAACGTCAATCTCACCTCGGCCTTCCGCCTGTCGCGGGCGGCGCTGCGCGGGATGATGCGCAAGCGCCATGGGCGCATCATCGGCATCACCTCGATCGTCGGAGTCACCGGCAACGCCGGCCAGGGCAATTACGCCGCGGCCAAGGCGGGCATGATCGGCATGACCAAATCGCTGGCGGCCGAGGTCGCCTCGCGCAACATCACGGTCAATTGCGTCGCGCCCGGATTCATCGAGAGCCCGATGACCGATGCGCTGAACGAAACGCAGAAGCAGACGATCCTGCGCGCGGTGCCGGCCGGGCGGCTCGGAACGGGCGCGGACGTGGCCGCCGCCGTCGTCTATCTCTCGAGCGAGGAAGCGGCCTATGTGACCGGCCAGACTCTCCATGTGAATGGCGGAATGGCGATGATCTGAAGCCCCCGAAATGCCGCGGGGCGCCTCTCGCCACGGCGAATTAATTATGCTACCAGACGCGTCGCTGGCCGGGGGCGACGCCGTAAGAGCAATTCGGGCCGGCGATTCGGCCCGCCTCCCAATGGCGACATTTCGGCGGATCGTGCGAACGAAACCGCAAAAATGTGACGTAGTTTACCCCTGAAACGATCGAGCGTGGTCCGAGCCGAACTCGGGATCCGCCACATCGGTGTCAGCAGAGCGATCGAACGAGGATCAGAGCAGATGAGCGATATCGCCCCGCGCGTTAAGAGTATCGTTGTCGAACATCTCGGCGTCAAAGAAGAAGAAGTGAAGCCGGAGGCGTCTTTCGTCGACGATCTCGGGGCCGACTCGCTCGATACCGTCGAGCTGGTCATGGCCTTCGAGGAGGAGTTCGGCGTCGAGATCCCGGACGAAGAGGCCGAGAAGATCAACACGGTCGGCGACGCGATCAACTATCTCGAGAAAGCCAAGGCGGCTTGAGGCGATAAGCCTTCGCGACGCGGATCGTTCGACGATCCGCGCTGTCGCGGTTTCGAGATACGCACTGAATAGCAAGGCATAGCGCTCGAGAGAATCCATGCGCAGGGTGGTGGTCACTGGTCTCGGCATCGTTTCGCCGTTGGGCTGTGGCGTGGACGTCAATTGGCGACGACTGATCGCCGGAGAGCACGGATTTCGCCGCATCGATACTTTCGAGGCGTCGGACCTCCCGTGCCAAATAGCAGGTTTCGTGCCGCGCGGCGACGGAACCGCGGGAACCTTCGATCCGAACGCCTGGTTCGAGCCGAAGGAGCAGCGCAAGGTCGACGACTTCATCATCTATGGCGTCAGCGCGGCGACTCAGGCGCTGGCCGACGCCGGATGGACGGCGGACACGCCCGAGAAGCAGAATTCGACCGGCGTGCTGATCGGCTCCGGCATCGGCGGGCTCGGCGGCATCTATGAGACGTCCGTCACGCTGAAGGACAAGGGTCCGCGGCGCGTGTCGCCCTTCTTCATCTCCGGCCGCATCATCAATCTGGCCTCCGGCTATGTGTCGATCATGCATCGGCTCAAGGGCCCGAATCATGCCGTCGTCACGGCCTGCTCGACCGGCGCGCACGCCATCGGCGACGCGGGCCGGCTGATCGCGCTCGGCGAGGCGGAGGTGATGGTCGCCGGCGGCGCCGAATCGCCGGTCAATCGCATCGGCGTCGCAGGCTTCGCCGCCTGCAAGGCGCTGTCGACCGGCTTCAACGATCGTCCCGAGGCGGGATCGCGTCCCTATGACCGCGATCGCGACGGCTTCGTCATGGGCGAGGGCGCGGGTTGCGTCGTGCTCGAATCCTATGAGCACGCGGTTGCGCGCGGCGCGCGAATCTACGCCGAGCTCATCGGCTACGGCATGTCGGGCGACGCCTATCACATCACGGCGCCCGCGCCGGACGGCGACGGCGCCTATCGCTGCATGGAGATCGCGCTGAAACGCGCCGGCGTCTCCGTCGCCGACGTGGATTATGTCAATTCGCACGGCACCTCGACGCCGCTCGGCGACGAGATCGAGCTTTCGGCCGTGCAGCGGCTCGTCGGCAATCAGACGCCGCGCCTGTCGATGTCCTCGACCAAATCGGCGATCGGGCATTTGCTCGGCGCGGCCGGAGCGGTCGAGGCGATCTATTCCATCTTGGCGCTCAATCACGGCGTCGCGCCGCCTACTCGCAATCTGGACAATCCCTCGGTCGAGACCGAAATAGACCTCGTGCCGCACAAGGCGCGGGAGCGGAAAATCGACATTGTCTTGTCCAATTCGTTCGGTTTCGGCGGCACCAACGCGTCCCTCGTCTTCCGGCGTCCGCAATGACCGGCGCGGCCGCGCTTCCGCTCACGCCTGCGGAGGAGGGGCCGTTCCTGATTTCGCCACAAAGAACGATAGGGTGACAGACGCGGTGACGCCGCAAAGTCGTCGCAATCCTCTCGAGCGCGGCGGCTGCTACGGCTACGGCGCTTCGTTTGTCGGCCCGCCGCGTTTTTCTGGTCGGCGAATTTGGATTTGATCCGAATCGCGACGCGGCCCGAAACCCAAGAGACGGAGTGTTCCCGATGAGCGATGCTCCAAATGATTCGCCCGAGACGCCGAGGCCCGGCGCATCCGATCCCGATTCCCGGCCGACCGGCCTGGATTCCCAGGGGCAAGAATCCAAAGGACAAGAGTCCAAAGGGCAAGAGTCCAAAGGGCAAGTGTCCCAGGGACAAGAGTCCAAAGGACAGGACGCCTCCTCTTTTTTCCGGCGCCGCGCGAGCCTGCGCAGCGCAGGGGGCGCGCTGCAGCCGGACGCGCCGCCTCCGCCTCCGCCGCGCGCCAAGAAGCGGGAGGGCGCGCTCTCCGTGGTGAGCAGCCTCCTCTCCTTCCTGCTGGTGTTTGCGGTGGCCGGCGTTTTCGGCCTCATCGCGGTGCTGCACAAGCTGCGCGAGCCCGGTCCGCTGGCCGCCGAGAAGATCGTCTATATCGCCCCGCACAGCGACGTTCCCGAGATCCTGGCGCAGCTCGAGCGGGACGGCGTCATCGACAATCCGATGCTGATGAACATCGCCATGCTCATCGAGGGCGTGCGCAGCAGGCTCAAGCCCGGCGAATACGCCTTCAAGCAGAACGCCAGCCTGCGCGAGGTCATGGACGAGCTGGTCAATGGCCGGCAGATTCTGCATGGCGTGACCATTCCCGAGGGTCTGACGACCGAGCAGATCGCCGCGCGGCTGCGCGACAGCGATTTTCTGGCCGGCGACATGGCCGAGCTGCCCAAGGAAGGCGCGCTGCTGCCGGAGACCTATAAGGTCGCGCGCGGCTATCCGCGCGCCAAGCTGCTGCTCAAGATGCAGGAGGATCAGCGCAAGCTGCTCGATCAGATTTGGGCGCGCCGCAATCCCGATCTACCGGTGAAGACGCCCTATGAGCTGGTGACGCTCGCCTCCATCGTCGAGAAGGAGACCGGCAAGGCCGACGAGCGCCCGCGCGTCGCCGCCGTCTTCGTCAACCGCCTGCGCAAGGGCATGCGGCTGCAATCGGACCCCACCATCGTCTATGGCCTCGTCGGCGGCCGCGCGACGCTCGGCCGCGGCATATTGAAGTCCGAGGTCGAGAAGTGGACGCCCTATAACACTTATGCGATCGACGGCCTGCCGCCGGGGCCGATCGCCAATCCCGGCCGCGCCGCGCTGGAGGCGGTCGCCAATCCCTCGCGCACGCAAGAGCTCTATTTCGTCGCCGACGGGACCGGCGGCCATGTGTTCGCCGAGACGCTCGACCAGCACGCCAGGAATGTGCAGCGCTGGCGGCAGATCGAGAAGGACCGCGCCTCCGGCGTCGATCGTCTCGAGCCCGGCGCTGCTGTCGGGCCGACGCAGCCCGCCCCGCGCGAGAAGCGCGGCGATGCGGCGTTCGGCCGTCTCGTCGCGCTCGCCGATGCGAGCATGGAGCCGCAGATCGCGATCGGCGATCCGCGCCATGGCGCGCTGAAGCGAATCGGCGCCGTGCTGCCGGCCATTCCTTTCGAATATGCCGGCGCCAATGAGGAGAGCCTGCGGCTCGCCGCCGAGCGCGCCGCCGCGGCCGCAATGGCGTCGCCGCCGCTATTCACCACCCAATTCGCGCAGCGCGCGCAGCCGGAGGCGCGGGCCGTCGTCATACTGGCCGCCAATGCCGCGGCCGACGATCCGCAGGCCGGCTCCGACGAGCTGGCGGAGGATGACGGGCTCGAGGCGTCGAGCTATCCGGTCTCCGCCGCTCTGCGCGCCGAGCAGCGCGCCCGCGCCGCCCGGCTGGGATTGACCGTCGAGGAGCGGCCCTTGCCGCTTTCGGCCTCCGCCGAGACCACGCAGCCGCCGCGCGGCGGCCGGGCGCGCGCCTTCGACGCGTCGGAAGGCACGGCGCTCGATCCGTTGCGCGACCGCGGCTGGGATTTGAACTCCGCCAAGACCGTGCCCGACGTGGCGAAGTTTCGATGACGAAACAGCGCGTGGCCGATCGCGAATAGCTCGTCCTTCGCCGTCCGCGTCTCGCCTTCCGCCTCTCGCCTCCTGCCAAGGATCGCAATGTCCCTCGCCAGCATGACCGGCTTCGCTCGCGCCCACGGCAGTCTCGGACCATGGCGCTACGCCTGGGAGATCAAGACCGTCAATTCCAAGGGGCTGGACCTGCGTTTGCGCGTCCCGCCGAATTTCGACGCGGTGGAAGTGAAGGCGCGCGCGCTGATCGCGGCCAAGATCGCCCGCGGCTCCTGCTTCGCCAATCTCACCGCCAAGCGCGATGACGCGCTGGTCGAGACGCGCGTCAATCGCGCCGCGCTCGAGCGTCTGCTGAAGGCGCTGGACGACGTGCCGCTGCACGCGTCCTTGCGACCGGCCTCGCTCGATGGCCTGCTCGCCGTGCGCGGCATCGTCGAGGTCATCGAGCAGGAGGACGACGAGGAGCAGCGCAATGCGCTCGACGCGCGCGTGCTCGCGACACTGACGCAGGCGCTCGACGCGCTCGCGGCCTCGCGCGCGGCGGAAGGCGCGGCCATCGGCGATGTGCTGACGGCGCGGCTCGCGCGCATCGGCGAGTTGACCGAGCAGGCGGAGGCCCTGCCGGGCCGCTCGGTCGAGGCGGTGCGCGCCCGTCTCGCGAGCCAGATCGCCGTCCTGCTCGAGACGGGCCATTCCTTCGATCCGCAGCGCCTGCATCAGGAGGCCGTGCTGCTCGCGGTGAAGGCCGATATTCGCGAGGAGCTGGACCGGCTGAAGGCTCATGTGGCGAGCGGCTGCGGGCTGATCGAGAAGGGCGGGCCGATCGGCCGCCGTCTCGACTTCCTCGCCCAGGAACTGTCGCGCGAGACCAACACGCTCTGCGCCAAATCCAACGATGGCGCGCTCACCGCCATCGGGCTCGAGCTCAAGATCGAGGTCGAGCAGTGGCGCGAGCAGGTGCAGAACATTGAGTGAGGAGAAAATAGCGAATAGGGAGTAGCGCGAAAGACGCGCTCCATTCGCCACTCGCTATTCGCTGGACCAAAGATGCCCACAACGCCGGACCGCCGCGGAATCGTCCTCATCCTCTCCTCGCCCTCCGGCGCGGGGAAGACGACGCTGACGCGCATGCTGCTGCAGAACCGCGAGCTCGACCTCACGCTCTCCATCTCGGTGACGACGCGCCCGCGCCGCTCGAGCGAGGTCGACGGCATTCATTATTTCTTCATTTCCAAGGCCCGATTCGAGTCGATGCGCGACAATGGCGAATTGCTGGAATGGGCCGAGGTCCACGGCAATTATTACGGCACGCCGCGCGGGCCGGTCGACGAGATATTGGGCGAAGGCCGCGACGCGCTCTTCGACATCGACTATCAGGGCACGCAGCAGGTTCGCGAGAAAATGGGCGTGGACACTGTCACCGTCTTCATTCTGCCGCCGTCGATGAAGGAGCTGCGCGCGCGTCTCGAGCGCCGCGCCGAGGATTCGCGCGAGGCGATCGAGCGCCGCCTCGAGAACGCCCGCAACGAGATCCAGCGTTGGAAGCAATATGATTATGTGCTCGTGAACGACGATCTGCAGCGCAGCTTCGACGATCTGCTCGCCATATTGCGCGCGGAGCGTCAGCGCCGGCCGCGGCGCGTCGCCGGCATAGAGGCTTTCGTCGCGCGTCTGTTGAGCGAGTGATAGGGTTTCGGCGGACCAACCCTCGGGATTCGAGAAGGACTTGGACGATGACGCCCGCAAAGCTCCTCGCCGCGGCGTTCGCGGCGCTCTGCCTCGCCGCTTGCAACTCCACGCAGCCGGCCGCTGTCGCCGAGGCGCCGGCGATCGCGACGCGCAACGTCACGCCGGCGGGCTTCCGGCTGCCGGAAGGCTCCGGATGCGCGGGGGCGATCGACCGCTATCGCGCGATCATGGCGAACGACATCGCCATGGGCCATGTGAATCAGGGCGTCTATGCGACGATAGAGGGCGAGATCGACGCCGCGGCCGCCGCCTGCTCGGCGGGCCGGGACGCTCAGGCCGTCGCGCTGGTGCGCGCGAGCAAGGCCCGCCACGGCTATCCCGGCTGAGCCGTCGCGACATTTCGTCCGTGACGCATCGGAAGCCGGTTAGATTGGAAGCAATCCTAACTCGAGCCGTTGTGGCCCGAAGGTCCTTCTTCTACCTTGATAATCAAGCTCTAGCGCATTCGCAGCCAGGCCCGCGCCGCAGGCGTTCCGCAATGGCGGTGGGCCGGTTCTTGCTTCGCTTCCTGCTGGGCGTGGGCGAAGGCGTCGAAACGAATCATCGAAAGGCGTGACATGAAATCCTTCCGCATTCTTCTCGTCGCCGCGGCTCTCGCGGCGGGCGCTGGCGTGGCCGTGGCGGCGGACGAGACCTCTCTCGAAATCTCCATCAAGGATCATCGCTTCACGCCTGCCGAGCTGCACGCCGCCGCCGACAAGCCGATCATCATCGTCGTGAAGAATCTCGATGCGACGCCGGAGGAATTCGAGAGCAAGGCGCTCAAGATCGAGAAGGTCGTCGCCGGCGCCGCCGAGATCACCGTGCGGGTGCGTCCGCTGAAGCCGGGCCGCTATCATTTCGTCGGCGAATATCACGAGGCCACCGCCAAGGGCGAGCTCGTCGTCGAGTAAGGACAAAACCCATGCTGGGCGCTCTCATCATCGTCTTTCGCGAGGTCATAGAGGCGGGTCTCGTCATCGGCATCGTGCTGGCGGTCACGCGCGGGGCGCGCGGCTCGCGGGCCTTCGTCTTCGGCGGCGTGGCCGCGGGGGCGCTCGGCGCCGGCGTCGTCGCGCTGTTCGCCGATGCTTTGTCGCAGGCCGTCGCCGGACGTGGGCAGGAGCTGTTCAACGCCGGCGTTCTCGCGGTGGCGGTGGTGATGCTCGCCTCGCACAACATATGGATGGCGCGCCACGGCCGCGAGCTGGCGAGCGAGCTTGCCGCCGCCGGCCGTGCCGCCGTCTCGGGCGACAAATCCTTCCTCGCCCTGGCCCTGGTCGTCGCGCTCGCCGTGCTGCGCGAGGGTTCGGAAGTGGCGCTCTTTCTCTATGGAATATTGGCGTCCGGCGAATCGGCGGCCGATCTCCTGGCGGGCGGCGTCGCCGGCCTCGTGCTCGGCGCTCTGGTCAGCGCGCTCACCTATTTCGGCCTCGTCACCATTCCGGCGCGGCATTTGTTCTCGGTGACGACGGCGATGATCACTCTGCTCGCGGCCGGCCTCGCGGCGCAATGCGCGGGCTTTCTGCAACAGGCCTGGATCGTCACCGCCCTGTCGCAGACCGTGTGGGATACCTCCGGCGTGCTGCCGGATTCGAGCCTCTTCGGCCGCGTGCTGCATACGCTGATCGGCTATGTCGATCAGCCGACGGCGCTGCAGGTCGTCGTCTATGTGGCGACGCTGGCGGGCATTATCATCGCCACCCGTCTCGCCGCTCCGCGGCCCCGCGCCGCCAATGTCCACGCCGCGGCGGAGTGACGTTCGCCTCGCGCGCGGATGGAGGTCGGGCTATCGTCGCGCGGAGTCGACGCGAGCCGTCAGGCTCGCATCGCGCGCGGAGCTCGAAAAATCCGATTACTCCGCCGCGTCCTGCTCCTGTGCGTCGCGCGCGAGACGCTCGGCCTTCAGCAGTTCCGCGACGAGGAAGGCGACCTCGATCGCCTGCTCGGCGTTGAGGCGCGGATCGCAGGTGGTGTCGTAACGCACGCCCAGCTCCTGCTCGGAAATGTCGCGCGCGCCGCCCATGCATTCGGTGACGTTCTGTCCCGTCATCTCGAGGTGAATGCCGCCGGCGTAAGTTCCCTCGGCGCGATGCGCCTCGAAGAAATTGCGGATCTCCGTCATCACGCGATCGAAGGGCCGGGTCTTGCGGCCGCCGGCGCTGATCGTGTTGCCGTGCATCGGATCGCAGCACCACACGACTTTGCGGCCCTCGCGCGCGACGGCGCGCAGGATCGGCGGCAGCGCCTCGGCGGCCTTGTCGGCGCCGAATCGGCAGATCAGCGTCAGCCGCCCCGGCTCGTTCTGCGGATCGAGCGTGTCGATGAGGCGCAGCAGCGCGTCCGGCTTCAGGCTCGGCCCGCATTTGAGGCCGATGGGGTTCTGCACGCCGCGGAGATATTCGATATGGGCGCCGTCCTCCTGGCGCGTGCGGTCGCCGATCCAGAGGAAGTGGCCGGAGGTGGCGAAATAGCCGCCCTCCAGCGAATCGACGCGGGTCAGCGCCTGCTCATAGCCGAGCAGCAGCGCCTCATGCGAGGTGTAGAACTCCGTCTGCCGCAGCTCGGGATGATGCTCGGGATCGAGGCCGATGGCGCGCATGAAGCCGAGCGTCTCGCTGATATGGTCGGCGAGCTGCGAATAGCGCTCGGAAAGCGGGCTGTTGCGCACGAAGCCCAGCATCCAGCGATGCGCGTTGACGAGATTGGCGAAGCCGCCGGTCGCGAAGGCGCGGAGGAGATTGAGCGTCGCCGCCGATTGCCGATAGGCCATCAGCTGCCGATGCGGATCGGGCGTGCGGGCGGCGGCGGTGAATTCTATGTCGTTGACGATGTCGCCGCGATAGCTCGGCAGCTCCAGCGCGCCCTGCGTCTCGGTGGGGGCGGAGCGCGGCTTGGCGAATTGCCCGGCGATGCGGCCGATCTTGACCACAGGCGAGGCCGCCGCATAGGTGAGCACCACCGACATTTGCAGGAAGACGCGGAAGAAGTCGCGGATATTATCGGCCGAATGCTCGCTGAAGCTCTCGGCGCAATCGCCGCCCTGCAGCAGAAAGGCGCGGCCTTCCGCCACTTGCGCGAGCGAGCGCTTCAAATTGCGCGCCTCGCCGGCGAAGACCAGCGGCGGAAATCCGGCGAGCTGCCGCTCGACATCGGCGAGCGCCGCCTGATCTCGATAGATCGGCGTCTGCTCGATCGGCCTGGCTCTCCAGCTTCCGGGCGTCCAATTCTCCACGATCGTCCAGCTCCTGCTCGCCGCTCCCCTGCGCGGCCCAGCTATACAGGACCCCGGCCGGGGAGGCGACAATTTTGCCGCCGCGCCGCGAGCTCGACCGTGGCGCCCCGCCGGCCCGCGCATGCGGTTTTTCCGCAAGATGACGCGCCGGGCCGTTTTCCCTAGCCTCGGCCCACGACCTGTTTTGGACGAGCGCTTTTTTCATGCCTGTCGCTTTATCGAATTTCATCCATGCCGCCCGTTGGATCGCCGCTTTCGCCGTTCTTCTCGCTCACGCCGGCGTGCTCATCGCCCTGAGCGACATAATGGTCGCGCCGCATGGGCCGCTCGTCTATGTCTGGTGGTTCGCCGCCGCCTTCTCGCATCAGGCGGTGACGGTCTTCTTCGCGCTCTCGGGCTTTCTCGTCGGCGGCCGCGTCTTCACGGCCATAGAGCGGCAGAGGCCGTTCCTGCGCGCCTATTTCATCGATCGCGTCAGCCGCATCTATATCGTGCTGGCGCCGGCGCTGGCGCTGACCTTTGCGCTCGACGCCCTCGGCCGGGGCCTATTCGCCGGAGCCGGCGTCTATGAGCTCACCGGCCTCGAAGGCGCCTACGATCCCGCGCGCATTCTCACGACGCTCGCCATGCAGCAGCATATCTGGGCCGGCCAGGCGGGCACCAATGGCCCGCTCTGGTCGCTGGCCTGCGAATTCTGGTTCTATCTGCTCTTCCCGCTGCTGCTGCTGCCCCTCGCGCGCTGCTATTCCAAGACGGTGCGCCGCGCCGCCTTTTGCGCCGGCGTCCTCCTCCTTCTGCTCCTCTCGCTGCCCTCCTCGCGCATTCCCTTCGGCTTCGCGATCTGGTCGATGGGCGCGCTGGCGGCCCGCGCGCAGCGCCCGCTCCTGCGCGGCAAATATCTATCGTTCTTGCTTTTTCTCGCGGTCGTCGTGGTTGCGCGGCTGGCCGTGCGCGGCCCCTTCGTCGAGGCGCATCCGGCGTTGCACGACGTCGCCGACGCGCTCACCGCGGCGACCTTCGCCAATCTGCTGACGACGCTTCGCTTCTGCGAGACCGGCTTTTGCGTGCGCCATGCGGCGCTGCATCGCCGGCTCGCGGATTTCTCCTTCTCGCTCTACGCCACGCATATGCCGATCGTTTTCTTCTTCTGGGCGGGAACGGGCCATATTTTCGGCAAGGACTGGCACAGACTTCTTCCGACGCCGGCGCATTGGATCGCGGCGGCGACCGTCCTCCTCGTCGCGCTCGCCGCGGCCTGGGTCTTCTCGCTCGCCACCGAGGCGCGAACCGCGGCGCTGCGCCGAATGCTGCATGCGGCTTTCGCCATGGCGGATCGACGCGCCCGTCTCGGCGAGCGCGCGCGGTGGGTTGGCCAAGGTCGAGCCGAGGGGCTATAAGCCGAACGAGGCCAAACGCCATCGGAGACTCATGCCGGTCCTCTTGTCGCAATTCATCGAAGCCTGTCGTTGGGTGGGCGCGCTGCTGGTGCTCGCCGTCCATTCCACCAATATGTTCGTCAATCTCGCCGACATAATGAGCGCTCCCCATGCGGCGAGCGTCTACGCCTGGTGGTTCTTCGTCAGCTTCGAGCTCGGCCACCAGGCCGTCGTCGGCTTCTTCGCCATTTCCGGCTATCTCGTCGGCGGCGCGGTGCTCGCGCAGCTGCGCAAGGGCAAGCCGTTTCTGCGCGATTATCTCATCCACCGCTTCGCGCGCATCTATATCGTTCTCGCCCCGGCGCTGCTGGTCACGGCGGCGGCGGATTGGATCGGCCGCGGCTGGTTCGGCGACAGCGGCGTCTATGACTGGCCGGTGTTCAAGGACCATGATCGCGCCGATCTCTTCCTCGGCTCGCTCGGCAATCTCGCGGCGATCTATTGCGACTTCTTCGGCACCAACGGGCCGCTGTGGTCGCTGGCCTGCGAATTCTGGTACTACATCTCCTTCCCGCTGCTGCTGCTGCCCTTCGCCCGCGCCTATTCGCCGCGGACGCGCGCCGCGGGTTTCGCGCTCGGCCTCGCCATCGTCGTCGTGATGTCGATTCCGTCTGGCGGCTGGTTTCGTTTCGGCTATCTGCTCTGGGGCCTCGGCGCGCTGGCGACGCTGGCGCCGCGTCCGCTGGTCAAATCGCGCTGGCTGGCGCTCGCTCTTTATGTCGCCGCCGTCATCCCGATCCGCCTTTTGGTGCGCGGCCCCATTCTCGTCGCGCTTCCTTTCCTCGCCGATCTCGCCGATCTGCTCGCGGCGGTCCTGTTCCTCAATCTGGTGGCGACGCTGCGTTTCGGACCAGACGAGGGCTGGGCGCTGTTCCGGCCGCAGCTGCATCGGCGTCTCGCCGATTTCTCCTTCTCGCTCTACAGCGTGCATATGCCGCTGCTGATTCTCGCCCGCGCCATCGTCGACCAGCGTTTCGGCGCGCTATGGGCGCGCGAGCTGGCGACGCAAGCCCATTGGATGACGATGGCGGCGGTGATGACGGCGGCGCTGCTGTTCGGCTTCCTCTTCTCGCGGGTGACGGAGGCGCGCACCAACGCCGCGCGGCGGGCGATGCGCGCCGGTTTCGAGACGGCCGAGAATTGGCGGCGCAGGCGCTTCCCGCCGCCAGTCACGGAGGCGATCGTCCCCGAGCCTGAAAAAGCCGACGCATGAGCGCGGACAAGTCTACAGAACCGCCTGTCGACGAAACGTCGCATCCTTCCGCTATTGGCCCGGCGACGGAGGCCGCCGCGGGGGCGCGCCCGCGAGGACGCGCGAAAATGAAGCCACAGCCCAGCGGCCCGATCGTGGGCGATTCGCCCTTTCTCTGGGTCATGCGCTTCGACGAGGATGGCGCGTCCACGCTGATGGCGGATCACGAATTGCCGCCGCTCGACGCCGCCAGCGGCTATTTCTGGGTCCATCTCAATGTCGCCGATCTGCGCTATCGCGACTGGGTCGCCGGCCGAGCGCATATTCCGGCGGAGGCGCGCGCCCTGCTCATCGATCAGGACAGCCATCAGCGGCTCGACGCCGACGAGCAGGCGCTGTGGGGCGTGATCGCCGATTACGGCCGCGATCTCGAGCGCGAGGAGGATGTGCTGCGCCCGTTGCGCGTCGTCGTCACCGAGCGCTGCATCGTCACCGCGCGTCGCTACGCCGTCGAATCGACGGCCGCCATCCGGCAGGCGGCGCTCGAGGGCCAGTCGCTGCGAACGCCGCTCGACCTCTTCGAGGCGCTGGTGTCGCGCAGCCTCGTCGCCATAGACGTCGGTCTCGACCGGCTGCTGATCAAATTCAATCAGATCGAGGATCGAGTTCTCGACGACGAAGCGCATGACGAGCGGCGCGAGCTCGGCGCCTTGCGCCGCCAGACGATCCGCCTGCGGCGCGAGCTCGCCGACGGGCAGCGCGTCTTTTCCCGCGCCGCCTTCTCGCCGCGCGTCACGCAGCCGACCCATGCGGCGCTGCGCCGGCTGACGCAGCGCTTCGATTCGCTGCAGCAGGAGCTGCAAGCGGCGGAGGAGCGCGCGCGCCTGCTGCAGGACGAGATCGTCTCCAATCTCACCGCCGAGACCAATCGCCAGCTCTATGTGCTGACCATTCTGGGCACGCTCTTGATGCCGCCGACTCTGGTCTCCGGCCTCTTCGGCATGAACACGAAAAACCTGTTCTTCGCCGATAATGAGCAGGGCACGCTCTATGCGACGGCGATCTGCGTCGCCTCGGCGGCGGCGGCGTTTCTCGCGCTGGCGTGGATCAAGAGACGCGAGGGTTAGCGGAGCGCGCGCGCTCGCCGCGCGCGGCGGCCGTCCTGGCCGGGCTTGTCCCGGCCATCCACGCCGAGCAGCTGAGCGTCTGAAGGAAAGCGCCCGCTATCGACGGATTTCGTCCCATGGCGGGCGCCGCCGAAGCTTCGGCGTCACAAGGATTCTGATTACAAAGGATCTCCACAAAGTGGGGAACAGTTCATTCGTGAGGCTGCTATGACGATCGGCGACAAGCCTACGATGCATGCGGTTTTCAACATGTCCGCCGCTGAGAGCATCAGGCAGGCATTCAGCCAGATCGGTCGCCACGAACTTGTCCTCGGCTTTCCTGACAATCTCAGCTTCGGACCGATCGATCCGCCGAGCGCGCGTTTGCGCCATGTATGGATCGAGAATGAACTCGGTGTGGACTTTGAGGAGGTCGTCCAGACGGCCGACAGATTTTGGGCCGAGACCGCTTCTTCAGCCGCTCTTCCCGTCGCCTGGATGTCCACTCTCGACGCGGCAGAATATTGCGGCTTTCTCGAATTCGTCCGGCGAAGGGGCGATGCGCCCTTCCGGGTCGTCATTTTCACTGGTTTCGAATACGCCGGAAACGGCGAGACGATCATCGCCGCGGCATCTCTCGGTCTCGTTCCGCCGGATCAGATCGTCGAGGCTCGATTATTCGATCATGAGAAGGAACTGCGGCCGGACGAAATCGAGGCCTTCCTCGAGATGTGGCGCCGGCTCAGGCAGGAGAATGCTCCGCTACGGGTCGTTGACGGGACTGGGCTCGTGTCCGCGCCAATCACTCATTTCGACGACGCTATCGTGTCTTGCGCGAGCGGCGATTGGCAGAAAGGAACGAGCCTTGTCGCAACCACGATGTCGCAGCTGAGCGCTCGCCCGCTTGACCGAGCGCCCAGCGATCTCTTGCTGTGGGCGCGCGTCCGGGCGCTCGGAGAGGCAGGTATTCTGGAAACCACGGGAGACGGAATTGAGATGTGGAGCACGCTTGTCCGTCGCAGTCAGGAGCCGTCACGCTAAAAGGGCGGATCAGGAATCCCCGCTCGGGCCTTCCGCCTGCCCTATCGATCGCCCCCGCCGATCAGCCTCACGCCGCAGCGAGGCTCTCGAACAAGCCGCGGCCGTCGATTCCGCCGACCAGCGGATCGATGAGATTTTCCGGGTGCGGCATCAGGCCGAGCACATTGCGCCGCTCGGAAAAGACTCCGGCGATGTCGTTGCGCGAGCCATTGGGATTGGCCTCGCCGCCGATGCGGCCGAGCGAATCGCAATAGCGGAAGGCGA
Organism: Methylosinus sp.; assembly: GCF_036560965.1. Lineage (NCBI taxonomy): Bacteria > Pseudomonadati > Pseudomonadota > Alphaproteobacteria > Hyphomicrobiales > Methylocystaceae > Methylosinus > Methylosinus sp. Next base: position 146,984 of record NZ_DATBQF010000018.1, on the reverse strand, counting down.
CGCGCCCCTCGCCCTCGAGCCGGGCGATCGTCTCCTCATCGGCCTCGTAATTGCCCTCGCCATGGGCGATGGCGACCTTGATCGTCTGGCCCGGCCGGTAATTCTTGGTGAAGGCGGTGTCGGCGCGCTCGACGCGCAAATGCTGCATGCGGCAGACGAAGCGCAAATTGGCGTTGCGCATCAGCACGCCGGGCAGCAGCCCGCCCTCGCACAAAATCTGAAAGCCGTTGCAGACGCCGAGCGTCAGGCCGCCGCGCGCGGCATGGGCGCGCACCGCGTCCATGATGGCGGCGCGGCCAGCGATGGCGCCGCAGCGCAGATAATCGCCGTAGGAGAAGCCGCCCGGCAGCACGACGAGATCCGTGCCCGCCGGCAGCTCGGTCTGCGAATGCCAGACCATGGCGGGCTCGTGGCCGGTCGCCTGGCGAAGCGCGCGCGCCATATCGCCTTCGCGATTGGAGCCGGGAAAGACGATGACGGCGGCTTTCATGGGATCAGATCTCGATCTGGAAATTCTCGATGACGGTGTTGGCGAGCAGCTTCTCGCAGGCGGTCCGCAGCCGCGCCTCGACGAGGGCGCGGTCGGCGCCCTCCAATTCTATGTCGAACACCTTGCCTTGCCGCACGCCGGCGACGCCCTCCACGCCGAGCGAGGCGAGCGCGCCCTCTATGGCCTTGCCTTGCGGATCGAGCACGCCTGTCTTCAATGTGACGATGACGCGGGCTTTCATGCGGCGGCTTTCCTGTTCGGGCTTCGGAGGCTGGCCGCAGGGTTAGCGGGGGACGCGCCGGAGCGCAAGCCGTTCCGCTGTCCGTTCCGCCGTCCGTTCCTCCAGCGGTTCAGCCGCCCGAGCGCGACCGCATGGCGGAGACGAAGCCGATGGCGCCGAGCAGCGCGATCATGGCGGCGAAGACCGGCTGGCCGGATGCGAGCGTCAGCATGACGGCGACGAAAGTGGCGACGCCGATCACCGACGAGACCGCCAGCGAGCCGAGCGGCGACGATGCGGAGCGGGCCGCCGTCGCCGCGGCGCGCGGGCGCGGCTGGCCGGCGACGGCCGAGACGACGGCCTGATAGGCGGGGTCGAACATGATTCGGTCCACCGAGAGCGGCGGCGCGGAATAGGGAAAGCCGCCGGAAGACGCGGCGAAATCGCGGTCATAGGTCGTCGCCTCGAAGACGCCGGGCCCGGTCTTGGACAAATAGATGTCGATGGTCGCCGTGTCGCGCTCGCCGTCGCGGACCAGCAGAGCGGCGCGCAGCGTCGCGGCGGCGTCGGCGCCGTTGCGGGAGGGCAGGCGCGAGCGCGGAACGATCTCCGCCTCGTCGAGGAATTCTTTCGTCGATTCGCCATGGGCCGCCGCCGCGGCGCGCGCCGCAGCCTGCGCCTCGCGAATGACGATCCGCAGCGGAATGCGTTCGCCGACGAGGCGGGGAAGGCCGGAGAGAGCCGCGTCGCTCGGCCCATAGGCCGTCAGCAGGGTCGCCTCCTCGCCGGAGAGCGTCTCGCGCGGCAGGTCGCCGAGCGGGACGGCGAAATTCCGGTAGCCGGCGGGAAGCGCGTCGCGAAGGCCGGGGCCCGGCCGCGGCGTCTCGACGCGCGGCGTCGCGCCGGCTGTCTCTTCGACAGGCTCGGCCCTTGCGGCGACCTGGGAGACGCGCGACAGCGCACGCACGCTGGGCGTTCTCGATGTGACGGCGGAAATCGGCGAAACCATGTCTCGTGACCATCCAGGCGCGGCGTACGCGCGCGCGCAGTTTCGGCTGTCCGGCTTGCGTGAAGCTGAGCTGGCGCAACCGGAGCGATTATCGCGGCGCCCTGTCGACGTCGGGTTACAGAAAAAAGTCGAATGCCGCCGACCCCGCTCTATCTGCGTCGCGAGGGAGCGGCGTCATGCATGCAGTCTCCAATTATCCAGGACGTCGGCGCGCGACGCAGGAGGCGGCGCGGCGGGAGGTGTTCGCGGTCGTCGGCTCGCTCGCGCGGGAGATGCATCCGCGGCGAAACGCGCCGGCCGAGATTTCGCTGTCGAGCCGGCTCGAGCAGGATCTCGGCGTCGACAGCCTCGCCCGCGCCGAATTGACCATGCGGCTCGAGCGCGCCTTTCACGCGCCGCTGCCGATCGAGGCGCTCGGCCGCGCCGATACGGTCGGCGATCTGCTGAATGCGCTGGAGAAAGCCCCCGGCGCCGAGCCGCCGTCCTTTGTCGAGCCCACGCCCGGCGAGGCGCTGCCGCATATTCGCGCCGCCTTCGAGGCGCGGACGCTGACCGAGGCGCTGGATTGGCACGCCGCGCAAAACCCCGAGCGCCTGCATCTCACCTTCTTGCGCGATGCGGCGACTCCGGCCGGCGCGCTCACCTATTGGCGGCTCGCCGACGAGGCGCGCCGCGCGGCGGAGGGGCTCGTCGCCCGCGATGTCGCGCCCGGCGATCGCATCGCGCTGATGCTGCCGACGGGAATCGACTTTTTCGTCGGCTTTTTCGCCATTCTCTACGCCGGCGCCATTCCGGTGCCGATCTATCCGCCGATGCGCATGGCGCAGATCGAGGAGCATCTCACCCGCCAGATCGGCATATTGCGCAACGCCGGCGTGAAAATGCTTCTCACCACGCCGGAAGGGTTGCGCCTCGCCGGCCTCGCCCGTCGACAGATCGAGACGCTGGAGGAGATCGTCGCCGTCGCCGATCTCATCGCCGCCGCCAGCGGCGCGCCGCTGCCGCCGACGCGCGAGGCGGGCGCGACCGCCATGCTGCAATATACGTCGGGCAGCACCGGCGACCCGAAAGGCGTGGTGCTGAGCCACGCCAATCTTCTGGCCAATGTCCGAGCCATGGGCCTCGCCATCGGCGCCAGCTCGGCCGACACTTTCGTGAGCTGGCTGCCGCTCTATCACGATATGGGATTGATCGGCGCCTGGCTCGGCTGCCTGCATTTCGGCGCGCCGCTCTATGTGATGTCGCCGCTGACCTTCCTGTCGCGGCCGACGAGCTGGCTGGAGGCGATCGACCGACATCGCGGCACGCTGAGCGCCGCGCCCAATTTCGCCTTCGAGCTCTGCCTCGACAAGATCGATCCGGCGCAGATCGAGGGGCTCGATCTCGGCTCGCTGCGCATGGTCGCCAATGGCGCGGAGCCGATCTCGCCGCGCACGCTGCGTCGTTTCGCCGAGAAATTCGGCAAATACGGCTTTCGGGCGGAGGCCATGGCGCCGGTCTATGGCCTCGCCGAGAATTCCGTGGGCCTCGCCTTTCCGCCGCCCGGCCGCGCGCCGATGATCGACCTCATCGACCGCGACGCGCTTTCGACCGACGGCCGCGCCGAGCCGGCCGCGCAGCAAGCGCCCGCGCAGGATTCTGCAACGCTGGAGATCGTCTCCTGTGGCGCGCCGCTGCCGGACCATGAGATCCGCATCGTCGACGCGGCGGGCCGCGAGCTCGGCGAGCGGCGCGAGGGGCGGCTCGAGTTCCGCGGGCCCTCCGCCACGGCGGGTTATTTTCGCAATGAGGAGAAGACCAAGGCGCTGATCCGCGACGGCTGGCTCGACAGCGGCGACCGCGCCTATCTGGCCGGCGGCGAGCTCTATGTGACCGGAAGGGTCAAGGACATCGTCATTCGCGCCGGGCGCCATCTCTATCCGCAGGAGATAGAGGAGGCCGTCGCCGCGGTGGAGGGAATCCGCAAGGGCTGCGTCGCCGCCTTCGGCGTGGCGGATACGGAAACCGGCACGGAGCGGCTGATCGTCGTCGCCGAGACCTATGAGACGGTTCCCGAGGCGCTCGGCGCGCTCGAGACCAAGGTCCAGACCGCGGTGGGCGCCGCCTGCGGCGCGCCGGCGGATGAAATTCGATTCGTTCCGCCGCGCTCGACCCCGAAGACCTCGAGCGGCAAGATTCGCCGCGGCGCCGCCAAGACGCTGTTCGAGGAGGGCCGGCTCGGCGAGCCGCGCGGCCCGGTCTGGCTCCAGATCGCGCATCTGGCGCTGCTCGGGCTGTGGCCGGCGGCGCGGGGCGCGGCGCGGCGGGCGGGCGAGCTGCTCTATGCCGGCTGGTGGTGGCTCGTCGTCGGCGTCGGCTATTTCGCGACCTTTGTCGCGGTGATGATTCTGCCCAGCCGCGCGGCGCGCTGGGCCGCGGCCCGGCGAATCGCCGGAATCATGCTGCGCGCGCTCGGCGTCGAGATCACGACGGAAGGACTGGAGCGTCTGCCCGCCGGCGGCGCCGTGCTCGCCTTCAATCATTCGAGCTATGTCGATGTGATGCTGCTCGTCGCGCGCCTGCCGGGCGAGCCGGCCTTCGTCGCCAAGAAGGAGCTCGCCGGGCAAATCTTCGCGGGTCCTTTCCTGCGGCGGCTCGGGGCGCTGTTCGTCGAGCGTTTCGACATAGCCGCGAGCGTCGCCGATGCGCAGATTCTCGCGGCGGCGGCGCGGGAGGGGCGCAATCTGGCGTTCTTCCCGGAGGGGACGTTCACTCGCCGGCCGGGTCTATGCGGCTTCTATCTCGGCGCGTTCAAGATCGCCGCCGAGGCGGATCTGCCGGTCTATCCGGGCGTCTTGCGCGGAACCCGCGGCATGTTGCGCGGCGGGCAGTGGTTCCCACGGCGGGCGGCGCTATCATTGGCGATCCTGCCGCCGCTGCGCGCGGGCGGGACGAATTTCACCTGCGCGCTGCGGTTGCGCGACCATGTCCGCGCCGCCATTCTCGCGCGCTGCGGGGAGCCGGATCTGAGCGAGCTGTCCAAGCCGCGACGGGCGGAAGCGTAGCGGCGCGGGTCCCCCCAGCCCTCCCCGGCTGCGCGGGAGAGGGAGCAGATTCCGCGCTCCAGGGAGATTTCGCGACACGCGGGGGAAGGGTATCCGCTACTCGTCCTCGCCGAAGCGATTGCCGACCAGCGCCGTCAGCGCCTCTATCGCTTGCGCGGCCTGCGGCCCGGCGGCGGTCACGGTGATGGTCGAGCCCTGCGCCGCGCCCAGCGTCAATATGCCCATGATCGAGCTGCCGCCGACCGTGTCGCCGCATTTGGAGACGGTGATCTCGGCCTCATAGGTCTCGCAGCACTGGACGAATTTGGCCGTCGCCCGCGCATGCAGGCCCTTGCGGTTGACGATGACGAGGTCGCGGATGAGGCGGCCGCCTTCGGTCGCGGCGGAAACGGTCTGATCGGTCATTTCGCGTTGAGAACTCTGCTGGCGATATAGACATATTTGCGCCCGGCGTCCTGGGCTTGCAACACCGCCTGCTCCAGCGGAGCCGTCTCGCGCACCGAGGCCAGCTTGATCAGCATGGGCAGGTTGATGCCGGCCAGCACCTCGACCTTGCCGCCGTTCATCACCGAAATGGCGAGATTGGAGGGCGTGCCGCCGAACATGTCGGTCAGCACGACGACGCCGTCGCCGCTATCCGCCTCGGCGATGGCGTCGATAATGTCCCGCCGACGACGCTCCATGTCGTCCTCGGGGCCGATCGAGATCGACACGAGCTGTTTCTGCGGGCCGACCACATGCTCGAGGGCCGCGCGAAACTCCGTGGCGAGGTGGCCATGGGTCACCAGGACCATTCCGATCATTCGCAGCTACCGCTCATGAAGACCGTCTCGCAGGAGAACGAGATCGTCGAAACCGGAGAACCGAAGCAGACCGGCATCGCGGCTCACCAATTTACTAACGCGAATGTCGCCCCGACGTTCGCAGCGTTTCGGGCGCCATTTTGTGCGTTGCGGCGAAATTGGCAAGCGAAAACCTCCTATCCCCGCTAAAATGCCACAAACTGATGAATAAACGACAAAATCTTTCTTGCCGCTCCGGTCTCGCGGGCGTCGGCGGCGAGCCGCGGCAGGGTCACTCCGCAGAGTTTCGCCTCTTTGCCCCCCTCCTGTGGATATCGATGCGGGGCGTCGTCGCGCGGCCCGCGCAAGTCCACGAGACAGCGCAGCACGCCCGCCGGCTCGAATTCGGCCGGAAGGACGCCCCTCCCGCGCTCCTCTATCGCGCCGGCTATGGCCGGATGCGGCCGCGCCACCAGACGGCCGTGGCGGCGGACGAGCGCGACGCGATCATCGCCGATGAGCCGCGCGAAAAGGCCTCGCTCCTGCGCGAGATGGATCAGCTCGAGGCCGAGCCCGCTCTTGCCGGCCCCGGAAGGTCCGCGCAGCAGAACGCCGGCCGAGCCCAGGAGCAGGGCGTTGGCGTGAATCATGACGTGGTCTTCGTCGCAGTTTTCGTCATCCTGACCCTCGGGGCGGGATGCGTCGCTCATCGCGCGGCCGGAAGCCAGAGCACGAAGCGCGCGCCCAGCACGTCGTCCTCCGGCGCGATCTCGTCGGTTCCCTCCGGCTCGGCGCGCGTGCGGTTCATCGCGCGGATGCGGCCGTTATGCGCCTCGATGATCTGCCGCGAGATCGACAGGCCGAGCCCGGAATTCTGGCCGAAGCCCTGCTCCGGCCGATCCGTGTAGAAGCGCTCGAAGATGCGCTCGAAAGCATGGGCGGGGATGCCCGGCCCGTCGTCGTCGACGATGATCTCATAGCCGTCGACCGGCGCGCCGCCCGGGCCGATCGCCTGCTCCGGCCGCAGCGAGACGCGCACGCCGCCGCCCGGCGAGGAGAAGGAGCGGGCGTTGTCGATGAGATTGTCGAACACCTGCGCGAGGCGCGAATCATGGCCGAGAATGCGCCAGCGACGCCGCGGATCGGCCGGCTGAACGTCGAGCGTGATCGCGACGCCGTCGCCGCGGTCGAGATCATGCGCCATGCCGACGACCGTCTTCAGCACGCCGGCGACGTCGACGATCTCCATATCGGCGCGCGCGAGCTCGGCGTCGAGACGCGAGGCGTCGGAAATATCGCTGATGAGCCGATCGAGCCTTCCGACATCGTGCTTGATGATGGTGAGCAGGCGCGAGCGGGCGTTCTCGTCCTTGACGATGGGCAGAGTCTCGACCGCGCTGCGCAGCGAGGTCAGCGGATTTTTGAGCTCATGCGCGACATCGGCGGCGAAATGCTCGATCGCCTCGATGCGATTGTAGAGCGCGCGCGTCATGTCGCGCAGCGCGCCGGAGAGATGGCCGATCTCGTCCTGGCGCTGCGAGAAATCCGGAATCTCCTGGCGCGATTTGACGCCGCGGCGCACGCGATCGGCCGCCTCGGCGAGACGACGCATGGGCTCGGCGATGGTGCCGGCGAAGAACAGCGACAACAGCAGCATCACGCCGGCCGAGACCAGGAAGATGCGGATGATGCCCCAGCGCTCCTGCGCGAGAATGGCGTCGATGTCGCCGCCGAGCGTCGACAGCAGCAGCGCGCCGCGCACCGAGCGGAAACGCTGCACCGGCACGGCGACGGAGATGATGGTCTCGCCCTTGGCGTTGGCGCGCACCACGGAGAGCGGGCCGCCGGTGAGCGCGGCGGCCACTTCCGGATAGGCTTTGCCATTGCCGGCGCCGATGTCCTCGTAGAGCGGCAGCTCCGGCCGCCGCGTCCAGCGCCGCAGCGCATCGATCCCGCGCTCGAGGTAGCCGGTCGACTCGGATGCGCCGCCGGCGGGTCCGAGCTCGAAGCGCAGAATATTGGAGCGGCCGGTGACGGAGCGCGAATCGAGCAAGAGATAGCCGTCGCGATCATAGATGCGCGCGCGCGTGCGCGTCGGCGACACCAGGCGGCGCAGCAGCGGGCCGATGCGCTCGGGATTGAGCGAGAACTCCATCGACGGCTGGCTGCCTTCGGCGAGGCTGTAGCTCTGGCCGGGCGCGAGCCGCAGCAGCTTCTCCGGATCGATGGTGATGGCGTCGGTGTCGACAGTCGCGGAGGCGGCGATCGCCGCGGCGATGATCTCGCCTTGCGTCTGCAGGCTCTGCACGCGCGCGTCGATCAGACCTTCGCGGAACTGGTTGAGATAGAGGAAGCCGCCGAGCAGCGCCACGAGGCCGCCCAGATTGAGGACGACGATGCGCCGGGTGAGCGAGGACGACAGGCGTGACTGAACGGCGCGCGCGAGACGCGCGAAGCGAACCGACGCGGCGCGGCCGATGCGCTTTTGCCGCGCCGGCGTCTCGACGACGCCATGGTCATTTTCTGTCGTGACGGTCATGAGCCGGATCTTTTACGGGGCTTCCTTGAAGCGATAGCCGACGCCATAGAGCGTCTCGATCATCTCGAAATCATTGTCGACGATCTTGAACTTCTTGCGCAGCCGCTTGATGTGGCTGTCGATGGTGCGATCGTCGACATAGACCTGATCGTCATAGGCGGCGTCCATCAGCGCATTGCGGCTCTTCACCACGCCGGGGCGCTGCGCCAGCGCTTGCAGGATGAGGAATTCCGTGACCGTGAGCACGACAGGATCGCCGCGCCAGGTGCAGGTGTGCCGCTCCGGGTCCATGACCAGCGCGCCGCGCTCCAGCACCTTGGCTTCCGACTCCTTCTGGGCCGCGGCCTCCTTGGGATTGGCGCGGCGCAGAATGGCTTTCACGCGCTCGACCAGCAGGCGCTGCGAGAAGGGTTTGTGAATGAAATCGTCGGCGCCCATCTTGAGGCCGAACAATTCGTCGATCTCCTCGTCCTTCGAGGTGAGGAAGATCACCGGAAGGTCGGATTTCTGCCGCAGACGGCGCAGCAGCTCCATTCCGTCCATGCGCGGCATTTTAATGTCGAAAATGGCGAGGTCCGGCGGATTGGCGCGCAGCCCGTCGAGCGCGGCCGCGCCATCGGTGTAGGTCTGAACGCGGTAGCCCTCGCCTTCCAGAGCGATCGAGACGGAAGTGAGAATATTTCGGTCGTCGTCGACGAGAGCGATTGTCGGCATCTTCAACCTTTACTGTTACGTCCGATGTCGGGCTCGATGTTCGAATCGAGAGGCGCGAGCTCGTCTCTTGCGCTCGCGCTGCGACTCGTCGTTGTCGGCGGCTCGCCTGGCCGCGCCGCTTTGGAACATCGCCGTTCGGTCGCCACGTTCCAGCGCGTTGGCGGCCGAAATGTGGCTGGCGTCGGCCATTCGCATGACGCCGGCCGAAACAGGGCCGACGTTCGGCTTCGTGTCGCCTTATATACATAATCGCGACACAAATCACCTACCGCCGCGATAGGGACGAAACGCCGCGGAAACAACGGCGAAGCCTCGGCTCGCGAGGCTTCTGCAAAGCGTCGAAAATTTCGATAAAAAGCAAGATGTTGCCGGCGTGTCCGCAACCGTGCGGCGCAGCGCGCGCCGATGGCGCCGGCGTGGGCGCGGGCGGACGCCCGAAAAGCGACGCTCGCGCATCGATCGGCGCGTGTGATTCGCTCGCGCGCGAGCCCGCCCTGTCTTTCCCTCGGTCGTCGATTCGTCATAGCCTGCGCATAGCGTCTCGACGCCGAGCGAATCGGCCGCGCGCCGGCATGGACCGCGCGCTCTCGCGTCGCCAGTCGCGTGCGATTTTTTTCACCTCTTCGTTTTCGACAGTGCTTTTCGATAGTGATCTCGGCGTCGCGCCGCACAGCGTTTCGGCTATTTCCTGCGGGCCGTCTCGACGACGCTCGCCGGCTCGCCCTATTCATCGGCGCGGCGTCGTCCAGAGGGATCGGCGCCAATGATTCATTTCCATCCTCCTTGTCGGGCGGCGCTGCTGCGCGGCTCGCTCGCGATCGGACTTCTCGTCGATTCGGCGACATGGGCTCACGCCAGCGAAGAGGAGCTGCGCGCGGAGGTTCGCGCGCTCGTCGAGCGTCTGCACAAGCTCGAGAGCAGGCTGGACAAGAGCCAGAAGACCGCCGTGGCGGATAAGAAAAAGGAGAAGGAGGAGAAGCAGAAAGAGAAGGAAAAAAAGGAGGAGGCCGAAAAGAAAGGGCCCGATAATTTCCGCTTCAGAGGCGTGACGATCACGCCCGGCGGCTTCATCGCGCTCGAAAGCGTGTGGCGCAGCCGTTGGATCGGCGCGGACGTCAACACGCCGTACCAGAACATTCCCTATAATTTCTTCGCGACCGCGCATTCGAGCGAGTTCCGCTTCAGCGCGCGACAGAGCCGCTTGTCGATGCTCGTGAAGGGCGAGATCGATCCGGTCACGAAGATCACCGGCTATGTCGAAACCGATTTTCTCGGCGCCGCGCAGACCGCCAATTCGAACGAGAGCAATTCCTACAATCTGCGCCTGCGGCAGATGTACACGAACATCGATTGGGAGCCGTTCGGCGCGCATTTCCTGGCCGGACAGGCGTGGTCGCTGGTGACCTTGAACAAGATCGGCATCAAGCCGGACACGACGGTTCAGCCGCTCACCATCGATGCGCAATATGTTCCCGGCTATGTCTGGGCGCGGCAGCCGGGACTGCGCCTCACCATGGACCTCGACAAGGCGTTCTGGCTCGCCTTCGCGGCCGAAGGCGCCGCCACCACTTTCACCGGCTATGGCGCCCTGCCGCCGGGATTTATCGGCACGACCGCGCTGCCGCTACAAAATCCGATCCTGTTCGGACAGGCGGCCGGCGGCGGTCTCTACAACCTCGTGAACAGCTATTCGTTGAACCGCGCTCCCGATCTCATCGGCAAGGCGGCGTGGGACGCCAACCTCGGCGATCGCATCGTGCATCTGGAAGGCTTCGGCCTGATGCGCAATTTCACCACGCGCGCCTATTGGGGCAATCGCAGCGCATGGGGCGGCGGCTTCGGGGGCGGCGCGTTCGTCCCGATCATTCCGGAGCTCCTCGATTTCCAGGTCTCCGGCGCGATCGGCCATGGCATCGGCCGTTACGGCGCGGGGCAGCTCGCCGACGCCACATGGTCGGCCTATGACGGCGGCCCGCTGCCGATCAGCGAACGCATGATCCTCATCGGCGGCGTGCTGCATCCGAGGCCCGATCTGGACATATACGCCTATGCCGGCGGCGAGTTCACCGCGAGAAATCCGCAATATGTCGCGATACCGGGGAATGTGATCTTCGGCGGCTTCGCCAATCCGTATTTCAACAATCTGGGATGCAATCTCGAGAATGATGCGCTGACGACGACGGCGTTCCTCTCGGGCGGAACGGCCGCCAATGCGCCATTGGGCGGCGCTCTCGCCTGCGCGGGCGTGATCAAGGACATTCGGCAGGTGACCGGCGGCTTCTGGCACACTTTGTACGAAGGGCAGTTCGGCAAGGTGCGCGGCGGCGTGCAATATTCCTACACCATCAAGGACGGCTTTTTCGGCGTCGGCGGCGCGCCGCAAGCGCGCGACAGCATGGTCTTCACCAGCTTCCGTTACTATCCGTTCGAAGGCAAGGCGCCGACGATTCCGGTGCTCGCAAAATTCTAGGAGCGCTATCTGTGATCAGAATTCGCTCCCGAAGAGAGAATCGCGCGCGTCAGTCCGTCCAATCGAGGGAGCGCGTCACCGCCTTCGTCCATTTGGCGATGCGGCGCGCGCGCTCGTCTCGCGACATCGTCGGGCTCCATCGTTTCTCGGCGCGCCAATGCGCGGCGATCTCCTGCGTGTCGCTCCAGAAGCCGGTGGCGAGTCCCGCGGCGTAAGCGGCGCCGAGCGCGGTCGTCTCGATGCAGCGCGGACGCACCACGGGCGCCGCGAGAATATCCGCCTGGAACTGCATAAGCAGCGCATTCACCGCCATGCCGCCGTCGACGCGCAGCTCGTCGAGCGCGACGCCGGAGTCATCCGCCATCGCCGCGACGACATCGAGCGTTTGAAAGGCGACCGCCTCCAGCGCGGCGCGGGCGATATGCGCTTTCGTCGAGAAGCGCGTGAGCCCGGCGATCAGCCCACGCGCGCTCTCGCGCCAATAGGGCGCGTAGAGGCCCGAGAAAGCGGGCACGAAATAGACGTCGCCATTGTCGGGAACGCTCGCCGCGAGCGCTTCTATGTCGGCGCTCGTCTCGATGAATCCGAGATTGTCGCGCAGCCATTGCACCAGCGCGCCGGCGATGGCGACGGAGCCTTCGAGCGCATAGACGGGCTTCTCCTCGCCGAGCTTATAGGCGAGCGTGGTGAGCAGGCCCTTGGTCGAGAGGCGCGGCGACTCGCCGATGTTCATCAGCAGAAAGCAGCCTGTGCCATAAGTGTTCTTGGCGTCGCCGGGCGAAAAGCACGCCTGGCCGATCAACGCCGCATGTTGATCGCCGAGCGCGCCCGAAAGCGCGACGCCCGCGAGCGGCGCGCGGCAGGCGCCATAGATTTCGCTCGACGAGCAAATCTCCGGCAGGCAGGCGCGCGGAATGTCGAACAGCGCGAGCAGCTCCTCGTCCCATTGCAGCGTCGCGAGATTCATCAGCTGCGTGCGCGCGGCGTTGGTCGCGTCGGTGAAATGACGGCCGGTGAGATTCCAGGCGATCCACGAATCCATCGTGCCGAACAAGACGTCGCCCGCTTCCGCCTTCTCGCGCGCGCCGGGAATCGTCTCGAGCAGCCAGACGAGCTTGAGGCTCGAGAAATAGGTGGAGAGCGGCAGCCCGGTCTTCTCGCGCAGCCGATCCTTGCCGCCCTGCGCGGAAAAGCGCGCGACGAGCGCATCGGTGCGCGTGTCCATCCAGACGATCGCGTCATGCAATGGCTCGCCGGTGTGGCGGTCCCAGAGCAGCGTCGTCTCGCGCTGATTGGTGAGGCCGACGCAAGCGAGATCGGCCGGCGTCAGTCCCGCCTTCGTCAGCGCGCCGGCGATGACGGCTCGCGTATTGCGCCAGATCTCGCGCGCGTCATGCTCGACCCAGCCGGGACGCGGATAGATTTGCGCATGCTCGCGTTGATCGAGTGCGACGATCTCGCCGTCATGATCGAAGACGATGAAGCGCGAGCTCGTCGTGCCTTGATCGATCGCGCCGACATATCTGGTCATGATCGTCTCCGCCTCGCTCGTCGGTCTTGTCTCGGTGGCCTCCGCGTCACGCGGCGCCGCGCGGCGCGAGGACTCGCGCGAGCGTTCGCGTCTGCGCTGTGTCGAAGCGCAGGCCGAGCTTCGAGCGCCGCCACAGCACGTCTTCCGCCGTGCGCGCCCATTCATGCGCGCGCAGATAATCGAGCTCCGCTTCGCTCAGGCCGCAGCCGAGATCGGCGCCGAGATCGGCGAGAGATTTCGCCGGCTCGAGAAAGCGCCACGCCCTCGTTCCATAGGCGCCCGCCAGCCGGCGCGCGAGGCGCGGCTCGAGAAACGGCTTGGCGCGAATCAGATCGGCGACAAAGGCGTCGAAGCCGCCGGGGCCGAGATCGCCGCCCGGCAGAATGGCGCCGCCGGTCCAGGCCGCGCGCATATGCGGAAAGAAGGGCGCGAGCGTATCCAGCGCATGTTCGGCGAGGCGGCGCGCGGTGGTGATCTTGCCGCCGAAGATCGACAGCGCCGGCGCTCCGCCGCCTTGCGCGTCGAGATCGAAGGCATAGTCGCGCGTGACGACGGAGGCCTCGAGCGAGCCGTCGTCATAGAGCGGGCGCAGGCCGGAATAGCTCCAGACGACATCGCCGCGCCCGACCTTTTTCCGGAAGAAATGATCGATCGCCGCGAGCAGATAATCGGTCTCGTCGTCGCTGATCGCGACCGGCCCGGGCTCGCCGGGAAAGGGAATGTCGGTGGTGCCGACGAGGGTGAAATCCTCCTCGAAGGGAATGGCGAAGATGATGCGCTTGTCCGGCCGCTGCAGCATATAGGCCTGCGCGCCCTCATAGAGCTTGCGCGTGACGATATGCGAGCCTTTGACCAGCCGCACATGCTTGCGCGAGCCGAGGCCGAGGCGTTGCCCCAGCGTCTCCGAGACCCAGGGCCCGGAGGCGTTGACCAGCGCGCGGGCGCGAATCTCCTCCAGCCTTCCATCGGCGCCGGCGACGCTGGCGATCCATTGCGCGCCCTCTCGTCGCGCATCCTGCCGCCGCGCGCCGACGAGCTTCGCGCCGACGCGAATGTCGGCGCCGCGCTCGAAAGCGTCGAGCGCCTCCAGCGCGACGAGCCGCGAATCGTCGACCCGGCAATCATAATAGGAGAAGCCGAGGCGATGATCGGCCGTCAGCGGCGCGCCGAAAGGCGTTCCGGCGAGGGCGACCGTGGCCGAGCCGGGGATGCGCTCGCGCCGCGCGAGATGGTCGTAGAGAAAGAGGCCGAGCCGCACCAGCCAGGCCGGGCGGATCGAGCGCTCATGCGGCAGGATGAATTGCAGCGGATGAATGATATGCGGCGCGGCGGCGAGCAGAAGCTCGCGCTCGGCCAGCGCCTCGTGCACGAGGCGGAATTCATAGTGCTCGAGGTAGCGCAGGCCGCCATGGACGAGCTTGGTCGAGGCGGAGGAGGTTGCCGCGGCGAGGTCCTTGCGCTCGAGCAGCAGGACGCCGAGGCCGCGCCCGGCGGCGTCGCGCGCGATGGCGCAGCCATTGACGCCGCCGCCGACGATGACGAGATCGAAGACCATTGCCGGCTCCCCGCTTCTATCCCGTGAGCTTCGTGTCTTCGTGGTGAAGAAACCACTAAGACACGAAGAGCGTCACGCGAATAGGCGGAGAGTCGGGTCTGGCTAGTCGGAGACGCGCGAGCGCGGCGCGGAATGCTCCGGCCGACGTCCGCCCGGATTGCCGGGGCGGCGCTGCTGCTGCGGAGGCCGCGCATGCTCGCCCGGCTTGCCCGCGTGCCGGGTGACGCGGCCCGGTTCCTGATGCGTGCGCCTGTGCTCATGCGGCGGCCGACGCGGCGCATCCGCCTCCGCGGCGGAGCCCGAGGCGGTGCGGCGGTCGGTGACGTCCAGGGTCTGGCGGGTCACGCGCTCGATCTGCTTGAGCAGCGGCCTCTCGCTATTGTCGCAGAGCGAGACGGCGGCGCCTGTCGCGCCGGCGCGCGCGGTGCGGCCGATGCGATGAACATAGGCCTCCGGCGTCTCCGGCAGCTCGAAATTCACCACATGGGAGACCCCGTCGATATCGATGCCGCGCGCGGCGATATCGGTCGCCACCAGAGCGCGGGTGCGCCCGGCGCGAAAATCCTCAAGCGCGCGCTGACGCTGATTCTGGCTCTTATTGCCGTGAATCGCCGAGGCGCCGACGGCGTTCGCCGCGAGATGCTGCGCGACGCGATCGGCCCCGCGCTTCGTGCGCGTGAAGACGATGGCGCGCGAGAAGCTCGGATCGGAAAAGAGGTCCAGCAGGACGTCGCGCTTGGCCGATCCGTCGACGAGGATGACCCGCTGCGCGACGCGCTCGGCCGTCGTCGCCGCCGGCGTCACGCGCACGGTGACGGGATCGCGCAGCATGTCGTCGGCGAGCGTCGAGATCTCCTTCGGCATGGTCGCCGAGAAGAACAGATTCTGCCGCTCCTTGGGCAGGCGCGAGACGATCTTGCGAATGGGAACGACAAAGCCGAGGTCGAGCATATGGTCGGCCTCGTCCAGCACGATCGTCCGCGTCGTCTCGAGCCGCAGATGGCCGGCGCCGATATGATCGAGCAGGCGGCCGGGCGTCGCGACCAGCACATCGAGCCCGCCGGCGAGCATTCTGATCTGCGGGCCGTGAGCGACGCCGCCGACGATGACGCCGACGCTCATGCGGGCGAATTGCGCATAGGCGCGGAAGCTGTCGGCGATCTGCGCCGCGAGCTCGCGCGTCGGGGCGAGCACCAGCGCGCGCGTCGTGTTGGGAGCCGGACGGCGGCGGTCGTCGAGCAGCCGCTGCAGGATCGGCAGACCGAATGCGGCGGTCTTGCCGGTGCCCGTCTGGGCGATGCCGAGAAGGTCTCGGCCTTGGAGAAGCGCGGGAATCGCCTGGGCCTGGATCGGCGTGGGCGTCGTATAATTTTCCTGCGCGAGCGCGCGCAGAAGGACCTCGGCCAAGCCGAGATCGGCAAAATTAGTCACTGCGTATCTTTCGAAATGGGCGGCATGCGCGCGAAAACGGTTCCCGCGCGTGGCCATGCAGCGATGGATGGGAGACCTGCCCCGCGTATCGGGCTGTCGTCGGGACGAGGACTCGCTCTACGGCTCCGATCCCCTGTGGGAAGCGATCCACGCGGCCGGAACGAGTCACGCTGCATTGCAGCAACAACGTAGGTAAAGAGAATTCAATGCTCTGTCAATCGCCAATTCTGCCGCCAATTGCGCCCCCAATTCTGCGCCGATTGCGCAGCTCGCGCCTGTGCGGCGATTCCGCCGCGCCCGGGGCCGCGCAAAGAGGGCGTGGCCGCGGGCTATGCTTCGCGCGGCGGCCGCCATATAGAATAAGGGACGCCCCTAACCTCGAGGCTGCGCCTTCCATGCTCGACGCCCTCCGCGCTTTTCTCGACGAAGTCTCCGGCGCCGCACGGCCGCGGCCGCTCGAGGCGGCCGATTATCGTCTGGCCGCCGTCGCTCTGCTGGTGCATCTCGCCACCATCGACGGGGAGTTCGACGCCGGCGAGCGCGCCTTGCTGCAAAGCCTGGTGGAGACCCGTTTCGGCCTCGATCCCGCCGCCGCCCGCGCGCTCATCGAGGCCGCGGCCGAGAGCGAGCGCGAGGCCGTCGATCTCTATCGCTTCACCCAGGTGTTGAAACGGCTGCTCGACGAGGACGGACGCCGCGCCGTCATCGGCATGTTGTGGGAAATGGCCTATGCCGACGGCGAGGTGCACGAGTTCGAGGAGAATGTGATCTGGCGCGTCGCCGAGCTGCTCGGCGTCTCGACGCGCGATCGGGTCACGCTGCGTCAGGCTGCGAAGGACGTGGACAAGCCGGTCCGGTCCGGCCCCTGGGGAGGCTGAAGACATGAACGACGCCGCGACCACCACGATCGTCACCGGAGCCTCGGACGGCATCGGCCTCGAGCTGGCCAAGCTGTTCGCCCGCAAGGGCCATCACGTGACTCTGGTCGCCCGCCGCCGCGAGAAATTGGAGGCGCTGGCCGGCGAGATCGAGGCGGCCGGCGCGCCCGAGCCTCCGCTGGTCGTCGACCTCGACCTCTGCGAGGCGGGGGCCTGCGACAGTCTCGCCGAGACGCTGAGCGCGGCCGGGCGCAAGCCGGATATTCTGGTCAACAACGCCGGCTTCGGCCTCGTCGGCCGGGTCGCCGAGCTGGACGCCGCCGAGCAATTGGCGATCGTCGATCTCAATATTCGCGTGCTGACGGCGCTGACTCTGCGCTTTCTGCCTTCGGTGATCGAGGCGCGCGGCGGCATATTGAATGTCGCCTCGGTGGCCTCCTTCATGCCGGGGCCGGGCTTCGCCGTCTATTACGCCAGCAAAGCCTATGTCCGCTCCTTCAGCGAGGCGCTCGCCGAGGAGATGAAGCCGCATGGCGTGCGCGTCACCGCGCTCTGCCCCGGCCCGGTGCAGACGGGGTTCCAGGCGCGCGCCGGCTTCGACTACAAGGGCGAGATGAAGGCGGTCAAGCCCGCGCTGCTGCCGGCCGAGGAGGTCGCGCGGCAGGGCTATGAGGCGCTGCTCGCGGGCCGGCGCGTGGTGGTGCCGGGGCTGGTGAACAAATTCTTCGTCGCGGCGGGACGGGCGGCGCCGCGCGCGATTCTGCTGCCGCTGCTGGCCAAGGCGCAGCAGGCGCGCTGAACACGATCGCGCTGAAACGCCGAGAGCCCGACGGCGCTTTCGCGCGTCGGGCTCGCTCGCAAATCCCTCGAGAAAAGGATCAGGCTTCCTGAGCCTTGACCTTCAGCACCTGCCGGCCGCGATAGATGCCGGTCTTGAGGTCGATGTGATGCGGACGGCGCAGCTCGCCCGAATCCTTGTCCTCGACATAGGTCGGCGCCTTGATCGCGTCGGCGGAGCGGCGGAACCCGCGCTTCATCGGGGAGGTTTTTCGCTTCGGAACGGCCATTTGTCTCGATCTCCAACGCCCCGCATCGGGTGCGGGGTGAAAACTCGTGCGGGGCGGATACAACAATTCCGCGCGTCTGGCTAGCCCGGACGACCGGTCCTTCTATGCCGGGAGCGCGACGTCCAGACCAAAATACGAGCGATTTTCGTGTCCGAACCGGCTTTTACGTCGAGACCTCCGCGCAGGACAGCTTTCTCGCCAGCGCCTCTATATGGCCGCTGTCCGTTCCGCAGCAGCCGCCGACGACGCGCAGGCCGAAGCGGCGTCGAACGCGCCCGACATTTTCGGCGAAGGCGGGGGCCGGCTCGGTGAGCAGCTCCGCGCTGCCTTCGAGCTCCTCGACGTCATTGTCGGACGTATTGGCCTGGAAAGCGAGAATGCGACGGGCCGCTTCGGGATCGAGGGCCGTCACCGCCTCCAGCGCCGATTCGAGCGCGAAAGCATGGACGCAGTTGACGGCGAAGCCCGCGGGGGGCCGCGACGTCTCCGCGTCGATCCGGCGCATCGCTTCCGCGAGCGGCGTTCCGTCGAGGACGACGCCGGTGCGGCGGATGACGAAGCTGATGATAGAGGGCAGGCTCGTTTCGGCCATGGCGTCGGCGACGCCGAGCGCCTCCTCCACATTGGGCGCGGTCGCCAGGAACAAAAAATCCACCCCGGCGGCG
Source organism: Methylosinus sp. (assembly GCF_036560965.1). Lineage (NCBI taxonomy): Bacteria > Pseudomonadati > Pseudomonadota > Alphaproteobacteria > Hyphomicrobiales > Methylocystaceae > Methylosinus > Methylosinus sp. Next base: position 128,589 of record NZ_DATBQF010000018.1, on the reverse strand, counting down.
GCGAGCGCATCCACCTGCGGCAGGTGGAAAGCGCGCGCGGCGCGGCGGTCGAGGCCCTCCTCCGGCTTGTAGGCGTCGCCCGACGGGCCGAGGAGACCGCCGACGAAAATCGGCGATCCTTCGCCGAAGGAGTCGCGCAGCGCGATCAGGAAGCGGGCGTTGTCCTCATTGACGCGATGGCCGCGAAATCGCGAGGCGTCGATGGCGTGGCGCGAACAACGCCAAGTGTCGGTGAAGGCGAGGATCGGCAGGCCCGCGGCGCGCGCGACTGTCATATAGTCGCGATGGATTTCTGTGAGACGAATCCGGCCCGCCGCGTCATAGACGAAGCCGCCGTGCAGAATATGCGGATCGAGGATGAGATCGGGGTCACGCCGGAGCCGTTCGAGAACCGCGCCGTCCGTGATCGCGCCGGCGCCCGACGCCAGGAAGTGACGGAAATCCATGCGGTCCTCCCGACTGCTTGAAAGCGAATAGGCAAAAGCGCGAGCGCAGGCCATGAGCGCTGGCAAGGCGCGCAGGCAAGGCGCGGGCCAGGGAAGGGCCGAGCGAGGCAGGTTCGCAGCGCCGGGGGGATCTCGAGAAGACCCGCAGCTCCGCTTGATCGCGCCGAGCTTCGGCTCCATATACCGCCTCGAGGCGCCGACGCCGGGCCTCGCAGATTTTTCGCAAGAGAGAAGCGCCGCGAGGGCTTCGATATGGCACGACTGCCGACGCTGAATTCCCCCTTTCTCTTGGGGTTCGACGAGATCGAACGCGCGCTGGACCGCGTCACCCGCTCGGGCTCCGATGGTTATCCCCCCTATAATATCGAAAGGATGCCGCGCACGGATGCGTGTCCGGATCGGCTGCGGCTGACGCTCGCCGTCGCCGGCTTCACGCGCGATCAGCTGGAGATCTCGCTCGAGGAGAGCCAGCTCGTCATTCGCGGCAAGCAGGTGGAGGAGCGCGAGCGGCAGTTTCTCCATCGCGGCATAGCGGCGCGGCAGTTTCAGCGCGCCTTTCTGCTGGCGGAAGGGATGCAGGTGCTGGGCGCCGATCTCGTCAACGGACTCTTGTCCATCGACCTCGTGCGTCCGGAGCCGGAACGCGTCATCCGCAAGATCGACATAGCGACGCCGGAGGAGCCGGCGAAATGAGAAGGGGCGCCGGGAGGCGCCCCTTTCCGTCTTGCTCGTGGGCCTTGGGGGGATGGGCTCGGGGGCTGAGCTGGAGGGAGGGTCTCAGCCGGTGGTCTGCTCTTCCTGCTCGCGCACGGTCATGGCGTTGCCGTGCCAGATGAAATCATCGAAGAGGCAGGCGTCGACGAACATCACCGGCAGCAGAATGTCGCGCGTCAGCAGCGCCAGCGGGCTGCGCCAGGAGACGCGCCAGCCGGCGACGCGGGCCAGCAGACATTCGGCGCCGTAGAGCGAGGCCAGAATGGCGCCGGCGGTCAGCGCCACATTGGCGTCGAGGAGATGGGCGGCATAGGCGCCCGTCACCACCGGCATGAAGCTGCCATTCATGCATTCCGGCGCGAAATAGGCGGGGAAGGTGACGCGGCGCAGCCGCGCCCAGCGCACATGGCGCGAATAGACCTCGAGCGCGCTGCGATGGCCGAGCGGCTGCTCGAAGGGCATGTCGACGAGCCGCACCTTCATCTTCTGCGCGCGGACGATCTTGGTGGAGGCGGCGTCCTCGGCGATCTCGGCTCCCAGCGCCCTTATGCCGCCGGCGCGCTCCAGCACCTCGCGGCGCCACATCATATTCTTGCCCTGCGCGAAGCCGATGCCGACCGCCTCCGCGCCATATTGCCAGCGCGCCTGGAAGGTGTTGAGGAAGCCGCATTCGACCTCCGCCCAAAAACCCTTCGGCCGCGAGCCGATCGGCATGGAGATGGACAGCGCCGTATCCTTGCGGAAGGCGGCGAGCATGGTCTGGATGTAATCGGGCGGCAGAAGCGCGTTGGAGTCGGCGAGCACGATCCAGGCGTGCCGCGCGGCGTCCCAGCCCTTCACGCAATTGTTGAGCTTGGGATTGACGCTCACATAATCGTCGCCGACCAGCAGCCGCGCCGGGACCTGCGGATGCGCGGCGATGAGCCGCTCGACCAGCGGAATCACCGGATCATTGGCGCATTGCACGCAGAAGAGGACCTCATAGCTCGGATAGTCGAGCGCGAAGGTCGAGCCGAGCGTCTCCTCGCTGAAGGTCTCGAGCCCGCGCAGCGGCCGCACGATGCTGACCGGCGGCGCATTGGCGGGGACGGGCCGGGTGCGGGGACGGGCTTTGCAGCGAATGGCGGTGATGGCGATGCTGGCGAAGTTGAGCGTGAGCAGCGTCGCGCAGAAGGCGGCGCACACATAGGCGATGATCATGCGTGGTCCCTGCCTGTCACTTGCGGGATTCGAGACGGGCGGCGGCCGCGGCCTTGGCCGGCGAGCGGCGACGGCTGCGCAGTCCAGGAGCGGGCCAGACCGATATTCCGCCTGACAACTCGCTCAGCTCTTGGCAAAAGGGGGGCGGCGCGAGAATCTTGTCGCGTCGCGCGGCCCTCGCATTCTCCTCCTGCCGAAGTTTGCTCATGACCACTCCGATCGTTCGTTTCGCGCCGTCGCCGACCGGCCGCATCCATATCGGCAATGCGCGTCCGGCTCTGCTGAACTATTTGTACGCCGTCGCCCACAATGGAAGATTCGTGCTGCGATTCGATGACACTGATTTCGCCCGCTCGAGCGAGGAGTTCGCGCAGGCGATCGAGGTCGATCTCGCCTGGCTCGGGCTGCGGCCGGACATTGTGGTCCGCCAGTCGCAGCGCGTCGCGCTCTATGAGGCCGCGGCGGCGCGGCTCCAGGCGGCCGGCCTGCTCTATCCCTGCTACGAGACGCCGGAGGAATTGGAGAAGCGCCGCAAATTGCAGCAGGCGCGCGGCCTGCCGCCTGTCTATGACCGCGCCGCGCTGAAGCTCTCGGCCGAGGATCGGGCGCGGCTCGCGGCGGACGGGCGCAAGCCGCATTGGCGTTTCAAGCTGCCGGCGGGCCTCGTGGAATGGCGCGATCTCGTGCGCGGCGATTGCGCGATCGATTGCGCCACTCTGTCCGATCCGGTGCTGCTGCGCGAGGACGGCACCTTTCTCTACACGCTGCCCTCCGTGGTGGACGATATCGCGCTCGGAATCACCCATGTGATTCGCGGCGAGGATCATGTGACCAACACGGCGGTGCAGATTCGCCTGTTCCAGGCGCTGGCGCCGGAGCGGCCCTGTCCCGTCTTCGCGCATCACAATCTGCTCATCGGCGGGAGCGGCGAGGCGCTCTCCAAGCGCACCGGCTCGCTGGCCATCGCCTCGCTGCGCGAGGAGGGCTACGAGGCGCTGGCCGTGGCGGCGCTCGCGGTGCTGACCGGCTCGTCGGACAGCGTCCATGCGGTGCGCTCGCTCGCCGATCTCGCGCGGGAGTTCGATCTCGCGCATCTCTCGCGCAACGCCGCGCGTTTCGATCCCGCCGATCTCGGCCCGCTCACCCATCGCACTCTGGCGATTCTCGATTACGAGGACGTCCGGGACCGGCTCGAGGCGCATGACATCGTCGGCTTCAAGGTCGAGCCTTTTTGGCGCGCGGTGCGCGGGAATTTGACGCGTTTTTCCGATGCGCTGGACTGGTGGCGCGTCGTCGAGGGCGAGATCGCGCCGGTTCGCGAGGATGCGGGATTTCTGGCCGAGGCGCTGGCGCTGCTGCCGCCCGAGCCCTGGGACGAGACCACATGGTCGGCCTGGACGAGCGCGGTGAAGGTCGCCGCCGGCCGCAAGGGCAAGGCGCTGTTTCATCCGTTGCGGCTGGCGTTGACGGGCGCGGAGAACGGGCCGGAATTGTCGCTGCTCTTGCCGCTGATCGGCCATGCGCGGGCCGTGGCCCGGCTGTCGGGGGCGTGAGGCGGGCCGAGGGTCCGGGGCTCACGCCGCTTCGGCGAGCGATTTAGAAACAGCGAACCTGCGCCTCGGCCTGGGCGCGGCGCAGCTCCTCCAGCGCCTCCTTGGCGAGGCGCGAGTTGCGAAATAGCGAGCCGATCTGCCCGGGCTGCTGATCCATGCTCGCCACCGTTTCCGCCGAGACATAACGGTCATAGGGCAGGATGGTGGCGACGATGTCGATCGAGCAGGAGCATTGCTCCAGCGCCTGCCGCGAATCGCCATTGGCCTTCATGCAGCCGAAGACGTAATCCGCCCGCGCCGAGGTCGGATAATCATTGAGATCGGCCGCGCGCGCGGGCAGGGCGGCGACGAGGGCGAGCAGGCAAGCGGCGGCGGGACGGAGCATCGGGGGCGATCCTGCGAGGGACGACGGCCCCGATGGCCTAGCGCAAGCGCATGGCGAATCGCAAGCGCGCAAGCGGCTTGACAAAATTAGATAGGACTCCTAATAAAAATCCATGACGCTGTTCGACGCCATCACCACCCCTTTGACCCGCCGCCTGCGCGAGGGGCTGGACCGCATCGCCGCCGCCATGCGCGCCGATGAATGGGGCGTCGCCGAGGAGGCCGGCCTCACGCCGACGCAATTGCACGCGCTCACCTTCATCGCCGGGCGTGGCGACGCGGGACTGCGCCTGCGCGCCGTGGCGGAGCATCTCGGCGTCACGCAGCCGACAGCGACCGACTCCATCGCCGCGCTCGCGCGCAAGGGGCTCGTCGCCAAGCTGCCCGAGGCCCAGGACAAGCGCGCCGTCGCCATTCGCGTCACGCCGGCCGGCTGCGACGTCGTTCGCGCCATCGGCCTCGCCATGACCTCGGCCGAGCGGGCGCTGGAAACGCTGACGCCGCAAGAGCAGCAGACGCTGCTCGCGCTGGTCATCAAGACGATCCGCGCCTTGCAGCAGGCCAAGGCCATTCCGCCGCAGCGGCTCTGCGTCACCTGCCGGCATTTCCGGCCCTATGCGCATGAGGATGCGGAGCTTCCGCATCATTGCGCGCTGGTCGACGCCGCGTTCGGCGGCCGCCATCTGCGGCTGGATTGTCCGGAGCATGACGCCGCGCCGCAGCCTCTTCTCGAAGAGGCGTGGCGCGCCTTCGAGCGTGCGCCTTAGCGCCGCCATATCGCATTTTCACGAGCTCGAGGGCGTTCGGCGCCGCCGCCGAAACCGCCCACGGCCTCGCGGAAGACCGGCTCGCCGCAGGATTTCGGCGCGCCGAACGCAGAAGAGAGGAGGACCAAGGCCATGGCGAAGAAAGCGACATTCTACCATGCGGGTTGCCCGGTTTGCGCGGATGCCGAGACCGCCTTCGCGCAATCGCTCGACCCGCACGTCTTCGATGTCGAGATCGTCCATCTCGGCGAGGACAAGGCGCGGCTCGGTGAAGCAGAGGCCGCCGGCGTCAAATCCGTGCCCGCTTTCGTCATCGACGGGCGCGCCTATCACATCAATTTCGGCGCGGATCTCGCCGCGCTGAAATAAGCGGAGCACCCCCCGCCGCCGTTGTCACTTCGGCGACTCCGAACTGCCTCGCCGAGCCTTGCTCGCGCGAGGCCTTTTTTCACGCGAGGCCGTTTATTTCAAAGCGAGGCCGCCATGACTTCTCCTTCGATCGAAATCATGTTCGCGGCTCGCGCGCTGGCTCCGCTCGGCCCGCGCGACGCGCCGAGCGGCATCGTCAAGATCGCGGCGCCGGCGCCCTGGCGCCTTCTGCGTGAGGGCCTCGCCGGCGATCGTCAAGGCGATCTGCGCCATCACGGCGGGCCGGAAAAGGCGCTGCACCATTATCCCCGCGATCATTATGACGCCTGGGCGAAGGAGGGACCGGAACTGGTCGCGGCGCTCAGCGCGCCGCCCGCCTTCGGCGAGAACATCTCGACGCTGGGCGTCACGGAGAGCGACGTCTGCATCGGCGACGTCCTCGCATTCGGCTCGGCGCTGCTGCAGGTGAGCCAGGGGCGGCAGCCCTGCTGGAAGCTCAACGCCCGCTTCGCGCGGCCGGATATGGCCCGCCGCGTGCAGACGAGCGGACGCACCGGCTGGTATTATCGCGTGCTGCGCGAGGGCGTCGCCGAGCCCGGCGACCGTCTCCAGCGCGTCGAGCGGCCGCTGCCGGATTGGTCTTTGTCGCGGCTCAATGACTTGCTCTATCGGCGCATGCTCGATCGCGACGCCTTGGCGCAAATGGCGGAATTGCGCCCGCTCGCGCCGTCCTGGCGCGCGCTGGCGGCGCGCCGTCTCGCGCATGGAGTGGTCGAGGATTGGTCCTCGCGCCTCGTCGGCGCATGAGATTCGGGCTTGAGATTCGGGCGCGCGATTCAGGCGCGGCCCGCAGAGCTTTCGAGGTCGACGGCCGCGAGCTTCGCGGCCTCGGCTCCCGACAGCATGGCGCCATTGAACCCGTGCTCGCCGCCGAAGGCGGAAGCCAGATAGACTCCCGGCAGCGGCGTTTTCGGCGTGCGCGGAAAGCCCGCTTCGATGGGCGTCGTCGGCGGCGTCGCCGCGAAACCATAGACGGCCCCTTCCGGCGTGTTCAGATAGCCGCGCATGGAATTGGCGGTGAGCAGCGTGCGCTCCTGCACCAGGGCGGAGACGCCGGGATAATCGCGCTCCAGCCGGGCCAGCAGCGCATCCAGCCAGAGCTCGCGGCGCTCGCGCGCGACGTCGCGATCGACGCCCTCCCAATTGCCGATGCGGTCGAGGCCCAACACGCTGAGCAGCACCGGCGCCGTCTCCCATAAGCCGGAATCGATCGCGCCGAAATTGGCGACGCCGAGCGGCGGCAGCGCGCCCTTCGGCGCGTCGGCGAGCAGGCCGGCGGCGTCATATTGATCGAAGGCGGTCATCCGGTCCGGCAGCAGAATGGACGAATAATCGGTGAGGCCGACGGCGGTCGGCGCCGCGCTCAATCCGTAATGCGCGCAGAACAGCGAGGTGGACAGCGGGCGCGCGCCGAAGGTGGCGTCGAAGACCGCGCGCGCCGGGCCGGGCAGAAGATCGCCGACGATGTTCGGACCGCAGCCGGCGAGGATCGATCGCGTCGCGACGCGCTCCTCGTCCTCGCCGGTCTTGCGGTTCACATGGCGCAGGGCGATGGGCCTGCCATCGGCGTCGGTCTCGATCGCGCTCGCCGAGCGGCCGAGGCGCACGGAGCCGCCCGCCTTGGTGATCGCCTTGGCGAGCTTGAGGCTCAATTGCCGCGAGCCGCCCTTTATATAGGCGCCGCCGCAGCCGATGTTGGAGCCCTGGGCGAGCGCGTAAGCGATGAACCACATGCGGCGCGGGTCGTCGCCGTAATAGAAGAGATTTGCGCCGAGCGCGCATTTGAGCGCCTCGTCGGAGCCGAATTCGCGCGCGAGAACATCGGCGAGCGAGGCGGTCCAATCGGAGGCCGCCGGCGCGCAGGCGCCCAGACGGCGCGCCGATTTGCCGATCGGCGCGCTCTCGCCGGATAGATTCCAGAGCGCGTCCTGGATCGAATCGAGCGATCCGAGGAAGCGCTCGATCGCTTTGCCGTGAGCCGGAAAACGCTCGGCGAGCGCGCTCGCGGCGGCGTCGAAGCCGGCGGGCAGCGCGAAGGGCTCGCCCAGCGGGCCGCCCCGGACCGTGTAGAGCGGGCCGGTCGAGATCCATTCGATCTCGTCCAACAGGCCGAGCTCGTCGAGGATGCGGCGCTTGGGGTCGCGCGGATTGCGCGGGTCGGAGGTCTGGTGGAGCGAGGATTCGACGGTCAGGCCGCCGACCTTATAGACGGAGGCCGCGCCGCCGAGGCTGAAATTGCGCTCGAGCAGCAGCACGCCATAGCCTTGGCGCGCCAGCAGAGCCCCGGCGGTGAGGCCGCCGAGCCCCGAGCCGATCACCACAGCGTCGAATTGTTTCGCGTCGGACATTCCTCGGCCCTTCTCGCATCAGCCCTTTCGCTCGCGGCGCGCCGCGTCGAAAGCGCGACCTTACAGATAGGGCCACAATGAAAAAAGGGCCTCGCGCGCATCCCGTCGCGCGTTCCGCGACGGGAGCGGCGGGAGCCTCGCCGCCGCCGGGCGCCGCGCTTTTCCGCACGGAATTTCCCGACTGACGCCGAAACGATCTTCTCCACGACGCCCGGTCTCGATAAGCTCCGCCATATCGTCGGCGGCGCGCCGAATGCGCCGAGGAGGACGCCATGACCAGCGGAGAATCATTCCCCGTCACCCACACAGAGGCGGAATGGCGCGCGCGCCTTTCTCCCGAGCAATATGACGTCATGCGCGCGCATGGCACCGAGGCCCCCGGGAGCTGCGCGCTCGAGCATGAGAAGCGCCCGGGCGTCTTCGCCTGCGCAGGCTGCGATCAGCCGCTTTTCGCGACGCGCCAGAAATTCTCGAGCGGCTCCGGCTGGCCGAGCTTCTTCGATCCGCTCGACGGAGCCATCGCCACCTCGGTCGACCATTCCCATCGCATGACCCGCACCGAGGTGCATTGCAGCCGCTGCGGCTCGCATCTCGGCCATGTGTTTCCCGATGGCCCGCCGCCGACCGGCCTGCGCTATTGCATCAATGGCGTGGCGCTGACATTTTTTCCGGAGTGACGATCGGGTGGGCGCTAGCCCATTCGACGAGCGACCCTTCCCTCCCCCGCTCGAGGGGGTACGGGTGGGCGCAAGGCGCGTCGTTCCGTCGGCGCGACCATGCCTTTCGGGTCGTCTCGAACAGGCGACCGCGCGCGCGTCGAAATTCTATCGTTGATTCGACGAGGAATAGAGGACCAGCTCGCCTCCGCCGTCAAATAGTGGCGCGCGGCCCGGCGCTCTCTGAAGGGATAGGCCGAGGGTAGGTCGAAGGCCCCGGCTGTTCGAATGTGCGGATTGAAGTCGAGACGTCTCCGAACGAAGAGGAGAGCGTCGCAATCGCCCGATTTCCGAGGAAACCGGGGCCGATATCACACGATAATTTCGCTTGACGGGGAAATTCGATCTCTCCATAGCCACGGGGCCGCGGATTTTCAGATCGGCTTATCGTCGGCGAGGAGACGCGCCGCGCAGGGCCGAATATCCGCCAGCCGTGGTTCTTGATGAAACTATCGGAAGGTTCTAGTTTCGCGAGACAATGACGGCGAAGATCGGGCGCTTCTCGGAGCGTTCGTCGATCTTGGCCCGACGGTCGTCGGCTGCCCGCGCAGAGATTCCGCTGCGCAGGACGAGGCCATTCGGCCCGGATAAATCTTCGAGGGCGGGCGAAACGCTTTCTGCGAGGGGAGAGAAATTGTAATGTCCGATACGACCATCCCGTCGAGCGGGAAAGGCAACCAGCATCTTTCTCCCAAATCCGATATCGAGATCTCTCAAGCGGCGTCCATGCGTCCGATCGTCGACGTCGCCCGCGAGAAGCTCGGCATCCCCGCCGAACATGTGTTGCCTTACGGACATTACAAGGCGAAAATCTCCCTAGACTATCTCACCTCCCTGCAGGACCGGCCGGACGGCAAGCTCGTCCTCGTCACCGCCATCACGCCGACCCCGGCGGGCGAAGGCAAGACGACCACGACGGTCGGCCTCGGCGACGCGCTCAACCACATCGGCAAGAAGGCGATCATGTGCCTTCGCGAGCCGAGCCTCGGCCCCTGCTTCGGCGTGAAGGGCGGGGCCGCCGGTGGCGGCTATGCACAAGTCGTGCCGATGGAGGACATCAATCTCCATTTCACCGGCGACTTCCACGCCATCGGCGCGGCCAACAACCTGCTCTCGGCGCTCATCGACAATCACGTCTATTGGGGCAATTCGCTCGGCATCGATCCGCGCCGCATCTCCTGGCGCCGCGCCGTGGACATGAACGACCGCTCGCTGCGCTCGATCGTCTCCTCTCTCGGCGGCGTCGCCAATGGCTTTCCGCGCGAGGACGGCTTCGACATCACCGTCGCCTCCGAGGTGATGGCGATCTTCTGCCTCGCCACCAGCCTCGCGGATCTGCAGCGCCGGCTCGGCGACATCATCGTCGCCCAGACGCGCGACAAGAAGAGCATCCGCGCCTCCGAGCTGAAGGCGCAGGGCTCGATGGCCGCGCTGCTGAAGGACGCCATCGCCCCCAATCTGGTGCAGACGCTCGAGAATAATCCAGCCTTCATCCATGGCGGGCCTTTCGCCAATATCGCTCATGGCTGCAATTCGGTCATCGCCACCAAGGCGGCTCTGAAGCTCGCCGATTATGTGGTGACGGAAGCCGGCTTCGGCGCCGATCTCGGCGCGGAGAAGTTTTTCGACATCAAATGCCGCAAGGCGGGCATCAAGCCGGACGTCACCGTCATCGTCGCGACAATTCGCGCGCTGAAGATGCATGGCGGCGTCGCCAAGGACGATCTGAAGGTCGAGAATGTCGCCGCGCTGGAGAAGGGCTTCGCCAATCTGAAGCGCCATATCGCCAATGTGCAGAAATTCGGCGTGCCGGTGATCGTCTCCGTCAACCGCTTCAGCACCGACACGCAGGCGGAGATCGATCTGCTGAAGACGCTTTCCGAGGCCGAGGGCGTCGATTGCGTGCTCGCCGATCATTGGGGCTCGGGCGGCCCGGGCGCGGCCGAGCTCGCGCATAAGGTGATCGCCACGATCGAGGCCAAGCCGTCGCAGTTCAAGCCGCTCTACGCCGATGATCTGCCGCTGGTCGAGAAGGTGCGCACCATTGCGCGCGAGCTCTATGGCGCGTCCGACATTTCCCTCGAGCCTTCCGTGAAGACCCGCTTCGCCGAGCTGGAGAAAGAGGGCTTCGGCCATCTGCCGGTCTGCATCGCCAAGACGCAATACAGCTTCTCGACCGACGCCAACGCCAAGGGGGCGCCCTCGGGTCATGTGATCCCGGTGCGCGAGCTCCGCCTGTCGGCCGGCGCCGAATTCGTGGTCGTCATCTGCGGCGACGTCATGACCATGCCGGGCCTGCCGAAGGTTCCCGCCGCCAACAGCATCGAGGTCGGCGCGGACGGGCGGATCGCCGGTCTGTTCTAGAGCGCGTTCCGCTCGAACAGAGTCGTTCGAGCGATCAGAATTCGCTCCAAGCGAAAAGCGAGAGCGGTTTTTGATCCGAGCGGATCGGAAACCGCTCGAGCCGCGGGAAGAAGCAACGGGCGCGCTCGACGGAGCGTCCGGCGAAAACAAACTCGAACCGATGAGCTCGAAGGGAGCCCAAGACATGTCGAATTCCAGAATTCCGGGCCGCAATTTTCTATTCGTCCCGGGCCCGACCAATATTCCGGACCGTATCCTGCGCGCGATGAATGTCGTCTCCGAGGACCATCGTTCGCCGAAGTTTCCCGAGCTGACGCTGCCGCTGTTCACCCAGCTGAAGAAGGTGTTCAAGACCGAGACCGCTCAGTCCTTCATCTTCCCGGCCTCGGGCACGGGCGGCTGGGAAGCGGCGATCACCAACACGCTGTCGCCCGGCGACAAGGTCATCGCCCAGCGTTTCGGCCAGTTCACCCATCTTTGGATCGATCTCGCCAAGCGCATCGGCCTCGATGTGATCGAGCAGGACGAGGAGTGGGGCGTCGGCAACAATCCGGACCGTATCGAAGAGACGCTGAAGGCCGACAAGAACCACGAGATCAAGGCCGTCTTCGCTACGCATAACGAGACGGCGACCGGCGTCACCTCCGACATCGGCGCGGTGCGCAAGGCGATCGACAACGCCAAGCATCCGGCGATGCTGTTCGTCGACGGCGTGAGCTCGGTCGGCTCGCTCGACTTCAAGCAGGACGAGTGGGGCGTCGACGTCGCCGTGTCCGGCTCGCAGAAGGGCTTCATGCTGCCGGCCGGCCTCGCGCTGCTCAGCGTCAGCCAGAAGGCGCTGAAGGCCGGCGAGACCGCCAAGCTGCATCGCGCTTACTTCGACTTCCAGGATCATGTGAAGGCGAACGCCACCGGCTACTTCCCCTACACGCCGGCGCTGCCGCTGCTCTACGGCCTGCGCGAGTCGCTCAATGTGCTGTTCGAGGAAGGCCTCGATCAGGTCTATGCGCGCCATCATCATCTGGCCGAGGGCGTGCGCGCCGCGGTCGCCGCCTGGGGCCTGAAGCCCTGCGCCAAGGAGGCCAAGTGGAACTCCGACACGGTGACCGCCATCGTGGTGCCGGAAGGCTATGACGCCGCCAAGGTGATCGAGATCGCCTATAAGCGCTACAATCTCGCGCTCGGCGCCGGCCTCTCCAAGGTCGCGGGCAAGGTGTTCCGCATCGGCCATCTCGGCGACCTCAACGAGCTGATGCTGCTCGGCGCCATCGCCGGCGCGGAGATGGCGATGCTCGACGTCGGCATTCCGGTCACGGCCGGCAGCGGCGTCGCGGCGGCCCAGGCCGTCTATCGCGCCAATCCGATCCTGCAAGTCTGAGAAAACGCGGCCTCGCCCACGCCGGGCGAGGCCGCCACCCATTTTTCGAACGATCCGCGCAAGCCGAAATTGGCGGCGACTTTGGGGGAAACACAAGCATGTCGCACAAAATCGTCTTTCTCGATCGTGAGACGCTCGACGCCAATTTGCGCAAGCCGAATTTCCCGCACGACTATACCGAATACGCTCAGAGCGGTCCGGCCGACGTCGTGGAGCGCCTGAAGGGCGCCACCATCGCCATCACCAACAAGGTGCCGCTGCGCGAGGAGACGCTGAAGCAGCTTCCCGATCTGAAGCTGATCGCCGTCGCCGCCACCGGCACCGACGTGATCGACAAGGCCTATACGACGGCCAATGGAATCACGGTCTCCAACATCCGCAACTATGCGTTCAACACGCTGCCCGAGCATGTGATCGCGCTGATCTTCGCGCTGCGCCGCAATCTCGTGAACTATGTGGACAGCGTGCGCCGCGGCCGTTGGCAGGAATCCAATCAGTTCTGCTATTTCGACTATCCGATCTACGATATCGCCGGCTCGACGCTCGGCATCATCGGCTATGGCGCGCTCGGCAAGTCGATCGCGACGCGCGCCGAGGCGCTGGGCATGAAGCTGCTGATCAACGATGTCGTTCCGGGTCCGGGGATCGTCGACATTCCGACCATTCTGCGCGAGGCCGATGTCGTCACGCTCAATCTGCCGCTGACGCCGCAGACCAAGCATCTCATCGGCGCCAAAGAGCTCGCCTCGATGAAGAAGACGGCGATCATCATCAACACCGCGCGCGGCGGCATCGTCGACGAGCAGGCTCTGGCGGATGCGCTGCGCAATGGCGTCATCGCCGGCGCCGGCTTCGACGTGCTGACCGTCGAGCCGCCCAAGCAGGGCAATATTCTGCTCGATCCGACGATTCCCAATCTCATCGTCACGCCGCATGTCGCCTGGGCCTCCAAAGAGGCGATGCAGGTGCTGGCCGATCAGCTCGTGGACAATATCGACGCTTTCGTCGCCGGCGCGCCGCGCAATCTCGTGACCGCGTAAGCGCCGTTGCAGAACATCTCGCGCCCGACCCCTAGCGTCATGACCAGGACGGGCCGGGCCGGGTCGAGCACGGCAATGACGAGCCCGCCATGACAGCCAGCCTTTTGCAGGAACTGCTATGACTCAGAAGCTTCTCTTCCTTCTCGACACCGACGCCGTTCCGAGCGTGTTCGACACTGTGGTCGCCTATGACGGCGGCGCGGATCACGTCATCGGCTACGCCAATGTGACGCCTGCGAATGTCGGCGCGCTCGTCGACGGCGCCATCTACACACGCGGCCCGAAGGAGAAGCAGTTCACGGCGCTGTTCGTCGGCGGCGGCGATATGGTCGCCGGCGAGGCGCTGTTCAAAGCGGTGCGCAAGCGGTTCTTCTCGAATTTCCGCGTCTCCGTGATGCTCGACTCCAATGGCTCCAACACGACCGCCGCCGCGGGCGTGGCGCTGCTCGCCAAGGCCAAGCCGCTCGCCGGCAAGAAGGCGATCGTGCTCGCCGGCACCGGCCCCGTCGGGCTGCGCGCCGCCGCCTTCCTGCATTCGGAGGGCGCGGAAGTGGCCATCACCTCGCGCGTGAAGGCGCGGGCCGACGCCGCGGCCGCGGCGCTCCAGGAGCGTTTCGGCTTCACGCCCACGGCGATCGAAGCCTTCGACAATGATGCGCGCGCTTCCGCCGTCAAAGGCTCGCATATCGTCTTCGCGGCCGGCGCCATCGGCGTGCCGCTGCTCGACGAGAAGGATTGGCAGAACGATCCGACCATCGAGCTGATCGCCGATGTGAACGCGCAGCCGCCGCTCGGCGTCGGCGGCGTCGAGGCGATCGACAAGGCCAAGGAGCGTCATGGCAAGATCGTCATCGGCGCGCTCGGCGTCGGCGGCTTGAAGCTGAAGCTGCATCGCGCCTGCATCGCGCAGCTGTTCGAGAGCGCCGACAAAGTGCTCGACGCAGAGGAAATCTACGCGCAGGCCAAGGCGAACGCCTGATTTTTTTAAGGGATCGACGAGATGACCAAGAACGAGACGATCGGCAAGTTTCTCGACGATCTCGCCAGCGAGCGCCCGACGCCGGGCGGCGGCGGCGCGGCGGCCGTGTCGGGCGCGATCGGCGCGGCGCTGGTGTCGATGGTCGCCAATCTCACCATCGGCAAGAAGAATTACGAAGCCGTCGAGGACGATCTGAAAGCCGCGCGCGCCGAGGCCGAGCGCCTGCGCGCCGAGCTGACCGCGGCGATCGAGGAAGACGTCGTCGCCTTCAATAGCGTGATGGGGGCCTATGGCCTGCCGCGCGCCACCGATGAGGAGAAGGCCGCGCGCAGCGCCGCGATCCAGGCGGCGCTGAAGGACGCCACGCTCGCGCCTCTGCGCGCGGTGAAGGCCTGCTTCGAGGTCATCCGCCTTTCGGAGATCGCCGCCGACAAGGGCAATCTCAACGTCATCAGCGACGCCGGCGTCGCCGTTCTCGCGGCCAATGCCGGATTGCGGAGCGCCGCGCTCAACGTCTACATCAACGCAAAGGCGATCAAGGATCGCGCTTTCGCCGAGACGCAGATCGGCGAGGTCGAGGCTCTGCTCGCGGCGGCGGCCGAGAAGACCGAGGCCGTCTACACGACCGTGAGAAACAAGATCGGCTCGTGACGATTTCGCCGCTCGCGCGGCGACAATAACGGAAAGCGGGAGAGGGAACATGGACGTCCATGAGTATCAAGCCAAGGAATTATTGGCGAGCTGCGGCGTCGCCGTGCCCCCCGGCACCGTCGCCTTCAGCCCCGACCAAGCCGTATACGCCGCCACCGAGCTCGGCGGCTCGCATTGGGTGGTGAAGGCGCAGATTCACGCCGGCGCGCGCGGCAAGGCTGGCGGCATCAAAATGTGCCGCACCTATCACGAGGTTCAGCAGGCGGCGCGCGAATTGCTCGGCAAGCGTCTCGTCACCAAGCAGACGGGGCCGGAAGGCAAGCCGGTGCAGCGCGTCTATGTCGAGCTCGCCGACCCTTACGAGCGCGAGCTCTATCTCGGTTTCGTGCTCGATCGTAAGCTCGAGCGCGTGCGCGTCATCGCCTCCAAGCATGGCGGCATGGAGATCGAGGAGATCGCCAAGACCGATCCGGACGCCATTCTTCAGGTCATCGTCGAGCCGGCCGTCGGCCTGCTGCCCTTTCAGGCGCGCGAGCTGGCCTTTCAGCTCGGCTTGAACCTGAAGCAGGTTTCGCGCGCGGTGCAGTCGATCCTCGGCGCCTATCGCGCCTTCCGCGACAATGACGCGACCATGCTGGAGATCAATCCGCTGGTCGTC
Organism: Methylosinus sp.; assembly: GCF_036560965.1. Taxonomy (NCBI): domain Bacteria; kingdom Pseudomonadati; phylum Pseudomonadota; class Alphaproteobacteria; order Hyphomicrobiales; family Methylocystaceae; genus Methylosinus; species Methylosinus sp. The sequence continues at coordinate 112,962 of NZ_DATBQF010000018.1, read as the reverse complement.
ACCAAGGACGACAAGGTGCTCGCGCTCGACGCGAAAATGTCCTTCGACGACAACGCCCTGTTCCGTCGCCGCAATATCGTCGACATGAATGATCCCTCGCAGTCCGACCCGCGCGAGGCGCAGGCGCTCGAGCATGCGCTGAACTATATCGGCCTCGACGGCGAGATCGGCTGCATCGTCAATGGCGCGGGCCTCGCGATGGCGACGATGGACATGATCAAGCACGCCGGCGGCAATCCGGCGAACTTCCTCGATGTCGGCGGCGGCGCCTCGGCCGAGCGCGTTGCGACGGCGTTCCGTCTCGTGCTCTCCGACGCCAATGTGAAAGTGGTGCTGGTCAACATCTTCGCCGGCATCAATCGCTGCGACTGGGTCGCGCAGGGCGTCATCGACGCGGTGAAGGCGACCAACATCACCGCGCCGCTCGTCGTGCGTCTCGCCGGCACCAATGTCGAGGCCGGCCGCAAGCTGCTCGATGAAAGCGGCATCAATGTCATCACCGCCGATTCGCTGGCCGACGCCGCCCAAAAGGCCGTCGCCGCTTACCGCTCCGTGAAGTGAGCGGCGTGGCCGGGAGGAAACAATGAGCATTCTGATCGACGAAAAAACGCCCATCCTCGTCCAGGGCATCACCGGCGACAAGGGCAGCTTCCACGCCAAGGAGATGATCGACTACGGCACCAATGTCGTCGCCGGCGTCACGCCGGGCAAGGGCGGCAAGACGGTGCATGGCGTGCCGATCTTCGACACGGTGCGCGAGGCGGTGAAGCAGACCGGCGCGACGACGAGCATCACCTTCGTGGCGCCGCCCTTCGCGGCGGACGCGATCATGGAGGCGGCGGACGCCGGCATTCGCCTCATCTGCTCGATCACCGACGGCATTCCGGCGCAGGACATGATGCGCGTGAAGCGCTATTTCCTGCGCTATCCGCGCGAGCGCCGGCCGATGATGGTGGGGCCGAACTGCGCCGGCATCATCAGCCCCGGCAAGGCCATGCTCGGCATCATGCCCGGCAATATCTACCGCCAAGGCAATGTCGGCCTCATCTCGCGCTCGGGCACGCTCGGCTATGAGGCGGCCTCGCAGCTCAAGGAGCTCGGGATCGGCATCTCGACCTCCGTCGGCATCGGCGGCGATCCGATCAACGGCTCGTCGTTCCTGGATCATCTCGTGCTGTTCGATCAGGACCCGGAGACGGAAGCCGTGCTGATCATCGGCGAGATCGGCGGCCCGCAGGAGGCCGAGGCCGCGGCCTGGATCAAGGAGAATTTCTCCAAGCCGGTGGTCGGCTTCGTCGCCGGCCTCACGGCGCCGAAGGGCCGCCGCATGGGCCATGCGGGCGCGATCATCTCGGCGACCGGCGACAGCGCCGCCGAGAAGACCGAGATCATGAAATCCTACGGCCTCACCGTCGCGCCGAGCCCGGCGGATTTCGGCTCCGCCGTCGCCTCGGTGCTGAAGCGCGCGTGACCTGAAACAGCGGCCTCTCCCCGCCCTGTGGGGAGAGGCCGTCGATGCGAGCGGGAAAGGCTCCGTGTGTCGCGCGCCATGCAGATGACGCCGGCGCATTCCTCCTGTCATCCGAGTTCCGGATAAAGCCCCGGCCCCTCACCCGGCCTCTCTCCGCAAAGCGGGGAGAGGAGCAAACCGCCAGGAAGACTGCATGACCGCCGAACAGAAGGTCTCATTGCCCGAATCGCCTTCGCCCGCCGCCCCTTCGGCGCTGGCGACGCGATCGGTCAAAGAGGCGTCGGCCTTTCTGTTCGATCAGCTCGTCGGCGTGGTGAATCGCCATCAGCCGGAGATCGCGCCGGTGCTGCGCGGCTTCGGCTCCTCCGCCGGACTGCCGCCGACGCTGATGGCGCGCGCGCTGCAGGCGCAGGGCATCTGGTTCCAGCTGCTGTCGATCGCCGAGCAGGCCTCGGCCATGCGCCGCCGCCGCACGATCGAGCGCGCCAAGGGCCGCGACGAATTGCTCGGCTCCTTCGCCCATGTGCTGGCAGACGCCGCCAAATCCGGCGTCACCGCCGACGAGATTCGCGCGCAGCTCAAATCGCTGCGCATAAGGCCGGTCATCACCGCCCATCCGACCGAGGCCAAGCGCGTCACCGTCCTCGAGAAGAATCGCAAGATCTATCTGCTGCTGAAGGATCTCGAATCCTCGCGCTGGACCGATCGCGAGCGCGCCAGCCGCATCGGCGCCGTCGGCGATCAGATCGAGCTTTTGTGGCTCACCGGCGAATTGCATCTCGAGAAGCCGACCGTCGAGCACGAGGTCGCCTGGGGTCTGCATTTCTTCGCCGAGAATATTTTCGATCTCGCGCCGGAGATGCTCGCCTCCTTCGAGAGCGCCTTGCAGAGCCATTATCCGAACGAGCGTTTCGACGTGACGCCGTTCTTCCAATTCGGCTCCTGGATCGGCGGCGACCGCGACGGCAATCCTTTCGTCACCAATGCGGTGACGCGCGAGACCATGGTCGTCAACGCGCTCGCCAGCCTCGAATATTATCGCCAGCGCATTCTCGATCTCGCTCGCGTGCTGTCGATCAGCGAAGGCTCGGTGACGATCCCGGCCGAATTCCGCGCGGCGCTCGAGGCGGAGCTGGCGCAGGTCGAGGACGCCGACAGGATCAAGACGCGCAATCACGGCGAGGCCTTCCGCCAATATCTCACCTGCGTGCTGCGCAAGCTCGACGAGACGATCCTCACGACGAAGGGCGAGGCGCGCGGCAAGCCGCGCTACGCCAACGCCGACGAGCTGATCCATGATCTGCGCATTCTCGAGCAGGCGCTGACCGAGAGCCGCAGCCCCTCGCTGGCCAATGACATGGTGCGGCCGGTGCGGCGCGCGGTGGAGATTTTCCGCTTCAGCACCGTGCGTCTCGATCTGCGCGAGAATACGACGCGCACCAATAACGCCTTGCGCGACATCTATCGCGTCAAGACCGGCAAGGACGCGCCGGAATGCGAGTCGCCCGAGTGGCAGGCCTGGCTCATCGCCGAGCTGGCGCAGCCGCGCAACGGCGTCGCGCTCGCCGGGCTCGCGCCCGAGTCGCAGGACACGCTGGACATGTTCGCGCTCGTCGCGGACATGCGCTCGCGGCTCGATCGCGAGGCCTTCGGCAGCTTCATCCTTTCGATGACGCATACGGTCGCCGATGTTCTCGGGGCCTATGTGCTGGCGAAGGAGGGCGGGCTCTATCTCGACGACGCCGGCCTCGAGCTCTGCACTCTGCCCATCGTTCCGCTATTCGAGACGATCCCCGATCTGCGCGCCGCGCCGGTCATCATGCGCGAGCTGCTGCGCGTGCCGGTCGTGCGTCGCAGCACGCGCTGGCAGGGCAATGTGCAAGAGGTGATGATCGGCTATTCCGACTCCAATAAGGACGGCGGCTTCATGGCGTCGAACTGGGAGCTGGCGAAGGCGCAATCGAAGCTCACGCGCCTCGGCGAGGAGCTGGGCGTCGCCATCGCCTTCTTCCATGGCCGCGGCGGCTCGGTCAGCCGCGGCGGCGCGCCGACCGGTCACGCCATCGCCGCGCAGCCGGCCGGCTCCATTCGCGGCCGTTTCCGCGTGACCGAGCAGGGCGAGGTCGTCTCCTTCAAATACGCCAATCGCGGCACGGCCTCCTATCAGATGGAGCTGCTGGCGAGCAGCGTCTTCGCCCATGCGCTGAAGTCCGAGCGCGAGGATGCGCTCGTGCCCCGCGCCGAGTTCGACGATGCGCTGGAGGCGCTGTCCGGCGCCTCGCTCGCGGCCTATGGCAAATTCATCGCCGATCCCGATCTCGTCGCCTATTTCCAGGCGGCGAGCCCGCTCGAGGAAATCTCGCTGCTCAACATCGGCTCGCGGCCGGCGCGGCGTTTCGGCGCGCGCAGCCTCGCCGATCTGCGCGCCATTCCGTGGGTCTTCGCCTGGGCGCAGAATCGTCACGCCATCACCGGCTGGTATGGCGTCGGCTCCGGCCTCACCAGCTTCATCGAGGTGCGCGGCGAGCGCGGCCTTCAGCTGCTGCATCGCATGTTCGAGGATTCGCGGCTCTTCCGTCTCATTCTCGACGAGGTGGAGAAGACGCTGGCGATGGTCGATCTCGGCATCGCCCGGCAATACGCCTCGCTCGTCGCCGACGAGGCCGTGCGCAAGAATATCTTCTCGGCGATCGAGGCCGAATATCATCTCACTTGCGAGAGCGTGCTGCGCATCACCGGCGGCGGCGAGATCGGCGCGCGCTTCACCGACTATCAGGCGCGGCTCGCGCATCGCCTCGTCACCATCAACGAGGTCAACCGCGAGCAGGTGGAATTGCTGCGCCTGTTCCGCACCACCGAAGAGGAAGCGCTGAAGGAGGAATACAAGTCGGCTCTGCTGCTGTCGATCAGCTGCATCGCCGCCGGCCTCGGCGCCACCGGATAAAGTCACAACGAGGGAAAGGAAGAATACCCATGAGCTTCACTTTGATCGAGCAGGCGACGCCGCGTCTCCACCGCTCCGAGCTGGCCGTTCCGGGCTCCGCTCCCGGCATGTTCGAGAAGGCCGCGACCTCCAAGTCCGACCAGGTCTTCCTCGACCTCGAGGACGCCGTCGCTCCGGACGACAAGGAGCAGGCGCGCAAGAACATCATCCAGGGCCTCAACGAGATCGATTGGGGCACGAAGACGATGACTTTGCGCATCAATGGTCTCGACACGCATTTCTGCTATCGCGACGTCGTCGACGTCGTCGAGGCCTGCCCGCGTCTCGACGTGATCCTCATTCCGAAGGTCGGCGTGCCGCAGGACGTCTACGCCATCGACATGCTGGTCACGCAGATCGAGAGCTACAAGAAGCGCACCAAGCGCATCGGCTTCGAGCTCTTGATCGAGACCGCGCTCGGCATGGCCAATGTCGAGGCGATCGCTCAGGCGTCCAAGCGCAATGAGGCGCTCTCCTTCGGCGTCGCCGACTATGCCGCCTCGACCCGCGCCCGCACCACCGTCATCGGCGGCGTGAACCCGGATTACGGCGTTCTCTCGGACAAGGACGCCGAGGGCAATCGCCAGTATTTCTGGGCCGACCAATGGCATGCGGCGCAGACGCGCTTCCTCGTCGCCGCGCGCGCCTATGGCCTGCGTCCGATCGACGGTCCGTTCGGCGACTTCGGCGATACGGACGGCTATATCGCCGCCGCCAAGCGCGCCGCGGTTCTCGGCTTCGAGGGCAAGTGGGCGATTCATCCCTCGCAGATCGAGCTGGCCAATCAGGTCTTCACGCCGTCCGAGGCGGAAGTGAAGAAGGCTCGCCGCATTCTCGAGGCGATGGAGCAGGCGGCGAAGGAAGGCCGCGGCGCCGTGTCTCTCGACGGCCGCCTGATCGACATCGCCAGCATCCGCATGGCCCAGGCGTTGATCGACAAGGCGGACCAGATCGGCGCTGCGTAAGCTCCGAGTCGTCGGGCGCGCTCCTTCTCCCACTCGTGGGAGAAGGTGGCCCCGCCATAGGGCGTCCTTTAGGACGCCCGTCGCACGCGACGGGCTATGGCCGGGTCGGATGAGGGTCCTCGCATGCCGACGCGAGTCTCGAAATCCAAGACGGCCTTCGCGAGAAGGCTGCGGCGCGAGATGACGAACGCGGAGGAAATCCTCTGGCGTTCGTTGCGCAATTCTGGGCTCGACGGTCTGAAATTCCGGCGGCAAGTCCCGATAGGGAATTATGTCGCGGATTTTCTCTGTGTCGAACTCCGGCTCATCGTCGAGCTCGACGGCCGGCCTCACGAACAAGAAGACCGACGCCGCCATGACGTGATCCGGGATCGCTGGCTGCGTGAGCAAGGCTATCATGTCCTTCGCCTAGACAATGACCTCGTCATCGGCGGCGGCAATATCCCGCTGGAGCGGATTCGAGAGGCTGTCAGGACGATCGCAAATCGTCGCGGACCCTCATCCGACCCGACTTCGTCGGGCCACCTTCTCCCGCCTGCGGGAGAAGGGAGAACACGAAGATCGTAGCGCGCTCTTCCTTCTCCCGCAGGGCGGGAGAAGGTGACCCTCGCGTCAGCGAGGGTCGGATGAGGGCCGGCGCGGCGACTCGGATTCGGTTGGAAACACTTCGCGAGGCGGATAGAACGATCGCGAAGCGGCGAGGACCCTCATCCGACCCGGCTTCGCCGGGCCACCTTCTCCCACGAGCGGGAGAAGGAAAGAACACCGAAGGCGTAGATAATGTCTGACGACTACCGCACGCTTCTCCGCGCCATGTTCGACGCCGCTGTCGGCGCGGCGCATCCGTCCGTCTGCCTGCCGGCCTTCCTCGAGACGATCGCGCCGCCCAAGGGCCGCACCATTGTCGTCGGCGCGGGCAAGGCGGCGGCGTCCATGGCCGCGGCGGTCGAAAAGCACTGGCCGCATCCGCTCGAGGGCCTCGTCGTCACCCGTTACGAGCATGGCGCCCCCACCGCGAAGATCGAGGTGATCGAGGCCTCGCATCCGGTGCCGGACGCCGCCGGCCGCGCCGCCGCGGGCCGCATCCTCGCCAAGGTGCAGGGGCTCACGGAAGACGATCTGGTGATTGCGCTCGTTTCCGGCGGCGGCTCGGCGCTGATGGCCTTGCCGGCGGACGGCGTCAGCCTCGAGGAGAAGCAGGCCGTCAACAAGGCGCTGCTGAGAAGCGGCGCGACCATTTCCGAGATGAACAGCGTGCGCAAGCATCTCTCGGCGATCAAGGGCGGACGCCTCGCCCGCGCCGCGGCGCCGGCCAGGGTCGTCGCGCTGATGATCTCCGACGTGCCGAACGACGATCTCTCCGTCATCGCCTCCGGCCCCACTGTGCCGGACCCGACGACGCGCGCGGACGCGCTCGCCGTCATCGCCAAATATAAGATCGACGCGCCGGCCGCCGTGCTCGCCTATCTGTCGACCGACGCCTGCGAGACGCCCAAGCCCGGCGACAAGATTTTCGATCGCGTCGAGAACATCCTCGTCGCGACGCCGCAAGGCTCGCTGGACGCCGCCGCCGAGGTGGCGCGCAAGGCCGGCTTCACGCCGCTCGTCCTCGGCGATCTCGAGGGCGAATCGCGCGACGTCGCGCTGGTCCACGCCGGCATCGCCCGGCAGATCGCCCGCCATGCGCAGCCGATCGCGCCGCCCGTCGCCATCATCTCCGGCGGCGAGACCACCGTCACCGTGCGCGGCAACGGCAAGGGCGGCCGCGACGCGGAGTTCCTGCTGGCGCTGACGCTGGCGCTCGAGGGCTTCGGCGGAATCTCCGCCATCGCCTGCGACACCGATGGCATCGACGGCAGCGAGGATAACGCCGGCGCGATCATGACCGCCGATACCTTCGCGCGGGCGGCGGCGCAGGGCGTCGACCTCAAGGCGCTGTTCGCCAACAATGACGCCTATACCGCCTTCGAAAAGCTCGGCGATCTTCTCGTCACCGGCCCGACGCGCACCAATGTGAACGATTTTCGCGTCATCCTTGTGCCCGGACGCGCGCGCTGAGGGGATTCCGAGCTTGCCGGCGGCTGGTGTTATAATATAACATTTGGAAATGAACCGTCCGCAATCGGCGACTTTCCAAACTGCGGCGCCCGCCGCTCACGCGCATAACGAGCGCGCGGGCGACCGCGTCTCGCTGCTTCGCCTGTCGGCGGCCCAGCGGCTGCTCGCCGCCGCCGTCGTGCTGGCGCTGCTGTGGGCGGGCGTCTATTGGGCGTTGAACTGAGGCGCGACGCATGAGCGCTGCTGGCTCGATCCGGCTGGACAATGTGACGCTCGGCTATGAGCGCCGCCCGGCCGTGCATCATCTGACCGGCGTCGTCGAGGCCGGCGCGGCGCTCGCCATCTGCGGGCCCAATGGGGCCGGCAAATCCACCCTGCTGAAGGGGCTCGCCGGCCTGCTCGCGCCTATCGGCGGCCGTATCGTCTGGGACGGCTTCTCGCCGCGCGATATCGCCTATCTGCCGCAATCCGCCGAGATCGACCACGCCTTTCCGATCGACGTGCTGGATTTCGTCTCCATGGGCGCGATGCGGCGCATCGGTCTTTTCGGCCGCATCGGCGGAGAGGAGCGCGCGCGCATCGCGACGGCGATCGCCTCGGTCGGGCTCGAGGGGTTCGAGGATCGCCAGATCGGGACGCTCTCCGGCGGCCAGATGCAGCGGGCGCTGTTCGCGCGGCTTCTGGTCGAGGACAGCCCGATCATTCTGCTCGACGAGCCCTTCGGCGCGATCGACGCCAAGACGATCGACGATCTCGTGACGATCATGGCGGGCTGGCGCGAGGAGCGACGCACGGTGATCGCCATTCTGCACGAGCTCGATCTCGCCCGTCGCGCCTTTCCGCAGGCGCTGCTGCTGGCGCGCGAGCCTGTCTTCTGGGGTCCGACGCGCGAGGCGCTGTCCGACTCGCGGCTCGCCGAGGCCAACCGCATGGTCGAGGCTTTCAATCGCGACGCGGAAGACTGCAGGCGTGACGAGACCCCCCATGCTGCATGAACTCCTGGTAGCGCCTTTCGTCGATTATGAATTCATGCGCCGCGCGCTCATCGGCGCGGTGGCGCTGTCGATCTCGGGCTGCCCGCTCGGCGTGTTCCTGATCCTGCGGCGCATGTCGCTCGCCGGCGACGCGCTCTCCCATGCGATATTGCCGGGCGCGGCGATCGGCTATCTGGCCTGCGGCCTGTCGCTGCCGGCCATGACCTTCGGCGGGCTGGTCGCCGGCCTCGCCGTCGCCGTGGCGTCGAGCGCGGCGGCGCGCTGGACGGCGTTGCGCGAGGACGCCTCGCTGGCCGCCTTCTATCTGGTGTCGCTCGCGCTCGGCGTGGCGCTCGTCTCGCTCAAGGGCTCCAATGTCGATCTTCTGCACGTGCTCTTCGGCTCGGTGCTGGCGCTCGACGACGCCACGCTGATCTTCCTCGCCGCGATCGCCAGCGTCACCTTGACAGCGCTCGCGCTCGCCTATCGGGCGTTGGCGCTGGACACTTTCGATCCCTTGTTCGCCCGGCGCGCGAGTCCGCTGGGGGAATGGATTCCCTTCGCCTTTCTGGCGCTGGTCGTGCTCAATCTGGTGGCCGGATTTCACGCGCTCGGCACGCTGATGGCGGTGGGAATCATCATGCTTCCGGCGGCCTCGGCGCGGTTGTGGACGCGCGATCTCACGATGACGCTCCCGCTGGCGGCGGCGATCGGCGTCGCGTCCTCCTATTTCGGCCTGGTCCTGTCCTTTCACTCGGGCCTCGCCGCGGGCCCGGTCATTATCCTCGTGGCGGGCGCCGCCTATTTCGCCTCGCTGATTTTCGGACAGACGGGCGGAGTCGTTCGCCTGTGGCGGCCGAAGCGACATTTGGAAGGATGACGCGCATGGATTTGTCTCGCGAGACTCGCGCAGCCTGCCCCCGGCCCCACACGCTCGTGTCGAGACGCGCGCTCCTCGGAGCGCTCGCGCTTCTCGTCGCCGCGCAATTTCCGTCGGCGCAATTTCCCTCGGCGCTCGCCGCCGAGAAGGCGCCGCCGCCGCGGCTTCCCGTCGTCGCGAGCTTTTCCATTCTCGGCGATCTCGTCCGCACAGTGGGCGGCTCCCGCGTCGATGTCGCCGCCATCGTCGGGCCGGATGGCGACGCCCATGTCTACCAGCCGACCCCTCAGGACGGCCGCCGTCTCGCCGCGGCGCGCCTCGTCTTCGTCAACGGCCTCGGTTTCGAAGGCTGGATCGACCGGCTCGTCGCCGCCTCCAAGACCAAAGCGCGGATCGTCATCGCGAGCCGCGCCGTCACGCCGCGCACGGACGGGGAGGGCGTCGATCCGCACGCCTGGCAAGATGTCGCCAATGTGAAAATCTACGTCGCCAATATTCGCGACGCCCTCGTCGACGCCGATCCGGAGGGCGCCGAGCTCTATAAATCCAACGCCGCTCGATATCTCCACGATCTCGGCGGGCTCGACGCCGAGATCGTGGCGGCGATCGGCGGAATTCCGCAGGCGCGGCGGCGCGTCGTCTCCACGCATGACGCATTCGGTTATTTCTCCGCGCGCTACGGCGTCGAGTTCATCGCGCCGCAGGGCGTCTCCACCGACGCCGAGGCGAGCGCGCGCGACCTCGCTCGCATCGTCGACGCGGTGAGGGCGCATAGGGTGGGGGCCGTGTTCCTCGAGAATATCGTCGATCCTCGCTTCGCCCGCCGCATCGCGGCGGAGACGGGGGCCAAGGTCGGCGGCACGCTCTATTCGGACGCGCTCTCCGCGCCCGACGGGCCGGCCCCGACCTATCTGCGGCTGATGCGCCACAATGTGAAGCAATTGACCGAAGCGCTGGCGCCGTGAGGCCGGCGGCCGGGCCGGCCCCTTTCGGCCCGATTTTCGTCTATAATGGGCGATAGCGCGCCGACGATCGCGCGCCGCGGAGCCCGACCCCATGCGATTTCACGTCTCTCTCGGCGCGGCTTTTTGCGTTCTCGGTCTGCCGGTCCTCGCGGCCGCGGCGGACGACATCCCGCATCGCAAGGCCGGGCTGTGGCGAATCGAGCGCATGACGCAAGGCGCGCCGTCGCGGTTCGGCCCGATGGAAATGTGCATCGACGAAAAGACCGACGACATCATGCGCCAGCGCATGGGCGATCAGGAGCAGAAATGCGACAAGATCAGCTTCAGGCGCGAGGGCGATAAATATCGCGTCAGCTCCGTCTGCAAAATGGAGCAGACCGTCGCCACGACGGAAGGGACCTTCACCGGCAGCTTCGACTCCGCCTATCGCGCCGAGCTGCATGTCACCTTCGACCCGCCGCTGCGCACGCGCGCCTCTTCCGATATCGTGCGGTCTTCTTCCGATATCGTCATGGAGGCGAAATGGCTCGGTCCCTGCAAGCCGGGGCAGAAGCCCGGCGACATAGACGCGCCGGGGCTCAAAGGAATGGGCGGCCCCGGCCAGATGAATGTGCAGGAGCTCATGAAAATGCGCGACCAGCTCCGCAAGGGCGCGCAATAGGAGACAGGCCTTGACCGACAAGATTCCCGTCACCGTCCTGACCGGCTATCTCGGCGCCGGCAAGACGACGCTTTTGAACCGCATCCTCACCGAGCAGCACGGACGGCGCTACGCCGTCATCGTCAACGAGTTCGGCGAGATCGGCATCGACAACGACCTCGTCGTCGGCGCCGACGAGGAAATCTTCGAGATGAACAACGGCTGCATCTGCTGCACCGTGCGCGGCGATCTCATCCGCATCATCGAAGGGCTGCTGAAGCGCCGCGGCAAGTTCGACGCCATCATCGTCGAGACGACCGGCGTCGCCGATCCGGCGCCGGTCGCGCAGACCTTCTTCGTCGACCAGGATGTGAAGGCGGCGGCGCGGCTCGACGCGGTGGTGACGCTCGCCGACGCCAAATTTTTGGCGCAGCGCCTCGCCGACGCGCCGGAGGCGAAGAATCAGATCGCCTTCGCCGATGTCATCGTGCTGAACAAGACCGATCTCGTGACGAGCGAGGAGCTGGCCGAGGTCGAGGGCCGCATTCGCGCCATCAATCCCTACGCCACGCTGCATCGCGCCGTTAAGGCGCAAGTGCCGATAGCGGCGGTGCTGGAGCGCAACGCCTTCGATCTCGAGCGCATCCTCGAGATCGAGCCGCATTTCCTCGAGGTCGAGGCGCATGACGAGCACGACCACGGCCATCATGAGCATGGCCATCACGAGCATGACGAGGCGTGCGGGCCGGATTGCGGACATGATCATCACGACCACGCCCATCACGACCATGGACATCACGACCATGGCCCCGCGCATCACGACGATCACGATCACGGGCTGAAGCATTATCACGACGAGGAGATGGGCTCGGTCTCGATCCTCCACGAGGGCGAGGTCGATCCCAACCTGTTCGTGCCCTGGCTCAATGAGTTCGTGCAGCGCGAAGGAGCGGATATTCTGCGCTGCAAGGGGATCGTCGCCTTCGCCGACGAGCCGAAGCGCTTCGTCTTCCAGGGCGTGCATATGATTCTGGACGGCGACCTTCAGCGCGAATGGCGCGCCGACGAGAAGCGCAACGCGCGCCTCGTCTTCATCGGCCGCAAGCTGAAGGAGGAGACGATCCGCGAGAGCTTCGAGAAGGACGTGCTGCGGCGGACGTAGTTTTCCAACAATCTCGACGCGCGACTCCTTCTCCCGCTCGTGGGAGAAGGCGGCTCGGAGAAGCCGGGTCGGATGAGGGCGCTTCGAGAGCGGATGTTTTGTCGCGAAAGCGAATGACGAAGACCGCGCGGCGGCCCCCTCATCCGTCGCGCATTCGCGCGACGCCTTCTCCCGCGAGGGGAGAAGGGGCGCTAATGATCGGCGTCGTCGTTATCCCTGGCGGGAGAGCAGCGCCTTGATCTGCTCCACCAGCTCGCTCTCCGGCGTGGAGAATTGCGCCGGGCGGGCCGATTTCCATTCCTCATTGGTGGCGATGGCGGCGCTGGCGCGGGCGCCGGCGATCAGATCCTTGATCTGCACCTCGCCCTTGGCGCGCTCGTCCGAGCCCTGGATCACCACGGCCGGGCTGTTGCGCTTGTCGGCGTATTTCATCTGCGCCTTCATGCCGGAGGAGCCGAGATAGAGCTCGGCGGCTATTCCGGCGTTGCGCAGCCCGGCGACCATGCGCTGATAATCGGCGATATGGTCGCGGTCGAGCGCCAGCACCACCACCGGGCCGAGCCGCGTCGTCGCCGAGACGACCGGGCTGCCGACCAGCTTCAACGCCGCATAGAGACGCGAGACGCCGATGGAAAATCCCGTCGCCGGCGTGCTCTCCGAGCGGAAACGGCCGATGAGCCCGTCATAGCGCCCGCCGCCGCCGACCGAGCCGAAGCGCACCGGATGGCCCTTCTCGTCCTTGGTCTCGAAAGTGAGATCGGCCTCGAACACCGGGCCCGTGTAATATTCGAGCCCGCGCACGATGGAAGGATCGATGCGGATGCGGTCCGGGCCGAAGCCGGCGTCGCGGACCAGGTCCTCGATCTCCAGCAGCTCCTCGGCGCCTTCCGCCCCGACATTGCTGCGGCCGAGCAGCTCGAACAGGCCGAAGCGCGGCTCGCCGTCCTTATATTGCCCGCCGAGCGTGAAGGAGAGGATCGTCGCGACGGCGTCGTCGGGAAGGCCGGCGCCTCTGGTGAAATCGCCGCTCTCGTCCTTGCGGCCGGGACCGAGCAGCAGCTTCACCCCGTCGGGGCCGAGCCGGTCCATCTTGTCGACGGCGCGCAGCACGGTGAGGCGGCGGCCGGCGTTCTCGTCGCCGTCGAGGCCGATGGCCTTCATCACCCCGTCCAGAACCTTGCGGCTGTTGATCTTGATGACGTAATCGCCGCGCGGGATGCCCAGCCGCTCCAGCGTGTCGGCGGCCATCATGCAGATTTCGGCGTCGGCGGCCGGCGAGGCCGCGCCGACGGTGTCGGCGTCGAACTGCATGAATTGGCGGAAGCGCCCCGGCCCCGGCTTCTCGTTGCGGTAGACATTGCCGAAGCGGTAGCTGCGGTAGGGCTTGGGCAGCCGGTCGAAATTCTGCGCGACATAGCGGGCGAGCGGCGCGGTGAGGTCATAGCGCAGCGACAGCCATTGCTCGTCGTCGTCCTGGAAGGAGAAGACGCCCTCATTGGGGCGGTCCTGATCCGGCAGGAATTTGCCGAGCGCGTCGGTATATTCGATCGCCGGAGTCTCCAGCGCCTCGAAGCCGTAGAGCTCGTAGACCGAGCGAATCACGTCGATCATGCGGCCCGTGGCGGCCAGCTCGGCGGCGTCGCGATCGGCGAGGCCGCGCGGAGAGCGGGCCTCGATCTTGGATTTTTTTTCGTCTGACATTTTTTCGTCTGACATGAGGATGCGCCTTTTCGGCGCTCTTCCTAGCATTTTTGCGCGGCGAGGAAAGCCGGGCCTTCGCCCTCGGGCCAGAACAGCAGATGGCTGCGGCAGCGTGGGCAGTCCGAGGAGCCGAATCCGGCGAGCGGAGCCGGCAGCGTCGCGAGCGCCGCGACGAGGTCGCATTCGCCCTTGTCCGGCGTGATCCAGGCGCCGGGCGATTCGCCCGCCTCGGTCAGCTGGTCGATATGCCAGCGGCGCGTCTTGCCCCGTCGCATATGCCGGCCGAGACGGGCGCGCAGGCCGCCCGGCCCTCTGGCGGAGCCGCAATAGAGATAGCGCCCCGGCGCGAGCGTCGCCTCGCTGCGGCCGGCGCGGGCTGCGAGCGGATGCGCAAGCGCGACGAGCAGCACATAGGCGCCCGGCGTGGCGGGCGCTCGGGATGCGGCGTGGAAGAAAGCGAGCGATGACAAAAATTCATGCGTCGTGTCGGCGGTCGAGCGGCTAAGCTTCGAGGAAGCCGTTTCTGGCGTCATGCCGCAGGCCGAGCTTTCTTCCGACGATCGAAATTCGCATGTCCGGCGGAATGACGAGGTCGACAGTCGTTTCGTCGAAACGCGCCGGCGGCCGGGCGTCTCGGCGCAGAGCTTCGGCCGTGTCGAAGCCGATCGTCGCCGCCCGATAGAAGCCGTTGACATAGCGCATTCTGATCTCGCCGATCAAATCGAAGGCGCGCTTCATCCGATCGGGAACTCTGTCGCGGTCTTTTCCATAGGCGAGCAAGAGGCCGGGGCGGGAGAGAAAGAAAATGGCGAGCGCGGTGGCTTTCTCGCAGCGGGCCTGCCGTATGATCCAGAATAAGGGCGCGTCGCCGAGGGCGCGATTATGGCCGAGGATCATTCGGTGCCAATCGTCGCTCGACGCGAGCGGCAGCCAATCGGCGATGAATTGCGCATATTCGCCGTCGCCCGGCTCGGGGCTCGCGGCTCGCTCCGCGACCCAGCGACGCAGCAGATCGTCGACCGCGGGCGGCATCGGTTGAAGCTCCTGATGTTCGAAAGGGTAGAGCGGCGTCGCGCGATCGCTCTTGATCTCTTCCCGCGCGACGGATTTTCGGGATAGATTTGAGGGGCTCCCCGCCCCGCGCGTGCGCGAGACGGGGAGTTTGGACAACACCGTGAGAACCTGGACCGCAAAGAGACCGACCTCGACGGATGAGGCCGCGCTCCGGAGGGAAGAGCGTGATCGAAGGGAGAACCGCCTCTACGAACAGAGCGATGTCGCAAGTCGCAGAGCCATCGAGGCGGGACCTAAGCGAGTTCTTTGCAAGACGATTACCCGTTTGGGCGCACTCTTTATGCCTCGTCTCGTTATGTAATGCAACTACATAAACGAGGCAGCCTGCCCAATTTGGCGCGCCGCCGGCGCCGAAACAACCGGCAATTCGCGCTCGACGCGCCGCGTCGCGCGCGCTAATCCGGCGCTGGTGCGACAGACCCGACGAGACATTTTCGCCTTTGGAGCGGCGGCCATCGCCGCCCTCGCGTCGCCCGCGCGCCTTCACGCCGCCGCGCCCGACTCCACCGAATGGTTGCGCCGCCGCCTGAGCGAGGCGGCCCGCGCAGGCGGCGCGCTGCGCCTGCCGGCCGGCGTCTTGCGCATTCGCCCCATCGCGATCGAGGCCGAGGTCACGCTGCTCGGCGCCGCGGCGGGAACGGTGCTGCAGGCGATCGAGCCCGGGCCTTTGCTGCGCGCGGCCAATGTCCCGGCGCTGACGCTCGAGAATCTGCGTTTCGAAGGCTCCGGCGCGCGCTTCGCCGATCCGAAGCAGGGTCTCGTCGCGCTCGCCGATATTCCCAAGCTCGCCATCCATGGCTGCACGATTCGCCGCTCCGGCGGACGGGGGATCGATCTCCTGCGCTGCGGCGGGCGTTTCGCGCAGAATATCGTCGAGGATGTGCGCGACGCCGGCTATTTCTCGCTCGATGGTCTCGGAATCGACATCGACAATAATAAAGTGCGCCGCTGCGGCGACAATGGCGTGCAGGTGTGGACCACATCGGCCGGGCGCTATGAGGGCTCGCGCGTCCGCAACAACGAGATCAGCGATATTCGCAATCTCTCCGGCGGCGACGGCGCCTATGGCAATGGCGTGAGCATTTGGGGCTCCGGCTTCGTGCGGGTGGAGAAGAATGTCATCCGCCGCTGCGCCTACACGGCGGTGCGCAACAACGCCGGCCATGACGTCGAGGTGGTCGGCAATGACTGCTCGGGCTTCGGCGAGCGCGCCATGTATGCGGAATTCGGCGCCAAGCGCGCCAGCTTCCGCGACAATAAGATCGACGACGCCGGCGCCGGCATAGCGCTCGCCAACGCCGAGCGCGGGACCGACATCGGCTTCGTCATCGGCAATCGGATCACCGGCCTGCACGAGACCCATCCGGACGAAGAGTTCGGCCCCATCATGAGCTGGCTCACCGGCATAGAGGCGGAGAGCAATGTCGAGATCGCCGGCAATACGGTGGTCGGCGGTTGGATGGGCGTTCGCTGCGGCGGCTATCGCCAGAATATTCGCGTCGAGGGCAATCGCCTCGTCGACAATGATTATGGCGTGACCTTCCAGATCGGCGAGGGCGTCGGGCCGGCGGTCATCGCGCGCAACACCATCATCGGCGCGAAAAAGGCGGCCATCGCGGCGATCGCGGGCCAGGACATTCTGCCGGGCGACGTCGCGCGGCCGGGCGCCGCGGCCAAATATCCGCGGCTTATCGTCGAGGCCAATGAGCTCGGCTGAACCTTAACATTGCGTCAAGACATTCGGGCGCATGATGGAGCAGTCCTTTGGAATGTCACGATGACGACGCTCTCGACCTATCTGCAGATCACCAATAATCTGCCCAAATGGCAGGCGATGACCACCGCTTCGCCGGACGTTGCGACGCAGACCAAATATTTCAAGGACAATATCGGCAAGGTGACGTCGGCCGACGCCTTCATGAAGGATGCGCGGCTGTTCAATTACGCGATGACCGCCTTCGGCCTCAGCGACCTGACCTACGCCAAAGGGCTGATGCAGAAAGTGCTGGCGGGCGGGGTCTCCAGCAGCTCGGCGCTCGCCAACACGCTCAACAGCGCCAATATCAAGGCCTTCGCGACCGCCTTCGATTTCGCCGACAATGGCGAGACGACGACGA
This sequence comes from Methylosinus sp., assembly GCF_036560965.1. NCBI lineage: Bacteria > Pseudomonadati > Pseudomonadota > Alphaproteobacteria > Hyphomicrobiales > Methylocystaceae > Methylosinus > Methylosinus sp. Next base: position 95,972 of record NZ_DATBQF010000018.1, on the reverse strand, counting down.
CCTCGTCGACGCTGGTCGACAATGTGGTCGGCAAATATACGGAGCAGGCGCTGGAGACGAATCAAGGCCAGCAGAATCCCGGCGTGCAGCTCGCGCTCTATTTCCAGCAGCATGCGCCGAGCCTCACCAGCGTCTACGGAATACTCGCCGACAGCAAAATTTTGACCGTCGTGCAGACGGCGCTCGGCATTTCGTCGAGCACCTCGTCACAGTCGATCGACACGCAATATCGGCTGCTGTCGTCGAAGGTGAATCTCGCCGACTTCAAGGATCCGACGAAGCTGCAGCAGTTCATCTCCCGCTTCGCCGCCCAATACGACTACAACAATGGCGGCGACGCCAATTCGCAGAGCTCGCTGCTCTCGACGCTGTTCGACACCTCGGGCTCCGGGTCGAGCTTTGGACTCGACACGAGCCTGCTGATGAGCGTCCAGGGGACGAAATTCGGCTATTTCTGATCCCGCGCGAGCGCTACAGAATATTCACCGAGACGGTGAAATGCGCGACGCCGCCCGAGCCGGAATACCAGTCGTAAGAGAAGGTGTCCGTCCCGGAGGCGTTGGGATTGGCGTGGTAGAAGAGCTTCGTTCCGGGCACGCGCTGGGTGTTGCAACGCGACCGCGGATTGGCCGGACGGAAATAGGCGTAGCCGCTTTCGTGCCGGATATCGACCCGGCCCTGCGACGGCGCCTGGGTGAGGGTGACGCGATCGGGGCTGTCGGCGCGCGTGCAATCAGGATTGATCTTGGCCGCAAAGCCCAGCGAGGCGGTGGACCCGCGCGGAACGGAGATGGTCCGCTGCACGGATGCCTGGCTGCCGCCGGCGTAGATATAGGCGTGCGGACCGTTGCAGGCGGACAGGCCGAGCGCGGCCGCCAAGAGAGCGATGCGTGGAAATGACATTTTCCGCAATCCATTCGAGAGTGACGACGCTTTTCTAGCGCGACCGCAATTTGTCCACAATAGCGACGTTCGAGTCGGCCGGCCGCCGATCCGTCGGAAATTCGGCCCGGCTTCGCCGCGAGCCGGAAATATTTTCAACCGGCCGGACAAACCGAGGAAATCCTGATCGACCAAGCCCGAGCGGGGGCGTCGAAACGAGGGATTTTTCTATGAAGCATGACAATACGGCTCTGGCTCTGGCCGCCGTTTTCTCCTCCGGCGCGGCCTTGGCGGCGGATCTGCCGTCTCGCAAAATCGCGTTCGAGCCGCCCCCGACGCCGCCGGCCTTCGCCTGGAGCGGCGTCTATGCGGGTCTCGACATCGGCGCCGGCTCGCTCGCCTCCGGCAAGTCGGACGTCGGCGTCTCCGGCGGCGGCCTCGTCGGCTATAATCATCGCATCGGCCCGCTCTTCGTCGTCGGCCTCGAGACCGATATTCAGGGAACGAGCCTCAGCGGCGGCGGCGCGGACCCTCTCGGCCTGCGCCCGCCGGGCGGCGCGCGGACGCTTCCCTGGTTCGGGACCGTCCGCGGGCGCGCCGGCGTCACCGGCTTCGATTCCCGCGTTCTCTTCTACGGAACCGGCGGCTTCGCCTATGGCGAGACCGGCCAGGCCATCCGCGAAGGCTGGACCGCGGGCGGCGGCCTGGAATGGGCCTTTGCGCCGTATTGGTCGGTGAAGACCGAATATCTCTTCACCGATCTCGGAAAGGGCGGCGGCCGCGACCTCGGGCCTTTCCGCGCCGCCGCCGATTTCCATACGGTCCGCGTCGGCGTGAACTATCATTTCGATTTGCTGAAGCAGCCGGCCGGCGCACGCTGAAGCGCTTGCCCCGAACGGTTCGACTTGCTAAATAAATCGGTGGATGGCTGGCGGGGTTTCCCTTCCAGCCTCTCCGTTTTTGAAAACCCGGGCATTTTTGATCGGGCCGCGCCGGCCAGTTCTCTCGACAGAACGCTCGTTTCCTCCACAGGCTCGCCTCGGCGGCCGGAGGGAACTTCCGATCGAAGACGCCCGTTTCGCAACGCAAACCTCAAGCCGGCGCCACGCCCGAAGAGGGCATTCCAGGAGAACTCATGTCAACTGCTACTGAGCGCACCCCGTCGCGCGAGGATTTTGCCGCCCTGCTCGAAGAAAGCTACGGAGAAAACGAAGCTTTCGAGGGTTCCGTCATCAAGGGCCGCGTGGTCGCCATCGAGAAGGACGTCGCCGTCATCGATGTGGGCCTCAAGACCGAAGGGCGCGTCGCCCTCAAGGAATTCACCGGCTTCGGCCGCGACCCGGCCCCGAAAGTGGGCGAAGAGGTCGAGGTCTATCTCGAGCGCATCGAGAACGCGCTCGGCGAGGCCGTCATCTCGCGCGACAAGGCGCGCCGCGAGGAGAGCTGGGTCAAGCTCGAGAAGGCCTTCGAGAATAATGAGAAGGTCGAAGGCGTCATCTTCAATCAGGTCAAGGGCGGCTTCACCGTCGATCTCGACGGCGCCGTGGCCTTCCTGCCGCGCAGCCAGGTGGACATTCGCCCGATCCGTGATGTCGGCCCGCTGCTGAACGTGCCGCAGCCCTTCCATATTCTGAAGATGGACCGCCGCCGCGGCAATATCGTCGTCTCTCGCCGCACCGTGCTCGAGGAGAGCCGCGCCGAGCAGCGTCACGAGATCGTGGCCAACCTCGAGGAGGGGCAGGTCATCGAGGGCGTCGTCAAGAACATCACCGATTACGGCGCTTTCGTCGATCTCGGCGGCATCGACGGCCTGCTGCATGTCACCGATGTGGCCTGGCGCCGCGTCAATCATCCGAGCGAGGTTCTGTCCATCGGCCAGAGCGTGCGCGTGAAGATCATCAAGATCAATCACGAGACGCATCGCATCTCGCTCGGCATGAAGCAGCTGCTCGAGGATCCGTGGCAGGGCATCGAGGCCAAATATCCGATCGCCGCGAAGTTCCATGGCCGCGTCACCAACATCACCGACTACGGCGCCTTCGTGGAGCTGGAGCCGGGGATCGAGGGCCTCGTCCACGTCTCGGAAATGTCCTGGACGAAGAAGAACGTGCATCCCGGCAAGATCGTCTCGACGAGCCAGGAAGTCGACGTGCAGGTGCTCGAGGTCGATCCGGTCAAGCGCCGCATCTCGCTCGGCCTCAAGCAGACGCTGCAGAACCCCTGGGAGGCTTTCGCCGAGAAGCATCCGCAGGGCTCGACCGTCAGCGGCGAGGTCAAGAACAAGACCGAGTTCGGCCTGTTCATCGGCCTCGACGGCGATGTGGACGGCATGGTCCATCTCTCCGATCTCGACTGGAACCGCCCCGGCGAGCAGGTCATCGAGGAGTATAAGAAGGGCGACGTCATCACCGCTCAGGTGCTCGACGTCGACATCGAGAAGGAGCGCATCTCGCTCGGCGTGAAGCAGCTCGCCAGCGATCCTTTCGCCTCGATCTCCGCCGAGGAAGGCGCGGGCGAGGTGAAGAAGGGCGCTGTCGTGACGACCGAGGTGCTCGAGGTGAAGGAAGCCGGCCTCGAGGTGAAAATCCTCGGCACCGACCTCACCACCTTCATCAAGCGCAACGAGCTGGCGCGCGATCGCGCGGATCAGCGTCCGGAGCGTTTCGCCGTCGGCGAGAAGGTGGACGTTCGCATCACCCTCTTCGACCGCAAGGCGCGCAAGGTCGCGGTGTCGATCAAGGCGCTGGAAATGGCCGAGGAGAAGGAGGCGATCGCCCAATATGGCTCCGCCGATTCGGGCGCTTCGCTCGGCGACATTCTCGGGGCGGCCCTCAAGGCCCGCGAGGACGCGCCGAAGAAGTAACAGCACTTGGCGAGAAGCCTTCTCCCACTCGTGGGAGAAGGCGGCCCTCGCGTCAGCGAGGGTCGGATGAGGGTCCTTCGTGTCTTGTGGAAACCACGAGGACACGAAGGACGAGAAAGAAGTGGCGAAGGCGGCGTCGGGCCCTCATCCGACCCGGCTTCGCCGGGCCACCTTCTCCCGCAAGCGGGAGAAGGAATACGCCCTCTCTGCTTAGATTGCGTGAGCCGCTTCACTCCGCCGCGGTCTTCAACTCCTCCACGCGCATGACGTCCAGCCCGCGGAAGATGGCGCAGCGCTGGAACACGCCGAGATCGGGCGGCACCTGCTTCTGATGGCAGAATTTCGCCGTCAGCTTGGCGAGGCCCTTGATGTCGCGGCCGGTGGCGCGGGGGAACACCGAGACCAGATCGTCGATCAGCGCGTCGGCGAGCTTCAGCTCGAATTGATCGGCCATCACGCGCCAGATGCGCCGCTTCGCGTCATCGTCCGGCGGATTGTATTTGATGAGCGCGATGCAGCGCGACACGATCGCCTCGTCGATGTCGTCGACGCGATTGGTGGTCAGGAACAGCAGGCCGTTGAAATATTCGAGCACGCGCAGGAACACGCCGACGACGGCGTTCATGGCGATATTGTCGTCGCGCCGCTTGATATAGACGTCGGCCTCGTCGATCAGCATCACCGCGCCCCAGCGTTGCGCCCGGGTGAGGATTTCCTTCAGCGCCGTCTCCATCGTCGCGACATTGAGGCCGAGCTGGCCGGAATGCACGCGATAGAGCGGGCGCTGGATGATCTCCGAATAGACCTCCGCCGTCAGCGTCTTGCCGACGCCGGGCGGGCCGGCGCAGAGCACTGTGGTGCCGCCGGACTTGCCGGCGACGATATCGTCCATCAGCATGTCCATCTCGGCGGTCAGAATGTCGATGAGATCGGTCTGCTCGGGCGGCAGCACCAGCTTCTGCTTCAGCGCCGGCTTGTATTGATAGAGCGCCATCTCGTCGACATGCACCCACACATGGTGATGCAGATCGAGATGGAACATCAGAATGTAAGGATGCACGGGAATGCGCTTGAACAGCCCCTCGGGGATGTGCTGCTGCATTTCCGCGAGCTCGTCCTCGACATTGAAGCGATTGCTCTTGGACGCCTTGCGGATGAAATGGCCGAGCACGTCGCCGGGCGATTCCAGCGTCAGGCTGCGGGCCGCCAATATGGCTTCGTCATTGACGAGGCGGGCGTCGCCGCCGCTCGTCGACAGCACGACGACATCCTTGCGCGACCAGTCCATGTCGCGATGCGAGGCGTTGGGGTCCTCGGCGTGAAAGCCGGTGCCGCGGCCGGTGAACTGCTGGCCATAGCGTCCGCGCCAGTCGAAATAAGTCTCGGTCGCCGCGTCGAAAGCCTCGATCAGCTCCGGCGTCTCGCGCAGAAAGCCCCGGCTGGCGAGGATCTCGTTGATGGTGCGCCCCGCGACGTCCGCCGCCGTGATGCGAATGGCGTTGGTGGTCAGCACGCCCTTGGCGTTGGACTTCAACTCGATCATCACCTTGCCGGTCTCGTCGTTCGACGCCGGCACATAGTCGAAGCGCGAGATGACATAGGGCAGCGGCTTGGCGGCGACGCTCGCGGTGAACAGCCAGCCGTGAATGGCGTCGGCGGTCAAATAGCGCACCATCGCCGGGAGCACTTGCTCGAGCTCATTGGGCTCGAAGCGCTTGCCGCCGGCCTTCAGCGCGTCACGCAGCGTCGCCAGCTGCGCGGCGCGCGCCCGCATGTCCGGACCCGCCGCGCGGTAGATGTCCTCGAGGAAGCTCAACTCCTCGTCGGAGAGCTGGACGAAGTCGACCTCGACCTTGTCGCCGAAGCGCAATTGCTCGGCGAGTCCGGCGCGGGCCGGAAAACGCTCCATCAGCGCTTCGACATATTGGCGTTCGATTTGAATATTCATCGCCGCACTCGCCTGTCATCGGGATAGGGGGGAAGCGTCAGAATGCGCGTGTCCTCGACGGGCGCTCCGACCGTGAAGTGGTAGACATCCTGGAATTGCGTGTCTCCCGGCGGCAGGCCCAGGAGCTCGTGGACCGTGTCGTCGAAAAAGCAGCCTATGCCGGTCCCCGCGACGCCCAGCGCGGTCGCCCAGAGATAGAGCGCCTGGCCGATGAGCCCGGCCTCGAAATGCAGGCGGCGATAGGCGAAGGCGCCGTCGTCCGCGAGTCCGCGATCGAAATCGGCGATCATCGCGACGCTGAAGCAGCCCTTGCCGGAAATGGGCTGGAGACAGGCGAGCTTCGTCGCCTCTTTTTCCACAGAGCCGGCGTAGAGCCGATAGAGCGGAAGCCCGTCGAGATCGACGAGCGCCCATTCGAACTCCGGCCGGCTGGCGGCGCGCAGCCGCGCGGCGACGTCGGAACAGCGTTGCAGCGCATAGAGGCCGGGCTCCACGCCCTCGACGCGATGCACGAAGACGATGAGCGTCACCGAGGTCGGCCAGGGGAAGGCCGCGAGCAAAGTCGACTCGCTCGGCAGAGTGGAGGCGAGCAGCGCCACAAAGGCCTCGCGCGACATGCCGGTGGCGCCGTCCATGCGCTGGGCGCTGCGCCGCTTGCGCACGGCGGCGCCGATCGAGACGCCGTCGATCCCCGGCGCCGGCGCTTGCGCGCGGGTCGGCGTCGTCGGCCTCGGCTGGCGCGGCTTGCGGCAGAATTGGCCGGCGAGATCGATGATCGGCCAGCCGTCGTGATCCTCGCTCAGCCGATTGGCCTGGCCGTGGAACGCGCGCGGCGCGTCGATCAGCGCGAAAAGGTCGAGCGGCGTCGCCGGTCCCGGCTCGGTCGCGATCCACATCAGCAGATCGGGATGCTCCGGCTCACGCTTGTGCCAGGCGTCCTCGCGATCGAGGCCGATGAGCGCCGCGATCTCGCCGTCGGAGGGCTCGGCCAGCGCCTGCGCGCGCCAGCCGAGCGCGGCGGCGGCCTGGGCGACGGCGCCGATCGCATGGCCGGCGTCGAGCTGGCAATAACGATAGGCGCGCTCGCCATATTTCCAGGCCTCGCGCCAGGGAACCGAGGAGAGCGCGAACAGAAAGCCGCCCTTCGGCAGCACGCGCGCAGCCGTATAGACCGCCCGCTCCTCGAGCGCGTGCAGCAGCGGCGTGTAATGATAGAGCGCCGCTGCGCCCGCGAGGCCCTCGACCGCGTCGAGCAGCACATAGGATTCGGTCGGATGCAGATTGCCGGAGGAGGGGTTGTTGCGCAGCGCCCAGGTCGAGCCCTCATAGTTCTTCCAGGCGCTTATGCCGAAGGAGAGCTCGAGAAACAGCCCCAGCGCCGCGAGATCGAGCGCCGCCGGCTGCGGCGCCGGCCCGGGGAAGGCCGGGGTTTCGTCGATCAGCGGCAGCGGCGTCTGGGTCGCGCCCTCGAACAGGCGGAAAGGCGCCGGCTGCGACGTCCAATCGAGAAAGCCCGGACCCATCGCATAGCGGTTCGGCGCATGTTTGGTGCGCCGATGATAGCCGCGAATATCCGTCGGCATGGTGTCGCGGTCGTCGGAACTCATCTCGTCTCCCGCTCCGCCGCTCTTCAAAGCGGGGAAGGTATGGATTTTGATTGTCGGTCCCCTCGCGAGACCAACTCGGCGGAGCGCGCCCCGCGGCCTATAGGATTCAAGGATCGTGCCTTGTTCGCTGCGCCGCAAAAAAATGATCGATACTCGTAAAATCAACAGGTTAAAAAATCAAAGCCGTATCGTGTCGGGAACGGCTCGAACAAAAGGAGCCTCCGAATGTCGCAAATCGTCGAAGTCGCGGCCGTCGAGCACAGGCATTTTGGCGCATTGGTGACGATTCGCGTGGGCGCGCAGCCGGTGCGGCGGCTGACCCCGAACGAGGCCGGCATTCTCTCCCGCGCGCTGGCGGCGGTCGCCAATGGGACCAGCGCCGAAAAGCAGATTTTCATGAGCCCGATCGCCAGCGACCATGAATTCGAGGCGCTGGCCCAGGACGATGGCGTCGCCGTGACGGCGCCCGGCTTCCCCGACATATTTCTGGACTGGACGCAAACCCGCGTTCTGGCCGAGGCGCTGGCCGGGCTGTCGGTCTGACGCGCTTTCATGCGTCTCGAGCTTGCAACCAGAGGCGAAGGCGCGTATTTTCGTGGCGGATCGGCGTAGCGCCGATGAGACCGAGGACGTTTGGATTTGGCGGCAAGGGCCACCATCACGAATGACGCGACGCGCTCCTCGGCGCGTGGAGCCGTGCGTCTTCTTTCGAGCCTGCTGCTTCTTAGTCGCCCCTGAACGCCCGCAGGGCCATCCGGCCCAGGCATTCAGGGGATCCACGACCGAGACGATAGAAAGCGCCCGCGCGCCGGGCCGAGCAGCTCAGGACGAAACATCATGACCGACAATTCCCCCGCCGCATCAATCGCCGATCGCGCCGCCGACCGCGTCGTCATTTTCGACACCACTCTGCGCGACGGCGAGCAATCGCCCGGCGCCTCCATGACCTTCGAGGAGAAGCTCGAGGTCGCCGATATTCTGGACGAGCTGGGCGTCGACATTATCGAGGCCGGCTTTCCCGTCGCCAGCCAGGGCGATTTCGATTCGGTGCGCGAGATCGCCGAGCGCGTGAAGAATGCGACGATCGCCGGTCTCGCCCGCGCCGGCGCCAAGGACATCGACCGCTGCGCCGAGGCGCTGCGTCACGCCCGCAATCCGCGCATCCACACCTTCATCTCCACCTCGCCCGTCCATATGAGATACAAGCTCCAGATGGAGCCGGAGAAGGTGCTGGAGATGATCGCCTCCTCGGTCTCGCGGGCGCGCAATCTCGTCGCCGACGTCGAATGGTCGGCCGAGGACGGCACCCGCACCGAGCACGACTTCCTGTGCCGCTGCGTGGAGACGGCGATCGCCGCCGGGGCGACGACGATCAACATCCCCGATACGGTGGGCTATTCCACGCCGCAGGAATATGAGGCGCTGTTCCGCATGGTGCGCGAGCGCGTGCCGAACGCCGACAAGGCGATCTTCTCGGTCCATTGCCATGACGATCTCGGCCTGGCCGTCGCCAATTCGCTGGCCGGCGTGCGCGGCGGCGCGCGACAGATCGAATGCACCATCAACGGCATGGGCGAGCGCGCCGGCAACGCCGCGCTGGAAGAGGTGGTGATGGCGATGCGCACGCGTCCCGACGCGCTGCCCTTCCACACCAATATCGACGCGAAAATGTTGACGCGCGCCTCCAAGCTGGTGTCCGCGGTGACGTCCTTCCCGGTGCAATACAATAAGGCCATCGTCGGGCGGAACGCCTTCGCGCATGAGAGCGGCATCCACCAGGACGGCATGCTCAAAAATGCGCATACGTACGAAATCATGACGCCGGAGAGCGTCGGCGTGTCCAAGACCTCGCTGGTCATGGGCAAGCATTCCGGCCGCCACGCCTTCAAGGAGAAGCTGAAGGAGCTGGGCTATGAGCTGGGCGAGAATGCGCTGGAGGACGCCTTCAGGCGCTTCAAGGATTTGGCCGATCGCAAGAAGCTCGTCTATGACGAGGACATCGTCGCGCTGGTCGACGACGAGATCGTGACCGCCAATGACCACATAAAGGTCGCGGCGCTCACCGTCATCGCCGGCACGGCCGGGCCACAGACGGCGGCGCTGACCCTGGACATAGACGGCGAGAAGAAGACGCATCAGGCGACCGGCAATGGTCCCGTCGACGCCATTTTCAACGCCATAAAGGCGCTGGCGCCGCATGAGGCCGCGCTCGAATTGTTCCAGGTCCATGCCGTAACGGAAGGCACGGATGCCCAAGCGGAAGTCTCCGTGCGTCTTTCGGAGGACGGAAAATCGGTGACCGGCCGCGGCGCCGATCCGGATACGCTGGTCGCCTCGGCGCGCGCTTACGTGGCCGCGCTCAACCGACTGATGGTCAAGCGCAACAAGACCAAGCCCGAGGCGATGAAGGCGGGCTGAGGCTCGCATTTCCATGGGGACGCGACGTCGCGTCCCCGCTTCGTCTTTGCTCACTGGCCTGAAATTCTCTAGAAGGATGTGCCGCGGGCGCGACGCGGTCTTTACGAGGAGCGGAACGACGAAGCAATCCAGAGCCGCCCCCATGGCTCTGGATTGCTTCGTCGTTCTTAATGATGCAACGACCAGCGTCCATATTCCTTATCTGACCCCACCATCGAAGGAAGCGCGAAATGCCGTCGCTCGACAGTTTCAAAGCCCTAGAGACGCTAAAGGTCGGAGACGACGCCTATCACTTTTTCTCGCTGAAGGCGGCGGAGGCCAATGGCCTCGAGGGCGTGTCGCGGCTGCCTTACTCCTTGCGCGTGCTGCTCGAGAATCTGCTGCGCCATGAGGACGGCCGCTCCGTCACCAAGGAGCATATCGAGGGCTTCTCCAAATGGCTCGTCGAGAAGGGCAAGGCCGAGCGTGAGATCGCCTTCCGCCCCGCCCGCGTGCTGATGCAGGATTTCACCGGCGTGCCCGCCGTCGTCGATCTCGCGGCCATGCGCGACGCTTTCGTCGCGCTCGGCGGCGATCCGCAGAAGATCAATCCGCTCGTCCCCGTCGATCTCGTCATCGATCACTCCGTCATCGTCGACGAATTCGGCACCAAGAAAGCGCTCGACGCCAATGTCGAGCTCGAATACGAGCGCAATGGCGAGCGCTATCGCTTCCTGAAATGGGGCCAATCCTCCTTCGACAATTTCCGCGTCGTGCCGCCGGGCACGGGCATTTGCCATCAGGTCAATCTCGAATATCTCGCCCAGACCGTCTGGACGAAGAAGGAGAAGACCCGTAACGCCGATGGCAAGAAGGAGACGATCGAATACGCCTATCCCGACACTCTGGTCGGCACCGATTCGCATACGACCATGGTGAACGGCCTGGCCGTGCTCGGCTGGGGCGTCGGCGGCATCGAAGCGGAGGCCGCCATGCTCGGCCAGCCGCTGTCCATGCTCATTCCCGAGGTTGTCGGCTTCGAGCTGACCGCCGAGCCGAAAGAGGGCGTCACCGCCACCGATATCGTGCTCACCGTCACGCAAATGCTGCGCAAGAAGGGCGTGGTCGGCAAATTCGTCGAATTCTACGGCAAGGGGCTCGCGCATCTCTCGCTCGCCGATCGCGCGACCATCGCCAATATGGCGCCGGAATATGGCGCGACCTGCGGCTTCTTCCCCGTGGACGAGGAGACGCTCGACTATTTGAAAATGTCCGGCCGCTCCAATTCGCGCATCGATCTCGTCGAGGCCTACGCCAAGGCGCAGGGCCTTTTCCGCGAGGCGGACGCGCAAGATCCGGAATTCACCGACACCATTTCTCTCGATCTTTCGACTGTCGTCCCCTCGCTCGCGGGGCCGAAGCGCCCCGAGGGGCGCGTCGCGCTCGAGGATGTCGGAACCGCTTTCGCGAGCGCGCTCGCGACCGAATATAAGAAGCCCGGCGACACGACGCAGCGCTTTTCCGTCGAGGATACGAATTACGATCTCGGCCATGGCGATGTCGTCATCGCGGCGATCACCTCCTGCACCAACACCTCCAATCCGAGCGTGCTGATCGGCGCCGGCCTGCTCGCCGCCGCCGCCCATGAGCGCGGGCTGAAGGTGAAGCCCTGGGTGAAGACCTCGCTCGCGCCGGGGAGTCGCGTCGTCGCCGAATATCTCGAGAAGGCCGGGCTGCAGAAGGATCTCGACAAGCTCGGCTTCAATCTCGTCGGCTTCGGCTGCACGACCTGCATCGGCAATTCCGGCCCGCTGCCGCCCGCCGTCTCCAAGACGATCAACGATCATGACATTGTCGCGGCGGCGGTGCTGTCGGGCAATCGCAATTTCGAGGGCCGCGTCAATCCGGACGTGCAGGCGAATTATCTCGCCTCGCCGCCGCTGGTCGTCGCCTTCGCGCTGGCGGGCTCCATTGCCAAGGATTTGACCAAGGAGCCGCTCGGCCATGACAAGAAGGGCGAGCCGGTGTTCCTGCGCGACATCTGGCCGAGCAACGCCGACATTCAGAAATATATCCGCAAGAATGTCACGCGCTCGCTGTTCCGCGACACTTACGAGGATGTCTTCGAGGGCGACAAGCATTGGCGCAAGGTCGACGCTCCCTCGGGCGAGACCTATAAATGGTCGGGCGGCTCCACCTATGTGCGTAACCCGCCCTATTTCGAGGGGCTGACCAAAGAGCCCAAGCCCATCGTGGATATCGTCGACGCGCGCATTCTGGCGCTGTTCGGCGACAAGATCACCACCGATCACATCTCGCCGGCGGGCTCCATCAAGGCCGCCTCGCCCGCGGGCCGCTGGCTCACCGAGCGCCAGGTCGCGCCGGCGGACTTCAATCAATATGGCACGCGCCGCGGCAATCACGAGGTGATGATGCGCGGCACTTTCGCCAATATCCGCATCAAGAACCATATTCTGCGCGACGAGGCCGGCAATACGCCCGAGGGGGGCGCCACCAAGCATTTCCCCGACGGCGAGACGCTCTCCATCTATGACGCCGCGGCGAAATATGCCGAGGAGGGCGCGCCGCTGGTCGTCTTCGCCGGCGCCGAATATGGCAATGGCTCCTCGCGCGACTGGGCGGCCAAGGGCACGATGCTGCTCGGGGTGCGCGCGGTGATCGCGCAGAGCTTCGAGCGCATCCACCGCTCCAATCTCGTCGGCATGGGCATATTGCCGCTGACCTTCGAGGCGGGGACGAGCTGGGCCTCGCTCGGCCTCACCGGCGCGGAGACGGTGACGATCCACGGCCTCGCCGGCGACACGCTGGCCCCGCGCCAGACTCTGCACGCCGAGATCGTCTATCCCGACGGAAAGGTCGCGACCGTCCCGCTGCTGGCGCGGATCGACACGCTCAACGAGCTCGAATATTTCAAGAATGGCGGCATTCTGCCTTACGTCCTGCGCCAGCTCGCCGGCTGAAAAAGCGCGAGCTCGCCGTTCGCCCCTTCTCCCGCAAACGGGAGAAGGGAGCGCCCTTCCGGATAGATGATCTGAATTCATCTATCTTCGCAATCTCTTCCTATTGCAAAGCCTTTGACAAAAGGGCAAATCGCGTCCATGAGATGAGTTGATTTCATCTATGGAGACGTCGATGCGTTCTCTGCCCTCGCTGGTGTCCTTACGGGCTTTCGAGGCGGCCGCTCGGCGCGAGAGCTTCAAGCTCGCCGCCGCGGAGCTCGGCGTCACGCCGACGGCGATCAGCCATCAGATCAAAGGTCTCGAAACCGAGCTCGGCCTGCGTCTCTTCACGCGAAAGGCGCGCGAGGTCGTTCTCACTCCGCAAGGGCTGGCGCTCTATCTCGATCTGCGCGTCGCCTTCGACGCCATCGCCGAGTCCATCGATCGCGCGCGGCGGCCGGCCGAGCGGCGGCAGGCGGCGACGCTCTCCGCGACAGTCGCCTTCACCTCGCGGGCGCTCGCGCCGCGCGCCGAATCCTTCCGCTCCCGCAGCCCGGGCTGGGATCTGCGGCTGCATGCGTCCGATCGCCCCGCCGATCTGCGCGCCGGCGAGGCGGACGCCGCGATCCGCTGCGGCGCCGGCCAATATTCCGGCCAGGTGGCGACGCCGCTGTTCACCGATCGCTACGCGCCGGTCTGCAGTCCGCGTCTCGATATTCGCCGTCCCAAGCATCTCGCCGGGACGGTGCTCATCCATCGCGAATGGGGGCCGCACGCCAGCGGGCCGCGCCTGCCGAGCTGGCGCCGCTGGGCGGAGGAGCGCGGCGCCAAGAGCGTCGACCCGGAAGCCGGCGTCGTCGCCGCGGATGAGGAGAGCGCAATTCGAGCCGCCGTCGCCGGACAGGGCGTGGCGTTGGCGAGTCTGACGCTCGTCGCCGCGGAGCTCGACGCCGGGGCGCTGGTGCAGCCCTTCGGCCCCGTGCTCGACGGGTTGCAATATGACTTCGTCCACCCTCTCGGCGCCGACGATCGACCAGCGGTCGCCGCGCTGAAGGAATGGGTCGTCGCCGAATTCGGGGCGGACTCGGCCCGCGTCTCCGCCGGCTGAGCCGAGAGCAAGAACGCCGCCCTTATGAACGGCTCGGGAGGCGCGCCGCGCCTCCGCGCTTTCCGTCAATTGCCGAAGGGGCTCGTCATCGGCGCCGACTGCCAGCTCTTCACGCTGGTGACGGAGCGATAGCGGTGGCCGGGCGCATAGGCGAGCGCATGGGAGTGATGCGACCGATGCAGGCTCGCGACATTGGTCCGGTGCGGCTTATGCGCCGCATAGCGCGCGGGCGACGAGCCGGTGATGGAGATTTGCGCTCCCTCTTCCTGCACCAATTTATAGAGGGTCGCCGCATTGCCCGGCGAGACGCGCACGCAGCCATGCGAGGCCGGACGGCCGAGCGCGCCGGTCGCAGACGTGCCATGGATCGCGTAGCCGCCGCTGAAGAAGATCGAATGCGGCATGGGCGACATGTGATATTTGCGCGAATAGTGCATTTTCTGCAGGCCGGTCGGCGCATAAACGCCGCGCGGCGTCACATAGCCCGCGCGCGCCGTCGAAACCGGCCAGCTATACGAGCCCTTGGACGACTCGACCTGCATTCGCTGGGTCGAGAGATCGATATGGATTTGCACGGTCGCCTGCGCCGCTCCGATCGATGCGATCATCGCAGCGAGAACGAGCACGAGGGCTTTGAAACAACGCATCACAAACACTCCCCGCGAACACTGAGACACACGCCGCACAGTTAGGGCGGCATAAAATCGTGATCCCTACGTAGGGGCAATCTATATCCGACGGTAAGGTTGACATGAAAGAGGAAAAACGAGGCGAATCGAATCACCTCTTCTTCGTGTTGCCGCGCGGGCTGGCGAAAAGCCCGAAAAGCGACGAGAATCCGACCGATTCTCGCGTCCCGTCACTCACCTCGCCACGAAAGCCGCAGACATGGTCCATTGGAGATCGGCCGCATTCGTTCTCTGGCTCGCCGCAGCGGGGCCGGCCTTCGCGCAGGACAGGGGGACGCTCGACCCCAAGCCCTTGCCGCCTCTCGCTCATCCGGATGATCCGTCGACGCCGGCCAAGGAGCTCTTCGGCCGCGCGACGAGCCCCGCCCCGCTCGATCCCGATCCGATCGGCTTCTATTCGCACGGCTGTCTCGCCGGCGCCGAGCCGCTGCCGGTCAATGGGCCGAGCTGGCAGATCATGCGGCTCTCGCGCAATCGCTTCTGGGGCCATCCGGCGCTCATCGCCTTTTTGCAGCGCCTCGCGCCGGCGGCGGCGCAGGCCTCCGGCTGGCCGGGCCTGCTGATCGGCGATATCTCGCAGCCGCGCGGCGGGCCGATGCTCACCGGCCACGCCTCCCATCAGATCGGCCTCGACGCCGATATCTGGCTCACGCCGATGCCGCAGCGGGAATTGTCCCGCGCCGAGCGGGAGGAGATGTCGGCGACCGACATGGTGCGCGAGGATCGGCTGGATATCGATCCGAGCGTGTGGAGCGAGGGCCATCTCGCCGTTTTGCGGACGGCGGCGCGGGCGCCGGAGGTGCAGCGCATCTTCGTCAACGCCGCCATCAAGCGGGCGCTGTGTCGGCAGGCGACGGGCGACCGCTCCTGGCTGGCCAAGGTGCGCCCGATGTTCGGGCACAATTATCATTTCCACATAAGGCTCTTTTGCCCGCGCGGCGCGGAGAGCTGCAAGGATCAGGACCCCGTGCCGCCGGGCGACGGCTGCGATTCATCGCTTGCCTGGTGGTTCACCGACGAGGCGCTGCACCCGAGGAAATCGACCAAGACCTGGCCGCCCATGACCATGTCGAAGCTGCCGACCGAATGCCGCCGCGTGCTGAAGGCCGATTAGCGTCTCCCCGCGCAAAGGAGATGAATTGAATTCAGCCGAGCGGGCGTTCGTCCGCTCGGGCTGTTCTGTCCCGCTCGGCCCGCCTCACGCCGGATCGACGCCGAGGCCGACCGGGCAGGCGACGCCCGTGCCGCCGAGCCCGCAATAGCCGTCCGGATTCTTGGCCAGATATTGCTGGTGATAGTCCTCGGCGTAATAGAAGTGCGGGGCCGGCGCGATCTGCGTGGTGATCGGTCCGAAGCCCCGCGCCGCGAGCGCTTCCCCATAGGCGCGCTTCGAGGCCTCGGCGAGCCGCAGCTGCTCATCCGAATAGCAGAAGATCGCCGAGCGATATTGCGTGCCGATATCATTGCCCTGGCGGTTGCCCTGCGTGGGGTCGTGGCTCTCCCAAAAGACGCGGAGCAGCTCCTCGAACGAGATTTTCGCCGGATCGAAGACGACGAGCACCACTTCCGCATGGAAAGTGCGGACGGTGCAGACGTCCTTATAAGTGGGGTTTTCCGTGGTCCCGCCGGCATAGCCGACCGCGGTCGAATAGACGCTCTCGCCGAGATTCCAGAAGCGCCGCTCCGCGCCCCAGAAACATCCGAGCCCGAGGACGATCTGCTCCAGCCCCGGCGGAAAGGGGCCGTGAATCGGATGGTGATTGACGAAGTGATCGCTCATGTCGGTCGACCTTTCGCGAGAGTCTCTCCCAGTTTCAATGGTGAGCGGGAGAGACTTTCGGCTCTTGTTTTGACCCGTTTCCGACGCCGAGCCGGTGTCCGCTTCGGCTGGAAACGCTCTGTATCGCTCCGAATGGAAGGCCGGATCGGTTTCGGATCCCATTGGATCGCAAACTGGTCCGAGCGTCGCGACCCCCGATATGGCCCCAGGGCGCCGGCGGCGAAAGGGGCGGTCAGCGCAAGGGATAGTCGATCGGGCGGCGGCGCTTGCGGCTCAATGCAATGAGCAGGCCGCCGAGGCCGGTGAGCGTGAGGCTCAATGGCGCGAGCAGCAGGGCGAAGATGACCGAGCCCCAGATTTGCGGGGCCTTCTGCTCGATGGCGATGCGAAACGCCTTCATCTGAGCAGGCAGGAGATCGGCGGCCCCCTCGCTCAGCGGCGTGACATGGAGCCCGTCGCCGGCCAGCGAGCGCGTGCCATCGACGATGAGGGCCGCGAATCCCCCGGCCAGGAGGATGAGACCGAGGAAACGGATGAGCAATCTCAGCATGACGGTTTCGAGCCCGATGCGGAGGCATAGGAATAGAATGAGTGGGGCCGTCTGTCCACGGCGGGCCGCTACGGGCGTCGAGCTGCATCTAGAGTGTGGACGCCTTGCGGAATGATTTGCACTCTGGCGGCTTGTGAATATAGTGCGCGCCGATCCGGGGCCGAATCTGAGCCGGCCGGGATTCGCGGAGGGGTGGCCGAGTGGTTGAAGGCGCACGCCTGGAAAGTGTGTATGCGGGAAACCGTATCGCGGGTTCGAATCCCGCCCCCTCCGCCAGCTTCTGACCCTGAGTGAACACTGCGTTTGCGCCGCGATTCGCCACGAGCGGTCTGGAGCAGCCGGGACTTCGATCCTCGGCGCGCGCGGCGTCGGCTTTCGCCTGATCGCGGATGGCCTCCAGGCCGTTGATGCGATCTTTTAGCGCGCGGGGCGGCGGCCCGTTCTCGGCGATACCGCCAGACCCAGGAACACCATCACGGCCTGGTTGAGCCGGACCATGTCCTCATCGTCCAGCCGCCCGATCCGCTCGCCGACCTTGGACTTCGGGACGGTCGTGATCTTGTCCACCATCAGCCGGGAGGATAAGCGCAGCCCGTTGCGCTCGCTCGGCTCCACCGGCAGCCGGAACAAGGGCGCCTCGATCGGATCCGTGGTGAAGGCGCAGATGGCGATCGAGTTCGTCGCGTCGAAGGCGTCGTCCTGCACGATCACGACGGGGCGCGGCGTGCCCGCGTAATCCGCGCCGCCGGAGACGGTCCAGACCTCGCCCCGCCTCATTCATCGTCCCAGTCGGACACAGCGTCGATGAACGCCTGATCCTCGGCCGCATGGGCGCTCGCCGCCACGGCCAGCGATTGCCGATGCGCCTCCGCCCGGAAGGACGAGGCGCGAACGTCGGGCACCCAAATCTGGATAGGCCGCAGGCCTTGAGCGCGCAGACGATCGCGATGCTCCTGAACCTTCACCTTGGTGGGCTTCGCGCCCCGCGCCTGCGCCATGGCTCGGTTCTCCGCTTTAGTTACATGTAACTTAACATGCGACGCTCGGCATGGAAACGATTCGATCCCGCAGATCCCGCTGTCGATGAAACAAGGTTATTCGACAATAGGTCGACGGCGCTGCGCATATTGTGATCCTTGCGCGATCCCTTCGATCGTGATCATGCGCCGACGCTCCGGCGTCGCCCGCGCTTTATGGAGTCATCGCCACACGCGCCGGCCCCAGAAACCCACGACCCGGTCGCGCAAGTCGCTGAAGGTCAGATAGAGGACGGGCGTCGTGTAGAGCGTCAGCATCTGGCTGGCGACGAGCCCTCCCACAATGGCGACGCCAAGCGGGCGGCGCAGCTCCGCCCCGTCGCCGAATGCGACGATGAGCGGAATCGCGCCGAGCAGCGCCGCCGCGGACGTCATCATGATCGCCCGAAAACGAAGCCGGCACGCCTCGACGATCGCGTCATGCGGGCTCAGCCGTCGCTCGCGCTGCGCCTCGAGCGCGAAGTCGATCATCATGATCGCGTTCTTCTTGACGATGCCGATGAGCAGGAAGAGGCCGATCAGCCCCATGACGTCGAAGGGGAAGCCGAAGACGTAGAGCGTCGCCAGCGCGCCGAGGCCCGCCGAAGGCAGCGTCGACAGGATCGTGATCGGATGCACGAAGCTCTCATAGAGCATGCCGAGAACGATATAGAC
Source organism: Methylosinus sp. (assembly GCF_036560965.1). Classification (NCBI taxonomy): domain Bacteria; kingdom Pseudomonadati; phylum Pseudomonadota; class Alphaproteobacteria; order Hyphomicrobiales; family Methylocystaceae; genus Methylosinus; species Methylosinus sp. The sequence continues at coordinate 77,497 of NZ_DATBQF010000018.1, read as the reverse complement.
GGCGATGAGCCCCGAGAAGATCAGAAATGTCTGGCCGTCGCGGGACGACTGGAATATGCGCCCCGTTCCCTGCATCGAGCCGTGAATCGACGCCGGCAGATGGATCTCGGCGACGATGCGCTCGACCTCGTCGACGGCTTCGCCGAGCGAGGCGCCCTCGGCGAGATTGAAAGAGATCGTCGACGCGACGAACGGACCTTGGTGATTGATCGCGAGCGGCGTCGCCGCACGCTTGAATCGCGCGAAGGCGACCAGCGGCGTCATGGTCTCCGACGCGGTGCTGACCGCCGCGCCGATCGATCCGCCGCCGCGCGTCGAGACGGCGATCGAATTGGTCGAGGCGTTGCGTGCGGAGTCGAAGAAGGAGCTCGTCGCCGACGACCCCGCGCTCGCCGTCACCGAGCCGACCGGAAGGACGGTGGCCGCGGAGCCGCTCACCGGCTTGGCCGTCGCGCTCACATAGATATCGCGCAGGAATTGCGGGTCCTCGCGGTAGCGGGCGGCCGCCTCCATCACGACGCGGAATTGATTGAAGTCCCCGTAGATCGTCGACACCTGCCGCTGGCCGAAGGCGTCGTTGAGCGTGCTGTCGACCTGCGCCGGGGTGAGGCCCAGCCGCGACATCGTATCGCGGTCGAGCTCCAGATAGGTCTCGACGCCGTTCTGCTGCTGATCCGAGATCACGTCGAGGAGGATTTTATTGTGCTGCAGCGTCTTGGTGATCTTCTCGGTCCATTCGACCAGCTCCGCATAGCTGTCGCCCAGAAGCGTATATTGATAGAGCGCGTCGCTCTCCCTTCCGCCGCCGACGAGGTCTTGAACGGGACGCATGACCATGCGCGCGCCGACGACCCGGCCGAGTTCCGGCCGCAGTCGCTCCATGACCTTGGCGCTGCTCACGTCGCGTTGCGCGCGCGGCTTGAGCGCGATCGAGAGTGTCCCGCCATTCGATCCGCCGCGGCCGCCGCCGCCGCCTCCCCCACTCGCGCCGACCGAGCCCGTGACCAGTTCCACCGCCGGGTCGCTTTGCACGATGGCGGCGAATTCCGCGAGCTTGGCGCGCGCCACCTGGAAGGACGCTCCTCGGTCCGTTCGGAACGAGCCGACCAGGCCGCCGGTGTCCTGCTCGGGAAAAAAGCCTTTGGGAATGATGAAGAGCAGCTCCAGCGTCAGCACGAGCGACACGCCGAGGGCGGTCAGGATCAGGCCGCGCCGACGCAGCGCCCAGGTCAGGCTGTTCTCGTAGGCGCGCGCCATGCGCGAGAATAAATCGTTCCATCGCCGCTCGCGGCGCGGCGCGGCTCCGAGGAGGATCGAGCAGAGCATGGGCGTCGTCGTCAGCGACACGACGAGCGAGACGAGAACCGCGATGCAGAGCGTCACCGAAAACTCGCGGAACACGCGCCCGAGAAGGCCGCTCTGCAGCAGCAATGGCAGAAACGCCGCGACCAGCGACAGGCTGATCGAGACGACGGTGAAGCCGACCTGGCGCGCGCCGCGAAGCGCCGCCTCGCGCGGGGACGCGCCATTTTCCGAATGGCGTTGGATGCTCTCGAGCACGACGATCGCGTCGTCGACGACGAAGCCCGTCGCGATGGTGAGGGCCATGAGCGACAGAATGTTCAGACTATAGCCGAGAAAGTCCATCGCGATGAATGCGCCGATGATCGACACCGGCACGGCGACCGCCGGCACCAGCGTCGCGCGCCAATCGCCGACGAACAGATAGACGACGCCGACGACCAGCACGACGGCGAGCGCCAGGGTCAGCTCCGTGTCGGCGAGCGACGCGCGGATCGAGGTGCTGCGATCGGACGCCTGGATGAGCTCGACGTCGTTCGGCAGCGACGCGGCGAGCTTTGGAAGCTGCGCCTCGATCCGATCGACGGTCTCGATGATGTTCGCGCCCGGCTGCCGGAAGACGGTCACCAATACCGCCGGCTCGCCGCGCGCGATCGCGGCGTTGCGCAGGTCGACGTTCGAATCCTCGACCTCGGCGACCTCGCTGAGCCGCACCGCGAAGCCGTTGCGATACGCGATGACGAGATTGCGATAATCGGCCGCGCGGCTGGCGCGGTCGTTGGTGTAGATCTGCCAGCGTTCCCCATTGCGCAGAATGTCGCCCTTGGGGCTGTTGGCGTTGGCCGAGGCCAGCGCCGCGCTCACATCCTCGAGGCCGATGCCGTATTTGAATAAGGTGGAGATGTCGAGGTCGACGCGCACCGCGGCCGAGGCGGCGCCGCCGACCGTCACCTGCCCGACGCCGGCGAGCTGGGAGAGACGTTGCTGGAGAATGTCGTTCGCCGCGTCGTAGAGCTGCGCGCGGGTGAGCGATTTGGAGATCAGCGCGAGGGTGACGATCGGCGCGTCCGCCGGATTGAACTTGCGATAGGACGGACTGGACGAGACGCCAGCGGGCAGATCGGCCGCCGCGGCGTTGATCGCCGCCAGCACGTCGCGCGCGGCGCCGTCGAGGTCGCGGCCAAAGCCGAACTGCAGCATTATGTTCGTCTGGCTCGCATTGCTCGACGAGGTCATCGTCGTCACATCGGCGATCGTCCCGAGACGGCGCTCCAGAGGACCGGCGAGGCTCGTCGCGACGATTTCGGGCGAGGCGCCGGGCAGCGAGGCCGACACCGACAGGACCGGAAAATCCATCTTCGGCAGCGGCGCGACCGGCAATCGCATGTAAGCGGAAACGCCCGCCAATGCGAGCCCCAGCGTGAGCAGCGTCGTCGCGACCGGCCGCTTGATGAACGGAGCCGAGAAATTCACTTCGCCGCCTCCTCTCGCGCGTCGCGGCCGGAGGCGCCGAGCCGTCTGACGCGATGCGCCAGGCGATCGAAGTAGAGATAGACGACGGGCGTCGAGAAGAGCGTCAGAATCTGGCTGAAGACCAGGCCGCCGACGATGGCGACGCCGAGCGGCTGCCGCAGCTCCGATCCGACGCCCGAGCCGAGCAGCAGCGGAACGGCGCCGAGAATGGCGGCCATCGTCGTCATGAGGATCGGACGGAAGCGCAACAGGCAGGCGCGATAGATCGCCTCGCGCGGCGAGAGTCCGTCGACGCGCTCCGCCTCGAGCGCGAAGTCGATCATCATGATGGCGTTCTTCTTGACGATGCCGATCAGCAGAATGATCCCGATGACGCCCATCACGTCGAGGTCGTGGCCCGTCGCCATCAGCGCGAGCAGCGCGCCGACGCCCGCGGAGGGAAGCGTCGACAGGATCGTGATCGGATGCACGAAGCTCTCATAGAGCACGCCGAGCACGATATACATGGTCACGATCGCCGCGATGATGAGCATGAGCCGATCGGTGGAGGAGGTCGTGAAGGCGGCGGCGGCGCCCTGCATGGCGAGCGTGAAGCTCTGTGGCAGGTCGATTGCGGCCTTCGCGGTCTCGATGGCGCTCACCGCCGCGCCGAGCGAGACGCCCGGCGCGAGATCGAAGGAGATGGTCGTCGCCGGGAATTGCCCGAAATGCGTGATCTGCAGCGGGCCGTCGCGCTCCTCCAGATGCACGATCGCCGCGAGCGGGACCTGCCCGCTCGACGAGGCGGACGATGGCAGATAGAGGCTGGCGAGCGCGGCTTCCGACGCTTGAAATTTGGGATCGATCTCGAGAATGACGCGATATTGATTGGATTGCGTGTAGATGGTCGAGACGATGCGCTGGCCGAAAGAATCGTAGAGCACATTGTCGACGGCCGCCATGGTGATGCCGAAGCGCGCCGCCGTGGCGCGGTCGACCACTATGTCGAGCGCCTTGCCGCGGTTCTGGAGATCGCTCGCGACATTGGCGAGCGCGGGCGCCTCGCGCAGCCGCTCGACGAGCTTGGGGGTCCACTCGGCGAGAAGCGGCATATTGGCGTTCTGAAGCACGAAATGATAGGCGGCCTTGCTGACGGTGGAGTCGATCGTCAGATCCTGCACCGGCTGCATATAGAGCCGCATGTCCGGGATCTCCGCCGCCGCCGACTGGAGCCGCGCGATCACATCGGCGACGCTCGATCTGCGCTGCGGAAGCGGCTTCAGCGAAATATAGAAGCGGCCGGCGTTGAGCGTCGTGTTCTGACCGTCGACGCCGACCAGCGAGCCGACGGTCTCGACGTCCGGATCGCGCAGGATGGCTTCGCCGAGCGCATGCTGCTTCGCGACCATGGCGGAAAAGGAGATCTCCTGCTTGGCTTCGGAAATCGCCTGGATCGCGCCCGTGTCCTGACTGGGAAAAAAGCCCTTGGGGACGACGACATAGAGAAGGCATGTCGATATGAGCGTGGCGATCGTCGCCGCGAGCATGGCGGGTTGATGCTCGAGAACGACGTCGAGCGCGCCGGCATAGGCGCGAATGATCCGATCGAGGAGGCGCTCCGCGGCGATGTCGAAGCGTCCGCGCTGCGCGAGCGTCCTGTGGCGCAGCAGCTTGGCGCAGAGCATCGGCGTGAGCGTGAGCGAGACGATGGCCGAGATCACGATGGTGACGGCGAGGGTGACGGCGAATTCGTGAAACAGCCGTCCGACGACGTCGCCCATGAACAAGAGCGGAATCAGCACGGCGACGAGCGAGACGGTGAGCGAGACGATCGTGAAGCCGATCTGCGCCGAGCCGCGCAGCGCCGCCTCCAGGGGCGAGACGCCGCGCTCGACATAGCGCGTGATGTTCTCGATCATCACGATGGCGTCGTCGACGACGAAGCCCGTCGAGATGGTGAGCGCCATCAGCGAGAGATTGTCGAGGCTGAATCCCAGAAGATACATGATGGCGAAAGCGCCGACGAGCGAGAGCGGCGCCGACAGGCTGGGGATGAGCGTCGCGGGAAGATTGCGCAGGAACAGGAAAATGACCAGAACGACGAGCGCCATCGCGAGGACGAGCTCGAATTGGACATCCTCGACCGAGGCGCGGATCGTCGTCGTTCGGTCGCTGAGCTCGGACACTTCGATCGACGGCGGCAGCGAGTCGCGCAGCCGCGGCAGCATCGCCTTCACATTCTCGACGACCTCGATGACATTGGCGCCCGGCTGGCGGCGGATCTCGACGATGACCGCCGGCGTCGAATTGGCGAATGAGGCGATCTTGTCGTTCTCGGAGCCGTGCTGCGCCTCGGCGACGTCGGAGAGGCGGACCGCATTGCCGTTGCGATAGGCGACAATGAGCTTGCGGAACAATTCCGGATCGTCGATCTGGTCGTTGGCGTTGATCGTCGAGGCTTGCTGCGGACCGTCGAAGGAGCCCTTCGGCGCATTGGTGCTGGCGTTGCCGATGATCGTGCGCAGATCGTCGATGCGCAGCCCGTATTTGGCGAGCGCCGTCGGGTTGAATCGAATGCGCATCGCCCGGCGCTGGCCGTGTCCGACGCCGACATATCCGACGCCGGGCAATTGCGAGAGCTTTTGCGCGAGCCGCGTTTCTATGAAGTCCTCGACATCGACGAGCGGCAGCGACTTCGACGTCACCGCGAGCGTCATGATCGGCGCGTCGGCGGGATTCATCTTGGCGTAGGTCGGCGGGGCCGGCAGATCCTTCGGCACGAGATTGCCGCTCGCATTGATCGCCGCCTGCACCTGCTGCTCGGCGACGTCGAGGCCGAGGCCGAGATCGAATTGCAAGGTGACGAGCGAGACGCCGGCGGAGCTCGTCGAGGTCATCTGGTTCAAGCCCGGCATCTGCCCGAATTGTCGCTCGAGCGGCGCCGTCACGGCGGAGGTCATCACCTCCGGGCTCGCGCCGGGATAGAAGGTCTGCACCTGGATGGTGGGATAATCCACCGACGGCAGGGCCGAGAGCGGCAGCAGCTGATAGGCGAAGCCGCCGGCGATCAGGATCGCCGCCATCAGCAGTGTCGTGGCGACCGGGCGCAGAATGAAGAGCTTCGATGGGTTCATGTCAGAGCGCCTTTGTCGAACGCGTGATCGTCGGCGCGCTCACTGCGGCGTCGTCTGTCGGCGCCGACGCCGCTCCTGCGGCGGCTCCTGGCTCGGGTCCTTGCTGGGCGTTTCGGAAGGCGGCGTCGCCGACGCCCGGCCGTCGCTCGCCGCGAGTCGAACGGAGGCGCCGTCGCGCAATCGGTCCGCTCCGTCGACGACGACGCGATCGCCTTCGGCGAGGCCGCCGGCGATCTCGATCATGCCATCGTTGAATCCGGCGAAGTCGTCGAAATGCTCGCCTTCCGCGGGCGTCACCGACTGCATGACGACGCGACTGTCGTCCGTCACCTTGTAGACGAATGGTCCGGAAGCGCCGGTCCGGATCGCGGCCTTGGGCGCTGCGATCGTTTTTTCGCGCACGTCGACCAGCAGATGGACGTTGACGAATTGATTGGGGTAGAGCGTCTCCTCCTTGTTCTCGAACTCGGCCCTGCCGCTCACCATTCCGGTCGTCGAGTCGATCGAATTGTCGAGCGTCAGCAGACGGCCGGTGGCGATCTGCTTCGTATCGGAGCGATCGAAGGCGGCGACCTCGAGCCCGCCGCTCTTTTTCTGCGCGCGCATGATGTCGGGAATGTAATCTTCCGGCACGCCGAAAATCACCGTGATCGGATCGATCTGCGTGACGAGGGCGATGACGTCCGCGGTCGTCACGTAATTGCCGGCGTCGACCTTCCGCAGCCCGACTCGGCCGGCGACGGGAGCCACGATGCGCGCATAGGCGAGATTGAGATTTTGATTGTCGATCTGCGCCTGATCGGCTTTGACGGCGCCTTCATATTGCTTGACGACCCAGGTCTGATTGTCCGCCTGCTGGCGCGAGATCGAGTCGAGCTTCTTCAGCGACTGGTAGCGGCGAAGATCGTCGCGCGCCTGCTCGAGCGAGCCCTGGTCGCGCATCATCTGCCCTTCGAGCTGCGCCTTTTGCGCCTCATAGGGCCGCGGATCGACCTGCGCGAGAAAGTCGCCCTTCTGAACGAATTGTCCCTCCTTATATCCGACCTTCATCAGATAGCCGCTGATCTGCGACTTGACGGAGACATTGGCGATGGGAGTGACGGTTCCGAGCAGACCATGGCGGACGATTTTGATGTCGCGGCGCGCGATGGTCGCGACGGCGACCGGCTGCGGCGCGGCGGGCGAGCCCCTCTTGTGCGTCGATCGCGACGCCTGCGGCTCTGTCGGAGCGATCGCGTGATAGGCCGCCCAGGCGAGCGCGGCGGCGATGAGCGCGGAAAGGCCGATCGTCATCGGCGCGCGCCGCGCCTGCCTGAGCCGGGCGGCGAATCGCGCGGCCATCGGCGCTCGCGCTGGCGCGGCTTCGGCGTCCGTTATCCGGGAAAGGACCTTCTCGTCCATTTTCGTCTCGCCGCTATGATCTTTCCACATGGCCTTCGTCACCTCGAATCGGGTTGCGCCACGGAGGCCGCGAGCGCGCTCGCCGGGACGGGCGGAGGCGGCGCGGCGATTCGGGAGAGCTCGTCGATCGGCGGCAGGCGCGACGCGTCCCAGCCGCCGCCGAGCGCGCCGACGAGATCGACGGTCGCGACATAGAGGCTCTGCCGCGCCGACACTGCCGACCGAATATTGCTGATCAATGTCGACTGCGCATTGGCGACGCTGGTGAAGACCACCGTGCCCTCGCGATATTGGTTGAGATAGATCGACACGGCTTCGCGCGCCTCCTCGACCGCGCGATCCAGCCGCGCGACTTGCTGCGCGGTCAGGCGGATCGTCGCGAGCTGGTCCTCCACTTGGCCGAACGCCGTCAGCACGGTCTGCCGATAAGATGCGACGGCTTGGCCGTAGGAGGCGACGGCCGCCTCGCGCTGCGCGTCGAGGAGGCCGCCGTCGAACAGCGTCTGCGCGGCGCTGCCGGCGAGCGACCAGCTCTCATTGGCCACGGCCACCGGCCAGGGCTGCGTCGCGGCGAAGCTCAGCGCGGCGGTGAGGCTCACGCGCGGATAGAAATTGGCGATGGCGACGCCGATCAGCGCATTGCGGCTCTGCAGATCGCGCTCCGCCGCGGCGATGTCGGGACGGCGCTCCAGCAGCTCCGAGGGAACGCCAGCGGGAATGGCGGGCGGCTTTTTGGCCTTCCACCTGCGTTTGGGAATGGAGAAATCCGACGGGCTGCGTCCGATCAGCACCGCGATCGCATGCTCGAATTGCGCGCGCTGCACGCCGGTCTGGATCGCGGCGGCCTCGGTCGTCAGCAGCTGATTGTCGGCGGTGATGAAATCCGCGCGCGACGTCGTGCCGACCGAATATTGATTCTTCGAGATGTCGCGCGTGCGGCGGAACAACACGAGCGTCTCTTCGTACAAGGCTTGAAGCTCGTCGGTCGCGCGCAGGTTGAAATAGGCGGCGGCGAGCTGGATTTGCGCGGAGAGCTTCGCATTGGCGAGATCGGCGGCGCTCGCCTGCGCCGACGCCGCATCGGCCTCGATCGTGCGGCGGATGCGGCCCCAGACGTCGAGCTCCCAGCTGGCGTTCGAGGCGTTGGAGAAGCCGTTCGAATAGACCGCGTCGCTGGCGGAGGAGGGCGTGCGGCGTCGCGTCGGCGCATAATTCGTGGTTATGGTCGGAAAAAGGCCGGACTGGCCCTGCCGAATGATCTGCTGGGCCTGGTCATAGGCCGCGGCGGCGGCTGCGACGTTCTGATTGGAGAGTTCGACCTCGGCGAGGAGCTTCGAGAGCGGCGGATCGTCGAAGACGCGCCACCAGGGACCGCGATCCGCCTCGTCGAGCGGCGCGATCGGCTTCCAGCCCTTGCGCGTCTCGGCGGTCCCCTTCGCCACGCCGCCGCCCTCCTTGAATCGGGCCGGGACGACGTCCGCGGGGCGGACATAGTCGGGGCCGGCCATGCAGCCGGCGAGCGATGCGATCGCCATTGCCGCCGCGCCCATGCGCGTCAGCGCGCGGCGCCGCCGTCTCGCCGCTCGACAGAAACTCATCAGAACCATAAGCGGGCGTTCGCCGACCAACTCGAACCACTTCCGACACGCCCGCATATCGTCTCTCGCTCATCGTCTCGATTCGTCGCTACGCGCTCATCGGCGGGCCGCGCCGATGATCCGCGATCTCGCGCCGGCGCGTCAGGCGGCGTTCGCCCGTATCGAACCCATTGGCGGCGTTGCATTTATGATCCGAGCCCTTTCGCTCTATCGCCCTTGCCGAAGACGAATGCGACCCCGCCCTCGGAGACGCGAATATCGGCGAGACGCTTCCGACAGGCGCCGAGCATTCCGAGCCTTCGCGGCGCCGAATTCATGCGATGTCGGAAGTAGTCGCCCGATGCAACATCTCTTTACGCTTCCCGTTCGATTTATAGCCATCGATGCTGACATGGTCATTTCAAGAGGCTGGCTCGGCCGAAAAATTCTGATCGGCGATGCGACAGTCCAGACTGTCGGACGCGTCCTCGCCGTCGGGGTTCTGCGACGGCGCGTCCGCTCGGGGCGGCGGATCCTGCGCGAATCCCGGTGACAAAGCGCCGCTATCGGCTACGATCCCGCGATGCGCCGATTCGATCCCGCCGACCCGCTCGCCGCCACGGCGCCCGCGACGCCGCCCGTCCGGCGGCGGGCGGTTCGCGTCGACGCCACGCCGCCATCCAGCACGCTGATCTCCAACGTCTATCCCGCATGGGCGCGTCTGCCGACGCCGGCCGGCGCCGTCTTCTCCGCCGGCGCTGGGCTGGCGTTGTTCGACCAGATCGTCCGCGCCGAGCCGCCTTTCGCCGGCGCGCTTCGCCGGCGTCTGGCGTTGCGCGCCGCGGCGGCCGCGGCGACGGCGCTGCGCCTGCGCGAGGACGAAGCCGCCTTGCGCGACGCCGAGCATCTGGCCTCCGGCGGCGGGGAGACGAGCCCCGCCGGCCGTCTTCATCGCCTGTGGCGGGCCTTCGCCGATCGCCCGGCGACGCTGGACGCCGCCGCATTTTGCGCGGCCGCCGAAAGCGTCGATCTGCCGCGCGGCTCGGATTGGGTGACGCTGGCCTCCGAGGCGCGCGCCGCGGCGGCCGGATGCGCGCAGCCGCTCGCCGCGGCGGCGGCGGCCGGCGCCGTTCTGTCGCGGCGGCTGCCGGCGGCCGCATGCGCCGAGGCGGAGCTGCTGGCCTGGTGGGCCGCCGATGTCGCGCTCGCCGAACATTTGGCGTGGGAGCGGCCGGTCGCGCTCGTCGCCACGACAATGCTGCGCCCGGCGCTGCGCGTGGGGTCCAACGGCCGCCGGCCGCGGCCGAGCGATCCGCAGTGGCCCGACGCCGTCGCCGCCGCCGTCGCATTGGCGACCAGCGATGCGCTGGCGCTCGCCGCCGAGTTGGCGCGACGCGCGGACCGGCTGCTCGCCGTCGCGCCGAAGCTGCGCGCCAAGGGCGCCGGCCGCGTCGTCGAGCTGCTGCTCGCCGACGACGCCGTGTCGCCGGCGCGGGCGGCGCGGATGGCGCGGCTCTCCGATCGCGCCGCGCGCCGGCTGTTCGATCGGCTCGTCGCGCTCGGCGCCGTGCGCGAATTGTCGGGCCGCCCGAATTTTCGCCTCTACGGCCTCTAGGCGACGCCGATGAGTCGACCGCGGAAAGCCGAGCCAGAGGCGTCCTTCGACACGGAGCTCGCCGATTTGCCCGAGCCCATGCGCTGGCGCGAGTGGATGGGCCGCGTCGAGGGGGTGATTTTTTCCGCCCGCGATCCGGTGCCGCGCGAGACGCTGGCGCGGCTGGTCGGTCGGGAGTGCAATCTCGACGATCTCGTCGAAGACATTGTCGACGAGCTGCGCGGGCGCCCCTACGACATCGTCTTCGTCGCCGGCGGCTGGCAATTTCGCACGCGCCCGCGTTTCGCCGGCGCGATCCGGGCGGCGCGCGTGGCCGCGCTGCGCGACGCCGGCGCGCCCGAGCTGACGCCGACCGAATTGCTGGCGCTGACCGCCATCGCCTATCTGCAGCCGGCGACGCGGGCGGAGCTCTCGCGCCTCGCCGGCAAGGAGATCAGCCGCGACGTCATCGGCCGGCTGAAGCGTCTCGATCTCATCGACGGAGTCCTGCGCGCGCCCGAGCCCGGCGCGCCTTTCGCTTATGTGACGACGCGGACATTTCTGCAGGCGTTCGGCCTCGCCAACCTGCGCGATCTGCCCGATCTCGAGCGGCTGGAGGACGAGGGATTGTTGCAGCCGCCCCGATCGGTCGCCGATCTCGACAGCGTTTTGGCGGTGGCGGAAGAAGACGCGGAGCCTCCGGACGAAGCGGAGGACGATCGGGAGGAGTGGTCGGACGCCCGAAGCGAGCCGCCGAAATAGCGATGGCGCCGCCGGACGCGCGTGGATCGACGCCCCGGCCCGTTGGTCCGGGACCCTGCCTGCCTGCCGGCCCGCTCTCCCGTCCGAGCTACGGCTGTTCAGCCATATTTTGTTCCGGGAGCGCGATGCCTTAAGGGTCTCCGACGCAGTGCAACAATCCAAGTCAGCGAGGACGTGAAGGAATGGCCATTTTTAAGAACGCCGATTTTGACGAGCGCCGAAGCGCCGCCGAGGCGGCGAAAAAAGCAAAGCTGGAGAAATTCCGCGCCTTGACGGCCCAGATCAACGAGGGCGCGGCCGAGCGGCTCGCCGCCCGACAGGCGATCATCGCCGCGCGCGACGTGCGAGCCGCAGAACGTGAAGAAGTCCGGCTCGCCGCCGAAGCCCGTGCGGCGGAAGAGCGAGCCGCGCAAGAAATGGTTCTGAAGGCGGAGCAGGCGGAACGCGACGCACGAGCCGCCGAGGAGGCGGAGCGCGAAATAGCGTCCGCGGCCGAACGCAAGGCGGCCCGAGACGCCCGCTACGCCGCCCGAAAGGCCCGGAAATAGCGGCGACCGTCGTCAGACCGGCGATCGGCGTCGTAAATCGCCGAACCTCCCGCCGCCTCGAGGAGTCGAAGTCGAGCGATTGTTTCACTTTCGAAGAGGGCCGAGAACGGAAACGGCCCGAGACAGTCGCTCATTCGACGCTCGTCGTCGGCATTATGCTCGGAGGCGGCGCCGATCGTCGGTCCGCGACGTGATGTCGGGGTGAACGCCGCCAGCTGCGCAGGCATCGCTTCCGTCGTCGTCGATCGATGTCAGCATGGTGGCGGCGCGTGGCGTCTCCCTCTGGCCAGATCATCGTTCGCCCCCGAGGGCAAAGCTCCGACCGAGAGGCTCCGGACTCGGGCGAGGCTCTGCATTCTCGCTTCGCCGCTCGTCTTCATTTCATCGCGCCACGAGCCCGGCCGCGTCCATGCCTTCGCGCATGTCTTCGCTTCGTCCATGTCTTCGCTCTGTCCATGTCTTCGCTCCGTCCGTGCCTTCGCGCACGAGAGCCTTCGCGCCCCTTCCATCGAAAGCGCTCGAGATGTCGGCATAGCATCGCGCGCGTGATGGGCTGAAGAGCGCTTGCTGATTGGCTTTTCGAATGGTGGTCATGATGGACCGGCGGGAGTCGAGCGCGGGAATCCCCTCGCTCGCGAATTCACAACAATCGGAGTCGTCGGCATGACGCGCCGCTGCGCGTCTGTCGCCGCCGCGTCGATGACGCGCGCCGCCAAAGCACGAACAAAATCCACGAGCGTTCGGTTCCAGCTCGGGAAGAATGAGCCATGATTTCTCGGCATTCGATGCGCATCGGCACGCGGAGCGCGCATATTAGGTAATTTTCCTAGCGAGCCTGCCAGTGAATTGTATCGTATCAACGGTCCCGATCTAATCCTGAATAGAGCCATTCGACGGCTGTCGTCATTCGTATTTTGCGACCAGTGGAGTTTCTGCAATTGGAGACTACATTCGTCTGGCAATCACATGTGTTGATCGTCGAGATTTGCTTGCTCGCACGTTTATGCTCGTGTCGTGCGCCAATATCGAAATCTCCGCAGCGAGATTAATGGATCTGGCGTTTTACATTTTTTGTCCGGCGTAGCGCTGCGTAGCCGCGTGGGGGAGGCGTGTCGCAGGACACGCTGACGAAGACACGCTGACGAAGACACGCTGACGAAGATACGTCGACGAAGATAAGGACGAGGAAACGGGCGGCGTGTTTCACCCGAAGTGCGGTAGCGTGGAATGAATGCAGCATTCGCATTTTGGTCTTCGGCGCCGATGCTCGATTTGCCAGTGATCGGGACCGCGCGGCGAGGGTCGCGACCATGCGTCCATCCGCCTGTGCGCTGCGACGCCGAACTGGAATTCACAGATTGCGCGAGAGACGTCGAATCTGAACGGCGTCGACGTGAATTGCCGCGGTCGGAGACCGCGAGCGTTTTCTCGCGCCCATCGACAATCGAATGGCCGAGTCCTGCGCCGAAGCGCCGCGGCCTGCCATTCTCACAATGCGCTCGAAGCGTCCGACCGAGGCGGCGCGTCCGTGCTTGCATTCAAGAAACGATTGATGAAGAGGTTCGATCATGGACGCCAGCGGAGTGAGGTTTCGGCACATGCTGGCGGCGTCCTCCCTATTGCTGCTGCTCGGCGGCTGCGTCGCGTCCGGCAACCCTGCAGAGGATACGACGGCGTCTTTCGTTCGTGAGAACGGCGCTGCCGGAGCCTCGACGGCGCAGCGCAATAATTCGGATCCCAGCCAACTGGAAGCCGATTACCGCATCCAGCCGCTCGACGTTCTCGAAATCACCGTCTTTCAAGTGAAGGACCTCGATGGGACGCGGCAAGTCTCTCGCACCGGATATATCTCCATGCCCCTGATCGGAGAATTGCCGGCGAAGGGAAAAAGCGTCAAGGAACTCGAAATGACGATCGCCGCCCGTCTCGGCGCGAATTATCTACGCGCTCCCGACGTGCATGTTGCCGTGAAGGATTTCGCGAGCCAGCGGTACACGATAGAGGGCGAGGTCGCGGGGCCCGGCATCTACCCATTGGCGGGGCGCACGACGCTGTTGCAGGCGATTGCGCAAGCCAAAGGCTTGACCAGGGTGGCCGATTACAATGTCGCTATTTTTCGCGATGTGAACAATACGCGCGTCACGACGACATATGATATTTCGTCCATTCGCTCGGGTGCGCGCGAGGACCCGATACTCATTGCCGGCGATGTCATCGTGGTCGGCGAGTCCGCTATCCGATCCGCATGGACCGAGTTCAAAGATGTATTCGGCGTCGGATTGCAAGGGGCGGGGTTCGCAACGCGTCTCGCGCCTTGACGCCGCTGTCTCGCGCTTCGCTTTCAGTGACGGCTCTGTAGAGCCGGCCGCGCCGCATTCCCTCGTTCATAGCCCATCGATTGCAACGCGTCGCTCGGCTGCATTTCTCGACGTCTGAATTCTGGGGCGGGATTCTGGGACGCTTTCCGCGGACGGCGCGCGGATCGCTCTGCGACACACGAACGGTCTAGCAGGCAAATGGCATGAATTTGGAGAATGGAAACCGGTTCGACCAGTCGGGGCTGCCGAGCGTCAGCCCGGATAGCGGCGCGACGCGTGACCTCGCCGGACTTCAGCTGCTCGCCGCCAATCTGACCGGCTCCGGGGCGACCGGCCAATTCAATCTCGCCGCCTATTGGCAGCTCTTTCTCAAGCACGGCAAGCTGATCGGCAGCATTGTCGCGGCGTTCATCCTGCTTGCCGTGGTCGTCACGATGACGACGACTCCCGTCTTCCGAGCCACCGCCGTTATACAGATAGAGCGGCATGAGACCCGCTTCACGCAGCAGCAAGGATTTGAAACCGGCGAAGAAGGCGGAAGAAGCGACGTCGAGTTTTTCATGACTCAATATGATCTCCTTCAAAGCCGATCCCTTGCCGAGCAGGTCGCCGTGAGGCTCGGGCTGCTCGACGATCCGAAATTTCTCCCGTCGAAGCCGCATGGATTATTGTCCTCCATCAAGAGCCTTTTTTCGGCCGGCGACGGAACATCCGAAGCGGATGCGTTAGCGCGCCGGCGAGCGGCGGTGCTCAAATTCAGCGGCAATCTGCTCGTCGAGCCCAAGCGAGGATCGCGTCTGGTGATGATCCACTATTCCGACCCCGATCCCGGCGTCGCGCAGCTGATCGTCAATGGCGTCGCCGATGTGTTCACGAGCCGCAATCTGGAGCGTCGCTTCGAGGCGTCATCATATGCGCGCAACTATTTGGATGAGCGCCTTCGAGAGCTGAAAGCGAAACTCGAAAAGAGTGAGGTCGAGGTCCTCGCTTACGGCGACCACGCGCAAATCGTCAGCGCGGGATCGGGCGACAACAAGTCGACCCTGGCGGCCGTCAATCTCGCAGCGGCGAATACCAGCCTGCGGAGCGCAAAAATCGAAAGAACGAAGCTCGAGCAGCTCTGGGCCATGGCGCAGACCGACAATGTCTACGGACTCCCGCAAGTGCTCGACAATCGCGGGATGTCGGCCAATCGAGAAAAGCGGGCGAGCTTGGCGGCCGACTATCAACAAAAGCTGACGCTTTTCAAGCCGAGCTATCCTGAAATGGTCGCGATCAAGTCGCAAATGGACGAGCTGGATCATCAAGCCTCCAAAATCATCACGGTCGTCAAGGATTCCATTCGAACGCAATACCTCGGCGCATTGAACGAAGAAGCCGAGCTCGAGAAGCAGCTGGCGCAGCTCAAAGCCGAGCTCACCAATGAGCAAGGCCGCAGCATCCAATATGACATGCTGCAGCGCGAGGTCGCGACAAATCGAATTCTGTATGAGCAGATGCTTCAGCGCACGAAGGAAATCAGCGTCCTCGGAGCGATGGATTCCAACAATATCTCTGTGGTCGATCCGGCGGAAAGGCCGACGGCGCCATACTCGCCGCGTCCGATGCGCAATCTCGCGATCGGCGCGATCATCGGCCTCCTATGCGGCGTCGGCGCTGCTTTCGTCATCGAATATCTCGACAACACGATCAAATCTCCGCAGGACGTCGAGACGAGCTTCCGGCTTCCGGTCCTCGGGTTGGTTCCGGCGGTGGAAGACCCGGCGGCCATGAAGGCGGCTCTCGGAAACTTCCGGTCGAATTTCTCCGAAGCTTTGCGTTCATTGAAGACCGCGCTGCAGTTCTCGACCCCGACGGGCTTGCCGAGAAGCATCGCAGTTACGAGCGCGAGGCCCGGCGAAGGCAAGAGCACGCTGTCGTTCGCGCTCGCCAGCATCTGCGCGGAACAGGGAATGCGAGTGCTCTTGATCGACGCCGATCTCCGCAAGCCCTCGCTTCACAACCATTTCGAGGTCTCGAATTCGGTCGGATTGAGCAGCTATCTATCCGGAACCATGCAAGCATCGGAAGTCGTGCAGCGCGTGGAGCTGGAAACATTGTTTTTCATCGCGTCCGGTCCGTTGCCGCCCAATCCGGCGGACCTTTTCAGCGGTCCGAAGTTTTCGTCGCTCCTGTCGCTCGGCGGCGAGTTTTTCGATCTGATCATCGTCGATGCGCCGCCGGTCTTGGGACTGGCCGACGCGCCGCTGATCGCAAATGCGATCAGCGAGACGGTGTTCGTCATCTCGGCTGGAGAGACGAGACGGGACGTGATCGGAATAGCGCTCAAGCGCCTGAGCATGGCTCGCGCCCATGTGCTCGGCGGCATTCTCAATCGGTTCCGGTTCGAGAACGGTCCTACCGGCTATGACGCCCATTATGAATACGGCTATGGACGCCCCACCAGCGAGAGCGAATCGCCGCAGCTCGAGCGCTCCGAGCAATCTTCCGCGACAACCGTAGAGAGCTGAGTGACCGGACATTCCATTCAGCTCGCTCTGCAATTGGCGCAAATGCCTCGTCTCGCCATGGAGTTGAGGCATCGGCCGCCGCCGGAGGACGTTCTCGACCTGATCAAGGTCGCGGCAGGCTGCCACGATACGTGTCGCAAGCTCGAAAAGCTGACCGGGCGGCGGCCCGACGTCGTCCGCGCGGCTGCGATTCATTATCTGCATTTGGCGTTGCTTTTCCCCGGAGCGCCCTCGGCGAGCATCCTCGGCCTGCGTGGCTCGGAGACGCGCGAGATCATGCTGCGACACAAGCATTGGCTGATCAAATGGCTCCATCCGGATCTCAACCAGCAAGGTTGGGAATCCGCGCAGCTGACGCGGGTCTTGGCGGCTTGGCAGGATGTGACGTCCGCCCCCTCGAGGTCCGAGGGAAGGCCTTTCGATGTCTTGAACGAAAAGCGCGTGACGCGATCGTCGACCGGACGGCGCCAATCCCGCCTTCAGATCGCGGCGCCGACGCGAGCAACGCCGCAATCGGAGCATCGTTCGAAGGCGTCTAGAAGCATAGGGATCGCCGTTACCGTGGCGTCGGCCTTGGCGATTACGGGGATAGGGGCCCTTCTGGCGACGCTGCAAGAGGACGCGTCCGACGTTCGTGTTCTCGATCCTGGAACGTGGCGCATGAGCGTTGCGCCGCGGCCGACCATCGGCGAAGCAAATAGCGATTGCGTGAGAGAATCATTGGCGGTTTGCAGCAATGAAGTCGTCGAGCGGTGAATTGACGAGCGAGCGGAATATCGGAACACGATGGACGATCGCCGTCGAATGCAGCGTCGCCCTCGGCGTCACGCTCGTCTTGTTCCCGATCGGTTGGCTGATACTGTCGACCTCGATCGCAGATCATGAAGGAGCCACCGACCCCAAATCGGCGCTCGCTTGGCGATCGGCCCATTCGGTTGCGTTGCTGTCGATGGCCGAGGACTCTTTCGTGCGCGCGACTCGGCCGGCGGGACCCCTGCGGACCCAGAGCGTTTTATACCGACCGTTGAAAAGCAACGAATTGATATTGGGGGTCGATCGCATCGATGCGGCGCCGGCGCGTGCCGAAGCTCTCTTGATGGAAAGGGCCGAGCGTCCTTCGCTGCGCGATCTTGGTTCGATGGCGAGATGGATCGACTTGCAGGTCAGCAAGAGCGTCCGAATAAGGGGCGCTGGAGCTTTCGACCGCTCCGAATCGGAAAGCCGGCTGGCGGAAATCATTCGAGCGTCCGAGCCTATCGCAACCCCTCGGTCGCCGGTGGCCGCTCGCTACGCCGTCGATCATCTCGACGCCACCCTCCTCGAGAAAAATCTGGGCGCTGCGAAGGCGTTCGCGCAGCGCAGCTTGATTTCTGATCCTTTGCAACAAGGCGCTGTCGTCCTGCTTTCCGACATCGCTGCGCGCTCGGGCGACCGGGCGCGATCGGCGGCTCTCCTACGTCTCGCCGCAGAGCGCTCCTTCCGGGATGTGGTCTCGCAAACGAGATTGATGGACTTTCAAGTCGGCCAATCGGATTATCTCGGGGCGCTATCGACAGCTGATGCATTGATGCGGAACGGGGGCCAAATTCCCTATCTGATAAGGGAGTTCCTCACCAGCGCGGCGATGGACGCGCGAAGCTACTCGGCATTGAGCGACGTCCTCGCCGGCGAGCCCTTTTGGCGCCAATGGATTTTCCAGAGTCTCAGCGCCTATCAAGATACGGACTCCGGATTACGATTGCTTTCAGAGCATGCAAAAAAGGGGAATGCGCTTCACCCCTCTGATCTCGAGCCAATCCTGCAATCGATGACCAAGCAGGGTCGAACCACCGAAGCATATCTGGCCTGGATCGGTTTTCTTCCGCAAACGAAAAAGTCCAAAGCGAAACTCATCTTCGATGGCGGCTTCACAGAAGAGCCATCCAACATTCCGTTCGAATGGAACGTCACACCACTTCCGAGAGGGAGCGTCGGATTTGTCGGGAACCCGAATTCGGGAAGCGGAAGGACCATTCGCATCCAGTTTGTCGGAGAGCGATATCCGCGGCTTTCCGTGTATCAACTCCTGTCGCTATCGCCAGGCCGCTACGCGCTGACGATGGAGGCGATGGCCGACAGCCTGCGCGCTGCGCAAGGCGTCGTTTGGCGAATATCTTGCGTGCAAGAGCGCGAGCGCGTGCTCGCGGAAACGGCGGCCTTGCGGGGGTCGACGTCCTGGCGGGAGATCTCCGTCGATTTCGAGATGCCCGCCGATAGCTGTGACTTCCCGGTGCTGCGACTTGTGCTCAAGGCCAAATCTGCGCCCGAGCAGGTCGCGAATGGAACGGCGTTTTTTCGAAACATGGACTTGGTTCGCAGGCCGGCGCGGAGCGCAGAGTCCACCGTCGCGCCGCGAGGGCGCCGCGTCGACCTTCTGGAGGACGCCCGTCTGCATGGGGCCGCCCCGGACTGAGCGATCCCGGCGACGACGACAGGGCGGTATCGTCGCCCCGAAAGCCTGCATCCCCGAGCTCGAGGGATAGATCGTGCAAGCCGGCGAGCGCGCTCGCTATCGTCGCGGCGTATCGTAAGGTCGTAGATTTCGAATCTTCTTCAGCAACAATTTATCGTGGGATATCGGATCGCAATGGGCGCCATTAAAAGTCTTGCGGACATAAGGCTCGCCATTATCGGGCTCGGTTATGTCGGCCTACCGCTTGCCGTCGAGTTCGGCAAGCGCCGTAAAGTCGTCGGCTACGACATAAACCCTCTCCGCATCGACGGGCTGCGAGCAGGCCATGACACGACGCTCGAAGTCAGCAATGCCGAATTGTACGATGCGGCCGGCCTTTTTTACACGACAGAGATCGCCGATCTCGCGGACTGCAACGTTTATATCGTCACCGTGCCGACCCCGATCGACGAGCATAAACGTCCTGATCTGTCGCCGCTCATCAATGCGTCGAGAACAATCGGCAAGGTGCTGAAGAAAGGCGACATCGTCGTTTATGAATCGACGGTCTATCCAGGAGCCACCGAAGAGGATTGCATGCCGGTTCTGGAAAGCGTGTCGGGGCTGAAATTCAACGTCGATTTTTTTGCGGGCTACAGTCCGGAGCGCATCAATCCTGGCGATAAATCACATCGCGTCTCGACGATCAAAAAAGTTACTTCCGGCTCCACACCGGAGGTCGCAGAACTCGTCGACAAGCTCTACGGCGCCGTTATCGTCGCCGGGACCCATAAGGCGTCGAGCATCCGCGTAGCGGAGGCCGCCAAGGTCATCGAGAACACGCAACGGGATCTGAATATCGCGCTGATCAACGAACTGGCGATCATCTTCAATCGAATGGGCATCGACACCGAGGCGGTGCTGCAGGCCGCAGGAACAAAGTGGAATTTTCTGCCATTCCGCCCCGGTCTCGTCGGCGGCCACTGCATCGGAGTCGATCCTTATTACCTGACCCACAAGGCCATGGCGCTCGGCTACCATCCGGAGATCATTCTCGCCGGTCGCCGCCTCAACGACGGAATGGGCGCCTATGTGACATCGCAACTGGTCAAAGCGTTGATCAAACGCCGCATCCACGTCGAAGGGGCGCGCATCCTGGTGATGGGGCTCACCTTCAAGGAAAACTGTCCCGACCTGCGGAACTCCCGGGTCGTCGACATCGTTCGTGAGCTCGCTGATTACAACGCGAGTGTCGATATCTATGATCCATGGGCGAACGCGGAAGAGGCCCAACACGCATATGGCCTCGCCCTTGTCCAGCGACCGGAGCGTGGCGCATATGACGCAATCGTCGTCGCGGTCGCGCATGACGAATTCCGCGAGCTCGGCGAGGCGATCAGATCCTTCGGCAAATTCGAGCATGTGCTCTACGATCTCAAATATGTGCTCCGACAAGATCAATCCGACCTACGCCTATAGGCGCCGCAATCAGACGCATCTGCGATGGCGGAAATCGACTCGGAAAATTGATTCCCCGCCGGAAGCGCCTCTACGACTTCCGGACATGTCGAATTTGGACTTGCAAACATATGTCGACAGTGGATTTCAGATATCGACGAGACGTAGACGGGCTGAGGGCGGTCGCAATCGTGCCTGTCGTCCTCTTTCACGCCGGGGTCGAGACATTTTCCGGCGGCTTTATCGGTGTCGATGTTTTCTTTGTTATTTCGGGATATCTCATCACCAAAATGATTTGCGACGAGCTGAACGCCGGCGCCTTTTCGATTTTGAGATTTTACGAGCGCCGAATGCGGCGCATACTTCCTGCGCTGACGGTCGTCGTCGCGATATCGCTCGCGCTAGGTTGGATTTTCCTTCTTCCGCTCTCCTATCGCTCGCTCGCCAACTCGGCGATAGCGACCGCGGCCTTTGCCTCCAACATCTATTTTTGGCGACAGACCGGATATTTCGAGCAAGCGACCGAATTGTTCCCGCTCCTTCACACCTGGTCCCTCGCGGTCGAGGAGCAATTCTACATTGGCTTTCCTTTGCTCGTGCTCCTGCTTCGCCCAATGGGCCGGACGACGTTGGCCGTCGTCACGGCGGGGGCTGCTTGCGTCTCATTCGCTCTCAGCGCATGGGCGGTGGACACTCATCCTTCCGCTGCATTTTTTTTCCTTCCCACGCGCGCATGGGAACTCGCTCTCGGCGCGCTACTGGCGCTGGGCGCCGCACCTATCGGCGCGAGTCGACATTTGCGCGAATTCGTCGCTGCCGTCGGGCTCCTGTCGATTGTGATCCCTGTCATCGCCTACAGCCGGACGACTCCCTTTCCGGGGCTCGCCGCGCTGCCGCCCTGCCTCGGCGCGGCGGCAATCATATGGGCTGGGCAATCGGCTTCGGATCAATGCACGATATCGAAGCTACTCGGGCTCCGCTGGATCGCTTTCATCGGGCTGATTTCCTATTCGCTCTATTTGTGGCATTGGCCGATATTGGTTTTTACGAGGCACATGACCGCGTCGATTCATCTCGATCCGATGACGGCGACGGCAGCCATCGCATTGGCGACGCTTCTCGCGATCGTCTCATGGCGTTACGTCGAGACTCCCTTTCGTAATCGCGCGCTCTGGCGCCCGAGCATCATATTCACGGCGGGAGGTCTTGCAGCATCGACCATTGTCGCTGCGGCCTTGGCAATTGTCTTGTTGAACGGGGCGCCGTGGCGCTTCGAGGAGAAGGCGCTGCGACTGGCTGCCGGAGGCGATGATTTTTCGCCAAAGGGCAAAGCGTGCATGAATCTGCCCTATTCGGATGGCGACATCGATCCAGAGTGCAGATTAGGCGTCGCCGACGGCCGGCCGATGGAGTTTCTACTGTGGGGGGACAGCCACGCTGCGGCAATCGTGCCAGCGATGGATATTGTCGCCGAGCGAGCCGGAGTGACCGGCGGATTCGCCGTCTATCAAGTCTGCCCCGCATTGACGGATGTGGTTCATCGGGTTTTGACTGCCGGAGATCGTAGAGCATGCTGGCGACGAAACAAAAGCGTGCTCGAATTTGCGATGCATTCGTCGTCTCTGCGATTCGTCATTCTCGTCGGCTATTGGACCGAGTATCTTCGTCATCCCGCCTTCGTCCCGATTGCCGCCGATGATCGGACAACCAAGCGTGGCGAGGAGGGCCCCGAGCTTCTTGTTCGGGGATTGGAGGAAACAATCGCGCGATTGTCTGCCGCCGGAAAGCGCGTGGTGATTTTCGATAAGCTTCCGGAACCCGGCTTCGTCGTCCCATGGACGCTGGCGATGTCGACGCACTTGAGCAAACCTTATCCCGCCCCGCCAAGCGCGCCCGTCAGAAACGAACTCGGCGATCGGATGCGGTCTATCTTCGATCGGTACCGCGTGATCGAGATCGCGATGGATGATGCGATTTGCACGGACGGCGTTTGCAAGATCGTCGATGGAACAAGCCCGATTTTCAAAGACCAGAACCACCTCTCTGCATTTGGCGCGACGAACTATTATGCGCCGTTCCTTTATGAAAAGCTTTTCGGTTCGCATGGAGCGATGGCGAGCGCGGGGCGCATCCTCAGCGGAGCGCGATAAATCGGCTGCTCGTCGCGTCAGAGCACGCGTGCGGACATGTTCGTGACCTCCCGCGAAGTTCGGATCTTTCGTTCGACGGATGACTCTCGAACGACGATTTGAGCCGATCGCGAGAATGTCGAGCGCCGGTCCATAGAGTCGCTCGATCGATTGGTCAGGGTGCGAAGCGCGTCGTCTCGCGGTCCGTGTCTGCAATCGGCGTCGACTCCGAAAATAGTCGCGCCGAATAATTTCGCCGCCCAAAATCGTTTGCGCAGACGACGGTCGAAAGGTTTCTCGAATGGATCAATCGAAATCCGCGACTGGACAGGAGCCTCGAGGAGGCGATCGCGTCGACCAGAGTCTTGCTCACGTAAGCCTCGGTGAGGCTGTTCGGCGTCGCCTGGACTGCGCAAATTTCGAGCCGGACTCCGAGCGAGGGCGAATCGAAGACGGCGGCCGGCATGCGAGCCGAGAGATTTTGCCGGCATTTGCAGAACCGGTGCATGTCGGCCGTCCGAATATCGGCAATACGGAAGCGTTTCTCCGTCTCGCCGCTGCGATGCTAGAGCGCCGATGGTTGACGAACAATGGCCCTCTTCTCCAGGAGCTGGAGCGCCGTCTGGCTGCATTTCTGGGCGTCAAGCACTGCATCGCGATGTGCAACGGCACCATAGCGCTGGAAATCGCGATCCGTGCGCTCGGCTTGTCGGGTGAGGTCATCGTCCCCTCTTATACATTCGTCGCAACCGCTCATGCGCTGTTCTGGCAAGGCATTACGCCGGTCTTCGCCGATATCGACGCGGACACCCACAATCTCGATCCAGCGGCAGTGCGCCGGATGATCACGCCGCGCACGACGGGGATTATCGGGGTTCATCTCTGGGGCCGCGCGGCGCCGACCGCCGAGCTGCGCCAGATCGCCGACGAGCATGGATTGAAGCTAATTTTCGATGCGGCTCACGCTTTCGGCGCAAGTCACGGGAACCAGATGATCGGCAGCTTCGGTGACGCGGAGGTGTTCAGCTTCCATGCGACGAAGTTCTTCAACACGTTCGAGGGGGGAGCCGTTACGACGAACAATGACGATCTCGCCGAAGCTATGCGCCTCATCCGTAACTTCGGCTTTTCCGGCTTTGATAACGTCATCCACCCTGGAACAAACGGCAAGATGACCGAGATCTGCGCCGCTATGGGTCTCGTCAATCTCGACGCTATCGACGAAATGATCGCCGCCAACCGCCGAAACTATATGGCGTATAAGGCGGCGTTCGCCGGCGTTCCCGGTCTCACGCTTCTGCCGTATGACGAAGCCACGCACTGCAATTTTCAATATGTGGTTCTCGAAATCGGGCCGGAGGCGTCTCTCGACCGGGATGAGATCGTCGTCGCGTTGCACGAACAGAATGTGTTGGCGCGCAAATATTTCTGGCCAGGTTGCCATCGTCTGGCGCCCTATCGTGACCTGTTTCCCCACGCTGGTCTTATGCTTCCCAATACCGAGGTCATTGCCGACCGTGTCATCGTTCTACCGACAGGGACGGCGGTTCAACCCGACGTTTGCGCGCAGATCGCGAATTTCATCGTCGCCATCTCCAAAAACCGCAGCAATGGAGAAGCGGCATGAGGAAAGAGTTGTGAGCTATTACGACGAGGACGAACTGCTGCAATTGGGTTTCGCCGAGCTCGGTCGGGACGTCAAGCTGTCGCGCCGGACCTCCGTTTATGGCGCGAGCCGAATTGCTGTTGGGGATCATTCGCGGATCGACGATTTCTGCGTTCTCTCGGCAGGCGAAGGTGGAATCCATATCGGGCGATATGTCCACATCGCCGCCATGTGCACATTGATCGGCAAGGGACGCATCTCGATATCAGATTTGAGCACGCTTTCGGGGCGAGCGAGCGTGTACTCATCGAGTGACGACTACAGTGGCGCCGCCATGACCAATCCGACGGTTTCTGCAGAACTGACCAATGTAGACCATCGCCCCGTATGGATCGGTCGCCATGTGATCGTCGGTTGCGGCTCCGTGATTCTTCCCGGCGCGGTCCTCGAAGATGGCGTCGCGCTCGGCGCGCTCAGTCTGGCCAAAGGCACGCTGCAGGCGTGCAAGATTTATGCGGGTTGCCCAGCGAAAGAAATAAGTGATCGGCATCGGCGCTTTTTCGAGCTCGAACGGCGGATCGGGCTCGACGAGAGCAAATAGGATCAGTGACTCTCTGCGAGAGGTCGAGGAGCGCATGTCTCTTAAAAGTAACATTGTCGCTAGCTACGTAAGCCAAATATACGTCACCGTCATCGGGATTGTGATGGTTCCGTTCTATCTATCATATATGGGCGTGGAGGCTTATGGCCTCGTCGGCTTTTTCGCCTTGCTGCAGAGCTTGTTTCAACTGTTAGACCTTGGGCTGACACCTACTCTGGCGCGCGAGGCCGCGCGCTTTCGCGGCGGCGCGATCGATGGAGTGAGCTTGAGGCGCCTGTTGCGCGCGCTCGAACTCCTGTTCTTTACCGTGGCGGGCGTCGGCGCCGCGGCGCTCATTGCTGCTTCGTCCTGGGTCGCGGCAAATTGGCTGGAGGCAGAGCAGTTGACGCTCGCCGAAGTGACGCGCGCAATCATCCTCATGGCGTTGATCGTGGGGCTGAGGTGGGTGAGCGGTCTCTATCGTGGGGTGATCAGCGGCTTCGAGAAAATTGTCTGGTTGAGCCAATTCAACGCGGCGATCGCTACCGCCAAATTCGTGGCTGTGATTCCCTTCTTCATGTATGTCAGCGCTAGCTCCACGGATTTCTTCGCATTCCAGTTCGGCATTGCGATCGTCGAATTGGCCGTCTTATTCCTAAAAGCGAACAATCTGATTCCGGCGGTCGAAAAAACGGCTGACGTCCCCTCGACGAGATGGGATTTCTCGACGGTGCGGCGCCTCTCCAAATTTTCGTTAGGCATCGCATTCACCAGCTCCGCCTGGGTGCTGATCACGCAAATCGACAAGCTGCTCCTATCGAAGCTCCTCCCGCTCGCGGACTATGGCTATTTCACATTGGCTGTGCTTTTGGCGAGCTGCGTCCCCATGGTGAGCGGACCTATCAGCGTTTCACTCCTACCCAGAATGACACGATTGCACGCACAGGGTGATGAGCGAGGGCTCATGCGGCTCTATCGAAACGCGACGCAATTGGTGGCCGCAATTACGATCCCCACCGGATTGACGCTCGCAGTTTTCGCGAAGCCGACTTTGTTGGCGTGGACCGGCAATGCCGAAATCGCGACGCACGCTGCTCCCGTGCTGGCGCTCTATGCTGTCGGAAATATCATTTTGGCGCTCGGGGCGTTGCCCTATTTTCTGCAGTTCGCCATGGGGAACTTGGCGCTGCATGTGCGGGGCGTGATGCTGTTTTTGATGCTGCTCGTTCCCGGGATCCTATTGGGCGCGATGACATATGGAACGGTCGGCGCCGGCGTCGCCTGGCTTGTCTCCGACAGCCTATGGTTCGTCCTGTGGATTCCGGTCGTGCACCGGCGCTTCGCACCCGGGATTCATTCGAATTGGGTGTTCAATGATATCGGAACCATCTTCGTCTGTGCCGCAACGGCAGCCGCTGTCGCCTATTCACCTTTTGTCGAGCTCACGACGCGATCGACGGGACGATGGCCGATCGCGTTCGGTCTGGTTGCCGCGGGCGCGCTCGGTCTAATTCTTTCAAGCTTAGGCTCCCGCTATCTCAGAGAACTCGCTGCGCAGATCTGGCTCCGTAGAACCCATGTCGGCTTTAAACCAGATGCAGCCGCCTCCAAAGTCGATGTCGATGACGGCGCAGGAACATTGACGCGAGCTCGATGACGCCGAATCGATTTCGTGACATTTGGATTTACGACACAGCGCAAATTTCTGGCAGGACACCCGGTTATGCAACGCACGCTGAAATCGGTCGCACGAATGACGAGGCGAGCCTTTAGCCACATGGCGTTGCCGATCGTCGAAAGACGAGCCGCGGCACATCGTTTTTCTGGAGAGTTGATTGCCGCGATCGCGGAAGGCCGCAGACGACGAATTTCCGCGCCCGTCATCGACGAATGGCGGTTCCCT
The DNA here is from genome assembly GCF_036560965.1 of Methylosinus sp. NCBI lineage: Bacteria > Pseudomonadati > Pseudomonadota > Alphaproteobacteria > Hyphomicrobiales > Methylocystaceae > Methylosinus > Methylosinus sp. The sequence continues at coordinate 50,792 of NZ_DATBQF010000018.1, read as the reverse complement.
GACTTTCGACCTGCACGGTATGATCCGCTTGTCGCCTGGCGAATGATCAGATTCATTTCATCACACGAGGCGGACCTAAATCGCGTCGCAGGTTGGTACGAAAACGACGATTCACGCATGCTGTTGAAGTCGCTTTTCGCTTATCGGGCGCTTGGGCCTTCGCACGTGCAATTGCCGAAGAGCAGATCACTGCTCGATGGCTATCGAAAAGCTCGGCAAATGAAAGTCGGCGAAGGGGCGGATTTGTTTCCGCCGTTTGAACTCGCGCTATACGATGTTGCATTTAATGGCTCGAATATAGAGCTAGAGTGTTGGCTAGGGAACGTCGTATGTTCGTTTCTAGACGGCCAATATTATTTTCAGGCGCCGCAAATCGAAATCGCGCCGCGTCTCGGCGACATTGTTGTAGACGCCGGGGCATGTTTCGGCGATAGCGCCCTGGCCTTTGCTACGTCCGTCGGCGCCGCCGGCGCGGTGCACTCCTTTGAGCCAATTCCGCGTCAAATCGAAGTATTCAGGCGGAACATTCGACGTAATTCGACATTGAGCGACAGGGTTCAGCTTCACTGTTACGCTCTCAGCGACATCGCTGGGCGGAAACTGCGATTCTCCAACGGCGGCGCTGGGGCCCAAGCAAATTCCGCCGGTGCAGTCGAAGTGGAAACGACGTCGATCGATACTTTGATTGACCAAGGCGTAATCCCGCGCGTCGATTTTATCAAAATGGATATCGAAGGGGCCGAGCTGGCCGCCATCAAGGGAGCTTCGGTGAGCATCCAAAAATTCAAACCTCGTCTCGCGATATCATTATATCACAGGCTTTCCGACTTCATCGATATTCCAAGTGAAATAAAACGATTGCATCCTGAATATCGGTTCTATCTCGGACATCATTCAGTCCATCAAGAGGAGACGATATTGTATGCGTCTGCGGAAAAATAGTATGAATCGGCACGAGCAATGTGGAGAGGTTCGATTTTAATGTCGTCCTCGATTGGACCGCGATCACTGGCGGGAGTAGTGGCTCGGCGTCCCTTTCGCACACAGCGTAGGGTGGATTTACGTAGGCGTTCTTCTTGTGCGAGGTCGATACGCAGTCCGGTCGCACCGAGCATTTTTCGACAAGCCATTTTTGTTACTGCTGGAGACAGCGCCACATGACGAACGCCAGGGCACCAAAGATTTTTGCAACGCGTCCACTCGTGTCGGTGCTGATTTTGGCGTATAATCACGGACGCTATATTCAACAGGCGATCGAAAGCATATTATCTCAGGTCACGGACTTCGCCATAGAGGTCGTTATTGCCGAGGATTGTTCGACAGATGAGACCCTTTCTATATCCAAAAAATTTGTGGACTTAAGTCCGGAAATCGTTCGTGTGGTAACCGGCGATACAAACGTCGGCATGATGAAAAACCTACGGCGTGGGATTGCCGGCTGTCGTGGAGAATTTATAGCCCTCTGCGAGGGGGACGATTTCTGGGTCGATGCATTCAAGCTCGCTACTCAAGTAAATGGACTACGTCGACATCCAGAGATTGACTTTTGTTTGACGAGAGGCCTTATGTCGTATCCAGATGGAAGTTTTGGATACTCTTCTGGACTCGGAGATTGCGAACGAATATTGCGCCTTGCGGACCTATTGGGAACGGGGACATCGATCCAAACGGCGAGCTTTTTGTTTAGAGCTCGGTCGATTCGTGATCTACCGGACTGGTTCGACTCGGCGCCGGTTGGAGACCTGTTCCTGATTGTCGCCTCGGTGCGGATGACCGGTGGGGCCCTATATCAACCTGCAATCACAGCGTGCTACCGGGTCTTGACGGACGGCTCTTGGACGCAGCGAATGAAGCAGCGCTCCGCGGAATATTACGTTCTGCATTCAGAGGCTATGATTAAAGCGTATGAAAGCGCAGAGGAGTGTTTCGATGTCCCGAGAAAGATGTTGCGCTATCATGTCAGTGGATATTACTGGCTTGTCGCGAAGGACAGGCTTCGTAAATTGCACGTAGTTGATTGCATTACATATATTATCCGAATAGATATTGCCTTTATAATTGAACGGTTCGTGTTCCGCGCTAGATCTTGCTTTGTAAGTTCTTTGTAAGAAGCTCGACGTTTTGGTTTTCCGCAATTTAGAGGGCGTGATGGACAACCGCTATTTTTTCCAGCGCCGTGGCGAAATAATTGCTCTCATTCCAGAGAGGCGGCGGAGGATTCTCGAGATTGGCTGCGGGGCGGGCATCTTTGCTGCGTCCATAGAAGGCGCCGAAGAAATTTGGGGCATCGAGCCAACGGCTCATGCAGCTGAGCAGGCAGCTGGACGACTGTTCAAAGTTATTTGCGCTCCATTCGACATCGCGAAATCAAAACTGTCTGAACAATATTTCGATATTATTATCTGCAACGACGTAATAGAGCATATGCATGATCATGATTTATTTTTTGAAGAAATAAAAAAATTCATCTCGCCTGGTGGTGTGCTGATCGGATCGATCCCAAACGTAAGATATTATAATAATCTTTATAATATACTTTTTCACAAAGAGTGGAGTTACGCAGATTCTGGTATTCTTGATAAAAGTCATTTGCGATTTTTTACAGAAATTAGCCTTTTAAAATGCCTATCTGCGCATCAATTTGATATAGAGAGATTTTATGGCATAAATAGCGTAATACATGTTACTAAGTCAATTAGAGAAAATTTTGTATCTGCGATTGTATCGCTATTAATTATTATATCATTCGGCTTCAATAATGATATACAATATCTACAATTTGCATTCAGGGTGCGGCCATCAGATTTAAATTGACAAATCTATATAATAAATAGAGCGCTAAACATGAGTGAAATTGGAATAAAAAATGTTTCGATCGCGTTGGCGACATATAATGGAGAATCGTATATATCAAGCCAGCTCGAAAGTTTTGTTAGGCAAACGCGCTTGCCATCGGAGCTTATCATATCTGATGATGGATCACAGGATCATACGATCGCAATCATTCGTCGATTCTCGCGTCATGCGCCATTTGTTGTAAAATTAATAGAAGCAAAAAGCCGAGTAGGTTATACGAAAAATTTCGAGCGCGCCCTGTCCGCTTGCCAGGGAGATCTTATATTATTAAGCGATCAAGACGATGTCTGGTTTCAAAATAAGATCGAAACGATTGTATCGCAATTCGAAAAAAACGGTGATATTAAATGTATTGTAAATAATATATCTATAACAGATGAGAAATTATCTCCATCGGGCATAACGCAGCTCGATCTTATAGAGAGACTGTGCGGCTCTGATTTTCAATACGTCGCCGGATGTGGGACTGCGATGCTTCGAGACTGGCGAGAGTTCGTGCTGCCCTTTCCAGATTGCGGCATTCCATATGATTCCTGGATCAACGTATTAGCGAAGCGGCTCGAAGTAGGCTATGTTTATCCTGTCGCGCTGCAGTATTATCGACGACATGGAAATAACACGACGAGCTCTCAATTTGCTCAGCCGCGAGCACGGCGTCTTTTCCATCCAGACTTCTGGCGATGGCTCGGCGGCAAGGCCCCTCACGCATTCGATCGCGCGAGGAGCGAGTTGCAGGCGTATCGCGATCGCATAGCCAGCGCCGACGGGTTCGTCGATCGTGGGCGGCTTCGGCGAGCGATCGAGAAGCTAGATCACGAATTGGAGCTCGTGGCGATGAGGCGGAAAATCGTCGGACTGCCGAGGCGCCAGCGATTGCACTCTATAATGACGCTTCTGCTTCGCGGAGATTATCATTCCGCTTCCGGCATCTCGAGCGCGCTGAAAGATCTCGTCGGGCCGAGATTAAAGTCCGCCGATTAGATCCGGGATTTTGTCGATGCGATCAGAAGCAGTTCCAAAGCGGCGCCGGAACGGCTGCGCTGGAATTGACCGAGTGAGTCGGGGCGTAATGAGGTCTCGGTTCGCTGCAAGCGCCGAAAGCGCGCTTCATTGCGAAGCGCACGACGAAACGCTGCTCCGAAAAATGGCTTTCGTGAAATGAAAGAGACGGAAAAAATCGCTATTTTCCTCCCGAATTTGAAGGTCGGAGGCGCGGAACGGATATCAATAAATCTACTCAATGGACTGATGCGGCGCGGATATGTGATCGATTTGATCCTCGCCTCGGCAGAGGGAGCATTGCTTGTCGATCTACCGCCAAAAGTCAACGTGGTGGATCTGAAGGCGGCGCGAATCCGCAACGGACTTTTTCCTTTGGTCGCCTATCTGCGCAGGGCGCGACCGAGCGTCGTGATCGCGTGCATGTGGCCGTTGACCATCGTCGCACTCGCGGCGCGCAAGTTGGCGGGCGCGAGCACGCGCGTCATAGTGGCTGAGCACGCCACCTGGTCTACGGCGGAAGAGGTGGTTAAATCCGCTCTGTATCGTTGGCAAGTGTGCGCCTCAATGCACTACGCATATACGGGTGCCAATGGCATCATCGCGGTCTCGCAGGGGGCAGGAGATGACCTTTGTCGCTTCGCCGGTCTCGACCGGAGCGCCGTGACGATCATCTACAATCCGGTGGTGGCCGCGCCTGAACCAAAGCCAGCTCCATGCGGCCCATTATCGCCGACGGGTTGGTGGACGGGCGGCCACCGTCGGGTGTTGGCGGTGGGCACGCTCAAGCCGGTCAAAGATTACGGCACCTTGTTGGAGGCGTTCATGCAGTTGCGCCGAAATGTCGATGCGCGCTTGCTCATTTTGGGCGACGGGGAATGCCGGGGCGCGTTGGAGGCGCGAGCCGAGAGTCTCGGCGTCAAAGCCAGCGTGTTCATGCCGGGCTACGTCACCGACCCATCGCCATATTACGAGCACGCCGACTTGCATGTCCTTTCGTCCAAAAGCGAAGCGCTTCCCACGGTGATTATCGAAGCTCTCGCGGCCGGCCTCCCCGTGGTCAGCACTGACTGCCTTTCCGGGCCACGCGAAATATTGAGAGATGGCGAACTCGGCAAGCTCGTGCCGGTCGGCGATGCGACGGCTATGGCGATAGCCATGTCAGAGTCGCTCGCTGCGCCGCCAGACCGCTCGGCGCTGATCGCACGGGCGCAGGATTTTTCTGTAGAGCAGGCGGTGGACGCATATGAGAAAATGCTTCGCTCCGCTCGACCACGATAGGGCGATTCATGGCATCCGGAGCGATGTTTCTGACCTACGACGGACTCCTCGATCCGCTGGGGAGCAGTCAGATTCTGCCTTACGTGTTGGGCATCGCTCGACAACCGAGGCCAGTGCATATCGTCAGCTTCGAGAAGATGGACCGCTTCGACGCTGGCGCTGAACGATTACGGGAGCAGCTTTCGCAACAGGGCGTCGAATGGACCCCCTTGTCCTTCACAACGCGGTTCGGCAAGCTCGGAAAGGGATGGGATTTGCTGCGCATGTACTGCACCGCGATTCAACTCCAGCTTCGCAAGAAATTCGGCGTGATTCACTGCCGCAGCTACCAGGCCATGCAAGTGGGTTGCTTGCTTTCGAGATTGACCGGCGCGACAACGATTTTTGACATGCGGGGCTTGTGGGTCGACGAGCGCATCGACGGCGGATTGTGGAGTCCGGGCAAGTGGACCGATCGGCTCGCGTATCGGCTATACAAATATATAGAGCGTCATTTGCTCGCATGCGCCTCACATGTCGTGGTGCTGACGAATCGTGTCGCGCCGGAACTGAGTCGGCTTTCGCCTGACGTCGATTTATCGATTACGGTGATCCCCTGCTGCGCGGACTTCGATCACTTCCGGATCGCTTCGCTGGACGTTCGACAATCCGTTCGCGCCGAAATCGGCGTTGGGTCCGGTGCATTGCTGATCTCTTACCTCGGCTCTCTCGGCACATGGTATATGTTGGACGAGATGCTGCAGTTTTTTTCTGCGGCCGCTGGTCGATGGGACGAGGTGCATTTGCTCTTCATAACCAAAGATTGGCGCGCGGAGCACGAGGCGCGGGTCGAGTTGATGGGCCTGGCGTCGGCTCGTCGGCGGATCCACGTCCGCTCCGCCACACGCGATCAGGTGCCGGCTCTGCTCGGCGCATCGGATGTGATGCTGAGCTTTATCAAGCCTGCTTACTCGAAAATCGCGAGTTCGCCGACCAAATTCGCGGAAGCTCTGGCGCTCGGCGTTCCCGTCATCAGCAATGTCGGGATCGGAGACGTCGAGCAACTCACGAGAGAGCTCGATGCCGGAGGCGTGTTCGATCTCGCCGATCCAGCCGCGATGGCGCAGGTCGTCGAGGATTTGGATCTCATTTGCCAAAAGGGGGGCCAGCGCTTGCGCGATCGCGCGCGCCCGAAGCTCGGTCTGGAAGTCGCTGCGCGCGCCTATCGTGACGTCTATCGCTCTGTCGAGCGCTTGATTTGATCCCTGCTCACGAAATCGATGTGTATTTGGTCGATGTATGCGGCACGCTGGTGCGCGACGACACGACATTGGGCCTATTGCGACACCATTTCGCTCACACACAAAAGCGACCTTTGCGGAAAATCGCCTTTCGTCTGATGACCGCGAGAGGAAGCCCTGCGCGCCTCTGCTTCTCGGCGCTGGAGCATATGACCGGCAAGCACATTCTCAAGCGATTGGTGGTCAAATTGCTCGCGGGAGAGCCATCGGAGGCGTTCGCGCAGAGCGCAGTGCGCTATTGCGCCTATTTGCTGAAGGAGCGGCGTGTGGCATCCGTTTGGCGTTTGATCGAACAGCCGGGCAGCCGAGGCCGCGTGCTGCTCGCTTCGGCGAGCTTGGAGCCTATCGTCGCATGTCTGGCCGACAAAATCGGCGCGCGCTATGTCGCAAGCCAGCTCGAGCAACGGGGCGGCGTGTTGACCGGTCGCTACGCCGACGACCTCACAGGCTGCAAAGAACAGGCGGTAGTGGAGAAATACGGAGCGGATGCGTTAGCCGGCCGCGTCTGCGCGATCAGTGACAATTTCAGCGATCGCGCCTTGTTGGAAAAAGCGTCTTCGCCCTATGTCGTGCTGCACCGGAAAGCCCATGCCCGACGATGGCGGGGCGTTGCTGCAATTTTTCTCCGGGTGGACGGATGAAATTCGTTTATCTCCTGCCTTTCAGCTACTTCCTCCATACGCGCCTGAGCAAGGGCAGCTTGGAATTTCACGCGCTGTTCGAATGGGGCGCAGCGCTCGTGCTGACGGGGGCATTCGGCATCGCCGGGACATTCGGCTCCATGCTGTTTGCGTTTGAAGCCTATTTCGCATTCATCTCGCTTTATGAAGTCGGCTATCTGTTCAATGATTTGATCTCGACCAAAAAAGAGATCGCAGCGCGTTTGCGGGGACCGGCAGACGCGACACCGGCATGGCTCGCGGCATGGGTCTTTTCGCGGTTGGTGGCGTTCACGCTTCTGACGCTGCTTCTCGACATGGCGGGGCGTGGTGATTGGTGGTTGTTCTTTGGCGCGATGCTCGCCGTGTTCGCTTTGCACAATCTGTTGCAGGACAAGGAATCGAAGGCGTCCACATTCCTTTGGCTGGCGTGGTTCCGATTCATGGCTCCTGTCGTATTCGTGGTGCAGCCGGCGCAGCGAATGGGCATAGCGCTCGGCGCAGCAAGCCTCTATGCCGGATTTCGGCTGTTCGGCTATCTGGACAGCAAGGCGTTGCTCGTGATGCATCGTCGTCAGAGCATGACGTTCCGCGCCACCTTTTTCCTGATGCCGCTATTCTCCGCCATTTCAATGTTCGATTACCCAGAGGCAATGGGGTTCCGATGTATGGCTTTCTATTACGCAGCTCTGGTGTGTGTCGCTTTGGCCGTGCAAAACATTCGAGCGGGTTCGTGGCGGCGCGAAAAAAAGCAACACTGAAAATATGTGCGGCTTAGCCGGATTCATCGCTCTAGCGGGTTCGGCGACGCTAGAAGCCGACGGCGTGCGAATGGCGGATGCGATTGCTCATCGCGGGCCAGATGATTCTGGCGTGTGGAGCGACGCCGCGGCGGGCGTTTGTCTCGCGCATCGGCGCTTGTCCATCATCGACCGGTCTACGGCTGGTCATCAGCCTATGCGTTCGACCAGCGGTCGTTTCGTGCTCGTCTTCAATGGTGAAATTTATAATCATCTCGACATTCGAGACGAGCTGACAGCAGCCGGCGCCGGTCCCATTTGGCGGGGTCACTCGGATACCGAGACTTTGCTCGCCGCGTTCGAGCATTGGGGGGTGAAGGCCACGGTCAGTCGCGCCGTGGGCATGTTCGCAATCGCTCTTTGGGATCGACGCGAGCGTCGTCTGACATTGGTGCGGGATCGTCTCGGCGAGAAGCCGCTCTACCATGGCTGGGTGGGCCGCGGAGCGAATCGCACCTTGGTATTCGGTAGCGAGCTCAAGGCTCTGCGGGCCCATCCGGGGTTCGACAATGGCGTGAGCCGGGACGCGCTGGCTTTGTATATGCAACATTGCGCCGTACCGGCCCCCTATTCCATTTATCGGGATATCTTCAAATTGGCCCCGGGCCATATGTTGACCTTCGATCTGACCGGCTCGGCGGAGGCGACGCGCATTGAAACCTTCTGGCGCTTGAGCGATGTCGTTCGACAAGGGATGGCCGATCCCATTCGCAGCGAGGCGGAGGCTGTCGTTGCGTTGGAGGTTGCGCTATCGCGGTCGGTGTCGCTGCAGGCTGTCGCCGATGTGCCGGTCGGTGTGTTCTTGTCGGGCGGAGTGGATTCGTCGACGATCGCGGCGTTGATGCAGGCGCAGTCTGGGCGGCGGATCCAAACGTTTACGGTCGGCTTCGACGATGAGAGATTCGACGAGGCTCCCCATGCCCGCGCGGTCGCTCGGCATTTGGGCACAGATCATCATGAAACGCGCCTGACGCCTGCCGACGCGCTATCGGTGATTTCTTGCCTGCCGACGCTGTATGACGAGCCGTTTGCCGACAGTTCGCAAATTCCCAGCCATTTGATCTGTAGGGAGGCGCGGCTGCGTGTGACCGTCGCTATGTCTGGCGACGCCGGCGATGAGTTGTTCGGGGGCTACAATCGTTACTTTTGGAGCCGGCGCATCTGGCGCAGGGTGCGGTGGTTGTCGCCGGGCTTGCGTCGGCAATTGGCTACGGTCATTCACCTGTTGCCGACGTCCGTTTGGGACGGCGTCGGCGCTTCGCTGCCGGGCGGCATAGGCGTGTCGCGCCTCGGCGACAAAGCCTACAAGCTGGCGCATCGGCTGAAATCGGTGAACAGCGTGGACGATCTGTACCGCAGCCTGGTGACAGAGTGGCCGGCGAGCGTGGTTCGAGGCGCTGAGCGATTGCCAACCCTTTTAGACGATTCGGCCGCGGTGGAGGGTGTGTCGGAAGCCGAGCATCGGATGATGTTTTGGGACAGTCTCACCTATCTCCCGGATGACATTTTGACCAAGGTGGATCGTGCCGCAATGGGCATCGGCTTGGAGACACGCGCGCCATTCTTGGACCACCGCGTGGTCGAGCTCGCCTGGCGCTTGCCGCTACAGATGAAAATGCGCCAGGGCATGGGCAAGTGGGCGCTTCGGCAGGTCTTGTACAAATACGTGCCGCGCGAATTGATCGAGCGCCCCAAGACAGGGTTCGGCGTTCCGATCGGCGACTGGCTGCGAGGGCCGTTACGCGACTGGGCGGGAGCCCTGCTCGAAGAGTCACGGCTGATCGAAGAGGGATATTTGGAGCCGGCGCCGATCCGCGAGACTTGGAAACAGCATCTGAGCGGACGATATGATTGGACCGCCCGTTTGTGGTGCGTGTTGATGTTCGAGGCCTGGCTGAGGATCAATCGCTGATATGTGGGTTTATTGGGCGATGTTTTTATTGCCGGCGTCAGTCGCGCTGGCGTGCCGTGCGCCGGCCAGGACGACAGAGCCCTCCGGCGCGCGGCTGGCAGGCTCGAATTCCGCCTGGGTGTGGGTGTGGCTATCGATTACCTTGTTGATCGGTTTTCGTTACGCGGTGGGCGGTGACTGGGGAAGCTATGTCCTGCTTCTGGACGACATCCGTGGACAAGAGCTCGTCGACGTCCTGTTGCGAAAGGACCCCGGATACAAATTGCTCAATTGGGTGAGCGTGGAATTGGGTTGGGGAATTTATGGCGTCAATCTGACGTGCGGAGCACTTTTCGCGACTGGGCTCGTCGTGTTTTGCCGGCGTCAGCCAATGCCCTGGTTGGCGTTGACGGTCGCCGTTCCCTATCTGATGATCGTCGTTGCGATGGGATATTCTCGCCAAGGCGTCGGCGTGGGGCTGGCGATGCTCGGCTTGGTTGCGCTGAGCAAAGGGTCTGTTCGTGGTTTCGTCGCCTGGGTGCTGCTTGCGGCGACATTTCATGGCACAGCGGTTATTCTTTTGCCGATCTCGGCGTTAGCGGCTTCACAGAATCGATTCTGGACGGCTGTTTGGGTGACGGTGGTCGCCGCGGTTGCGTACAGCGTGCTGTTGGCGAAGGACGTCGAATCGCTCTATGCGAATTATGTCGACGCAGGATTGCAATCGGAAGGGGCGTTGGTGCGCTTGCTGATGAATGCGGCGCCGGCGGCCGTGTTGCTCATATTGCGGTCGCGATTCCGATTCGACGAGTCCGAGAAGCGCCTCTGGATGTTGTTCGCGATGATCTCGCTGGCGCTGTTGGGCGCCTTCTATGTCACCTCGGCTTCGACTGCATTGGATCGACTGGCGCTTTACATGATACCGCTGCAATTGGCGGTTTTTGCCAATGTTCCATATATATTCGAGAGGTCGGATAAGGAACAAGATGTTCTGAATTCTGACAATTATTATTTGCAGCAAAATTTTGAGATATCTCCAATCGGAAGCGCAAATGCCGTTTTTATAATCGCGATAGTGTTGCTATATTATGGCTCTATTCAGTTTGTATGGCTGAATTTTGGCGCAAATTCCATGTGGTGGTTGCCTTACCGCTTCTATCCCCTAGAGTTTTAATAGTATCGACAAGAACGAATTTTGCAGGCCCATGCCGTTCTCAGTATAGCCGTCGGGCCGCGATCCCGGCCTCTCGAGCGGCTGTCGTGCATGCCGCCAGACGCGGACCGGGGCCTTTACGAGTTGCTTTTGTCTCGACCGACGAAATCCCCAGCCTAGGATTGGGTTTTGAAAATAGCGCTCCTCGGCAACACCGGATGGTATTTATACAATTTCCGCCGATCGCTCGCTGTCGCGCTCCGTGATGCGGGGCATGATGTCGTGCTCCTATCTCCGCCTTGCGCTTATGGCGAGAAGTTGCAGGCGCTCGGGTTTCGCTGGCTACCGGTCCCGATGCGGCGTCCCAGCCTGAACCCTTTGCGCGAATTGGCGCTGCTGTTCCGGCTATGGCGAATGCTGCGACGAGAGCGACCCGATGTGGTGCATGGCTTCACCATCAAATGCGCCGTGTATGGGGCGCTGGTCGGACGACTCGTCGGCGCGGCGCGCATCAACGCCGTGGCGGGAATGGGGTATGTTTTTATCAGCGACTCGGCAAAGGCGCGTCTGTTGCGGCCAGCAGTGCGCGCCTTGATGCGCGCCGCGCTCGGCGGCCCCCGAGCTCGACTGATCCTTCAAAACGTGGATGACGTGCGCTTTTTCGAGCAAGCCGGGATCGTGCCGCTTCAGCAAATCCGACTGGTCCCTGGATCCGGGGTGGATTGCTTCCGCTTCGCGCCCCCTCTCGACGACCGAGGCGCGGAACAGCGTCCGACGCGCGTCGTGCTTGCGGCGCGACTCCTTTGGGACAAAGGCCTCGCCGAGTTCGTCGACGCGGCCCGCATCATCAAATCGCAAAACAGATCCGTGTGCTTCGTGCTCGCTGGCGCGCCCGATCCCGGCAATCCGGCGTCCGCGTCGGAACGGACAATACGGGCATGGCAGGCCGAAGGCTTGGTTCAATGGCTGGGGCATGTGAGCGACATGCCGGCCTTGCTGGCGGGCGCCGACATTGTCGTGCTTCCCAGCTACCGAGAGGGTCTGCCCAAATCCTTGATCGAAGCCGCGGCCTGCGCGAGGCCGTTGATCACCACCGACGTTCCCGGCTGCCGGGCAGTGGTGACACACGGGGTTGATGGTCTTTTGGTGCCAGCACGCGATGCGCGGGCTTTGGCCGGCGCCATCGCCTGCTTGCAGGATGATCCTGCGCTCGCACGTCGTCTCGGGCTGGCGGCTCGCGAGAAAGCGTTGGCCGAGTTCGACGAGCGCATCGTGATCGCGCGAACTCTCGCTGTGTATGGCGAAGTCGCAGAGCCGGCGATATGACGAGGACCATCAAATCGCTACAGGCGGGCCGAGCCATTGCCGCTATCGCGGTTGTTGCGCATCATTCGTGTATCGCAATCTCGGACTTTATCGGCGGCATGCCCGCGGTGCTCCAACGAATTCTCAATTACGGCTATCTCGGCGTCGATTTCTTTTTTGTTCTATCCGGCTTCATAATCTACTATAGCAATCGCGCCGTGGCTGACCGGCGAGGCTGGTCTGCGCGTTACGTAGCGAATCGCTTTACGCGCATTTTCATTCCTTACCTTCCAATCGGAATGAGCATGGCGTTCGCCTATACTCTGCGTCCGGACTCTGTCGGAGCTCAACGGGGATGGGCGTGGTTTCCCACTCTGACGCTATTCCCGGCGGGATCGCCTGCCTTATCCGTCGCCTGGACGCTGCAGCACGAAGTTTGTTTCTACGGAGTTTTTTGGTTGTTGCGTCGTGCCGGGCAATTATTGCCAGGAGCTCTCCTATGGGCGGCGTCGATTGTCGTGACGAACCTGTTTACGACGGCTCCCGTTATACCGTTGGATCTCATCAATCTCGAGTTTCTGTTCGGCATTTTCGCCGCTCGGTGCTTCTTAGACGATCGTATTCAAACGGGGCCCCCCTGGATAATGGCGGGTTTCATTGCGGTCATAATGTTCTTTCTTATCGGAGAGCGCAATACTTCAATCATATTTGGCTTTGGACTCGCCTGTCTCTTGGTCCCGCTCGTTCGAGCGGAGCGCGCGGGAAAGTTGGATGCCGGGCCGTTCCTTTTGTTGGGCGCGGCGTCCTATGCCATCTATCTCGTACATTGCCCGCTCATATCCTTGTCGATACGTTTGTCGGCAATGATCGGCGCGGGATGGCTGCCAACGCTCGTCGCGCTTCTGGTGGCGTCAACGGTTGCTGGCGTAGCCTATCATCTGTTGATCGAAGCGCCGGCAATACGGCTCGCGAGACGGCTCCTCTTCCTCAGTCGCGCACGTCCCGAGACTCCGGCGGCCCTGCATGTCGAGTGAACCGTTCAGTCGACGCGTGCTCGCCGCAGGCGGAATTCAAGCGGGTGAAATAGAGCTTTCAAATATGGAGAATAACTCATGCATAAAAGTTCGTTGCTGAGGATGGAGTGGTTCACGCAGACGTACCTGGCTAGGCAAGATCATAAAATAAGAGTTTTGGATGTCGGGAGTTGCGGCGTCAATGGAACCTATAGGGCGTATTTTCAGCATCCGAGATTCGATTACGTCGGCTTGGACATCGAGGCGGGCCCGAATGTCGATTTTGTTCCCCGGTCGCCATATTCCTGGAAGGAAATCGAAGATGATAGCTTCGACGTGGTGATATCGGGTCAAGCGCTCGAGCACATCGAATTTTTTTGGGTCACCATCGCCGAGATGACAAGAGTGCTGAAAAAGGACGGCATTTTGTGCATCATCGCGCCGAACGGCTTTTCTGAGCACAGATTCCCGGTCGATTGCTGGCGATTTTTCACGGATGGGATGATCGCTCTCGCGAGGTATGTGAATCTGCAAGTTCTGCATGCGCATACCAATAGCGCGCCGTCGAAAAGCGACAAGGACTGGTACAGCGCAAGCAATGCAGACGCGATGCTCGTGGCCAAAAAGCCCTATTCGGGCAAGCCGCTGCCTATCGATTTAGAGCACTATAGATGCAAGCCGGCGGACCAGGAAATACACAGACAGGGGATGATCCCCTATATGACGCACGGCGCTTCGAATAATATCGTTCACCGGCTGTATCGTAAAATCGGCCGCTCTATCGGCGCGATTTGACATGTCGCGCACCATCTTTGCGGTTTTCTTCGCCGCGATGGCGATCTGCGCGTTTCCGGTCCTCGGGGCTCAGCGGGCCGGCGCGCCGTTGGTCATCGTGGATCAGGGAAGAAGCGACGCGGTCATCGTCGTTTCGTCTCGGGCCGGCCGCTATGAACGGCAGGCCGCGGAGGACCTCGAAAAATATATAGAATTGATGACCGGAGTCGTTCTGCCGGTGGCTCGAACGCAGGAGGCGATCGACGGAGCGCTTTCCAGCGGGCGTCCTCTCATTCTCGTGGGCCAGGCGGCGCTGGCGGCTAGACCCGAGCTCGTGGACCGGCTGGCCGCGGTTCGCAAGAAGAACCCCTATTTTCGTGCTGACGCCGTGGTCCTCTGGCGCGACGGCGCGAGGGTCTATGTCGCCGGCGCCAATGACGAGAGTCACTATTTCGCCGCCGCGGAATTGCTGCGCGAATGGGGCGTGCGCTGGTTCATGCCAGGCGCGATCGGGGAATGCATTCCAGAAGAAAAGCGCCTCACGGTCGGGATGCTCGACGCAGTCTACGCGCCACCCTTCGAAATACGTAATTTTTGGGTCGCCTGGCTCGGCGAGAACGCTGGTCTCGAGGACTTTCAATTGCGTAATATGATGAATATCACGAGCAGCGTAAAAGTCGCCGGCCATGCGCTCGGAAAATATACGAAGGGGCTCGGAGTCGGTCCTTTCAGCGTCCCGCTCTCGGATCCCGATACTGCCGAATCGGTCGCTCGGGCGGTCGACCCTCTTTATACGAAGGGCGAGGATTTTTCTCTCGCGATGGAGGACGGGCTCTATGCGTCTTCATTTCCGCGCGACCATGAATTGATGGCGTTGCGCTGGGACAAGTATAGCCTACGCCCGTCTGTCACCGATGCGATGCTGGAGCTCTTGAACGGCGTTGCGCGGCGCGCGCGTGAAAAACATCCCGACAGCGGCTCGAAGATTCTCTTCCTCGCCTATTCGAACATGTTTCTGCCCCCGGCGCGTGACATGGCGCTGGAGCCTTCGCTTTTCGGGACTTTGGCGCCGATCGATATCGATCCGATTCATGCGATGGGCGATCCCCAGTCGCCGCCGAAGCAGGAATACAAGGCGATTCTCGAGAGATGGTCCAAGCTTCTGAATGGACGTCTCACTATCTATGATTACGACCAATCCATGCTCTTGTGGCGCGATCTGCCCAATCCGACACATCAGGCGTTTCAGCAGGACGTTAAAGTCTACCGCGACGCGGGCGTGCTGGGATTCACGACAGAAAGCCGCATGGCGCTGGCGACGACGATCACCAATCTTTATCTGCGGGGTCGATTGATGTGGAATCCCGACGAGAATGTCGACGCCCTGCTGGAGGATTTTTATGTGCGCTTTTTCGGTCCTGCGCAAAAGCCGATGCGGGATTACTGGCGCGCTATCTTCGATGCATGGAACAAGACAATCGTTACCGAACACGAGTATTTCATTGTGCCGGCAATTTATACGTCGGAACTCGTCGATCGCCTCGGCGTCCTTCTGCTCGAGGCGGAGAGAACCGTCGATAATTTGCGCGCCCCTGGACGACCTCTGTCACGCAATGAAGCCGCATATCTGGATCGGCTACATTTCGTGCGACTGGCTTATGAAACGCTCAAATCCTATGTCGCGATGGTCCGGGCCGCGGCGACGGACGTCGATTACCAAAGGGCGGTCGTCGCAGGTGAAGCTGGATTACGAGCGCGAAACGCTCTCACCGAGATGAATAAGTCATTCACGACCACGCCGCTCGAAAAAGGCTATGCGTTCTGGTCCGGCGAGGTTCAGCAATATCGCGCGCTCGATGCGCTCGTGAATGGCGAAAAAGGTCGATTGATCGTCAAGCTACCGCTCGAGTGGAGCTTTCATCGTGACCGCGACGGGAAGGGGAGGGCGATGGGCCTGCTCGACGGCCCACCTGATTTGACATACTGGCGCGCGCATACAGGCGACTATGATCTCGACCGCCGCAAGGATTATCCCGCGGACGAGTGGGAGATGCTTCGCACCGATCTCTATGCTCAAGCTCAGGGCGTTCGTGCGCCGGATCGGCAGGGCTTTACCGGCGATATCTGGTATCGCACGGATGTCGATGTGTCGGCAGACCAGCTCGCCGCTCGGCCTCATATTCATTTTCCCGGCCTTTTCGGCGAGTGCGATCTCTTCGTCAACGGGAGGGAAACCGCGAGGCGGACGCAAAACATTCTATGGTGGCTGAATGACGCTCGCTTCGAATGGGACGCGCCGCTGAGTGACACGCTCATTACTGGAACGAATGCGATCGCTCTTCGCTGTCGAGTTCCTCACCATATGGGCGGAATGTTTCGGCGGCCATTCATTTATGCGCCAGTGGATGCGCGGACGCAGTGAGGCGGCGTTCTGAGTGACCTGATCGAAATACGTACGCGGTATTTTCTTTCTTTCGCCGAAGCGCTTGCGCTCCTACGTCTTCGGCTTAGCTTGCCTCGATCTTCCCGCTGCGTTACAAACTCGATGCTTTCAACGCGTCCAATCGCATGCCGTTGCGATGCTTTCTTTATCGGCCAACGCATTCGAAGGGAGAATTCATATGACAATCTTACCGAAAATGTTTTCTGTCGTGGCGATCATGTTGAGCGCCGATGTGGCCTTGGCGGCGCCTATCGCTATCGTGAACGAATCGGCTGGCCAAGCGTCCGTTCAGACAGCCGAGGGAATCATTTCCGCCAGTCCTGGAACGCAGCTGTCGGAAGGCGATCGGCTCGCTGTCGGCGAAGGGTCTGTCAAAGTGTCTTATTTGCGCGGCAAGTGCAAAGGAGCGCGAGAAATCGGCCCTCGCACGATCGCCGTAATTTCGGCCTCCGAGGAACTGTGCTCGAAGCGGATCGAAGGAGCGAAGGCGCAGTCCACCGATACGAACCTACCTGACTATGTGGCCCCGGCTTTGGTTCTGGCGATCGGCGGCGGCATCGCCGGCGCCTTGGCGGCCACGAATAATGTTGGCAGCGCCTCCGTGCCTCCGTTGATTAGCCCGTAAAGACTCGGCGCGCCCTCCTCGAGGGCGTGTTTTTTCGACGTCCGGGGCATAATCAGAGAATCTGATGACGAACAGCGCGTTACCCAAATCGGGCGGCGAATGGTGGGCCGTGTCCGTCTTCGTCATTGCGCTCACTTTGGGCGGCGCGACGACACAAGGCCATTGGTCTGACGCGATCGTGCAGCTGGCCGGTTTGACGCTCATCCTCGTTGTCGCGCTCCAGGCGACACGTTCTGGTTCTTCGGCATCGTCGCTGGGCCCCATTTTGCTTGGGGTCCTCGCGGTTGCGGCGCCATTGACGCAACTCTTTCCTCTATCGCCGCGTGTCTGGTCCTCTCTGGCAGGACGATCGCAAATATACGACGGCTTCATTCAGGCCGAGATCGACCCGCCATGGCTCGCGCTCAGTCTCGAACCCGAGACGACCTTGCGGAGCTGTCTTTCGCTCGTTCCACCGATCGCAATTTTCTGGTCGGCGGCGCTATTGGGGCCGCGCGTGCGTCGCTCGATGAGCTTCATCGTCCTGGTTGTCGCGATTCTGAGCATTTTTCTCGGGGTCGCGCAGCTAGCCGGTGGGCCCAATTCGACGTTGCGCTTTTATTCGATGACCAATGCGAGCGCCGCTGTCGGCTTTTTCGCCAACCGCAATCACTATAGCGCCTTGTTGTATTGCGCGGCGGCGCTCCTCGGCGCGTGGACCCTCGGGGCGGCTCGCAAAAAGGATCAAAGAATTTCGGTCGCGATCGTGCTCTGTCTTTTGCTTTACGTCATGCTAATTTGCGGCGTCGTTTCCGCCGCTTCTCGAGCGGGATTGTTGCTTACGATCTCGGCGGGGCTCGGGTTTGCGGCAATGTCATTGCGCGAGGTCGAGCGATGGGATTGGCCGTCCTCGGCTCACGTCAGCGCGTTTCTACATTTTCTCGGCAAGCTGTCGCTGGTCGTGGTCGTTCCCGCGGTTCTGGCTGCGGCCCTTTGGAGCGATGAAATTTTTCGGATGATCGACAGGTTTGCTTCACATGAACCACGAATCGAAATTTACCGGACGACCTGGCGGGCAGCGAGCTCGTTTATGCCGTTCGGAGCCGGGTTCGGTACGTTTGCATCGATCTATCAGATGTTCGAAACGCCGCGGCAAATTACGCCGGAATTTATCAACCGCGCTCACAATGATTGGTTGGAGTTGTGGTTGGAAGGCGGCGTCGTGAGCATGGCGGTCGTCGGCGCATTTTTCGTGTGGTTCTTCGCCGCCAGCTCGCAGGTCTGGCGCGACAGCGAGGAAAGCGCTTGCGATTTCGATCGCCGATTGGCGCGCGGATCGACGATGGTCATCATATTGCTGGCGCTCCATTCCATGGTGGATTACCCGCTACGAACAACCGCGCTGTCCTGCGTATTCGCGCTTGCGTGCGGCAATCTGATCGGCGCTCGTAAAATCCAGAACAGTCGCGAAAAGGCTATGGCTTTCGACGGCGGCAGGCGAATTACGCGCTCGATGCGAGAGACGATTCCCAAATCTGCTTGCTCATTCAGCAACGAAAAGACCGGAGTCTCAGGGTAGTCGACACCGGTGGCGCATGACGCGTCGACGATAGGCTCTGGCTCGAACCTCGTGGACGCTTTTTCAAAGCGATCTCTACTCGATCGGATCGTTCGAGCTTGTTTCCGGCAATCTGCTGGGACTAAAAAAGGTTTGCGATCGTGACAATCGATCTGCTGACGAGGCTCATTGTGCGGAGTCCTTTCCTCAGTGTGAGATCGGCGCTGGTCGTCGGCTCGATCGTGGGTGCGGTCGGCGTGGCCGGATATTCGATGCTCGCAGCGAGAACGCATGTCGCAGTCGTCGAGGGGAAGAAGAAGGACAAGCCTCACCTTCTCGACGAACCATCGACAAGCGCCTTTGCGCCCAGCGAGTTTCGCGCCTATCTCGATTGGCGCGATTGGCGGATGGGCGTCGTTTTGGAATGGGAGCCGACGTCGGACGAGGTGAGGATATATCGCATTCCCGCCGGAAGATCGAAATACGTCCAAACGGATGGTCGATCGGGCCGATTGTTCGACGCGGACATCGTCCCCGGGCGTATCCATTGGTATGTGGCCTGTGTTCAGGTTCAAGGCCAGGAATATTGTGCGGATCCGATCGCCTTCGACGTCCCTGCAGGAATCTGACTCAATGGAACGGGGATGAAAAGCGTGTGACGAGATGGTTCGGCCGCTCCGGGACATAAATTCTTCGCCGACTTCCCGTGTTTCGCCGCCCGAGCGGTCGAGATCGCCGATCCGCAGATCTGCCTTGTACGAGGCCGTCGTCATGGCCTGTCTTCTTATTTTCGGCGATCCCGCTTTCGCGTCGTCGCACAATGAAGTGACTGATTGGGCGGAGTTCTTTGGGCCCCATCCTCTGGATCGCGGGGGAGACATACCGAGCTACATGAACGCTGTCGCCGCCGCCAACAAATCTGGGTCTCTCGTCGTAATCGAAGGGACTTGCGCTTCCGCTTGCACAATCAAATTGGGCGCAAAATACCGGTGCGTGAGGCCAAATGCGATCCTTTGGTTCCACGCCGCTGTCGAAGGTTCGATCATCTCGACCATGGGCAATAGCCTGCTGCTGGACACTTATCCTCCGCGCGTGCGGGAGGAAGTTCTTCGGCGCCACATGCTCGACGAGCTCGCTTTGAATCCAGAGCATACTCTAACCGGGGATGAATTGATCGGCTTGGGCGAGCGGGCCTGTCGATGAGCGCAGAGCGACCGACACGCTGGAACCCCATCCGGCGCGATCGACGGACACGTCGCCCGAACGTCGGCGATGCGAGGTCGCGGTCCGTCGCCAATCGTCTGTCGAAAAATTGACATGCGGATCTGATCCACCTTGATCGAAGTCCGCTTCAACGCCAACAATACAGATTGCCTGCATCGGTCATCCGCATTAGCTGTCATCGACTGTCCGGCATAGCGATTGAAATAAGCGCGAATATCTCTTGTGATTACGCAATCATACGTAAGGCGCATTCGACAAGGCCGCATCGTCCTCAAAGGGATGTCGCCGCAAGGCAGGAGCTCGATCGGGTGTCCGAAGAAGACATACGTCTCGGCGTGGAATTCGAAGCTGTCGTGGGTCGTCGTCCGACCCCGCGGAAGTCCCACAGCATCGACGATGAACCAGCCCAGCTCGCCTTGGAAAAGGAAGGGCTTCGGAGGCTGATTTTCGAACCGCAAGACCAAAGGTCCGAGCGAGCGTCTCTCGGCAAGGATCAGCGCGGGTCTGAGATCCGACGCGCCGATGAACATTATACGAACGTTGGACGGGGCTCGATCCGGGTCAAATCACGGCCTGACCGAAAAGAAAGTGTCGCCCCCGCGCGACCAGAAGCGAAGCGGAGCGCCATTTCGGGCGTACGATCCGACGACCCTCGCAGGTTGCGCATTTCGACCTATGTCGGGGCGGCGATCGTGTCTGTAGCGATGGGTTTCGGCGTCAGGCTCGCATCGCATGGCGACGCTATCGGCGGGCTCACGGATCGGAGCGACGTGGAAACGATGCCGGTGGCGAAACCAACTGCCGCCGAATTGGCCGTAAAGTCTGCGCAAGGAGATAAGCAATCGCCCGTCGAAGCGCCGGAGATAGTCGCCGACGCTTCGAGGCAACCGGCGAGTGATCCATCGTCGGAAAGTGCGGCGGAGAGCGCTATATTCGCACCTGTGGCTCCTACGCCGGAATCGGGGTCTCTCCAAGGCGCCGCTCTCGTAAAGTCGCAGGGAACCTTGTGGCCGAGCGGCTTTTCTTTCGTTGACAAGCAAGCACAGCAGGTCAGAGGCTCGCTAAGCCCTTCGGCGCGACCACAAGTCAATTCGGCTGCCGTCGAAACCGAAGTGAATCCGCGGCCCGAACCTGACGTGACCGGGCGTGGCAAAGGGTCGAATGGATCGGCGCAGTCCAAAAAGGGTCCACCGCCGCATTCGCGCGCCGCCGCTCCGATTTCGTCCACGCATTCGTCGAAGACGACGGCCACAGAGAATTCAACCGAGGCCGAGCGGGAACAAGCGGTCGATCGCCGAGCGGAAGAGGCGGAGCCGCGAATCGCCGCTACGCCGAGCGAATTCGAACGCCAGTCTTTGCAGGGCGCGTTGGAGTCGCTCGCCGGAATGCTTCGGCATCAGGGACAGCCAGTGGACAGTCCGCAGTGACATGACGCACGCTGACGCGGCGGGCGGGTTCGAGGCATTCTTCGGAGGCTTTCGCCGCGCCGGCGAGAAAAAGCCAGCAAACGAGAATCAGCGTGATCCATATGGACATGATCGGATCATCGAGAATCGAAATCATCGCCGCATAAGCGGCTACCGAAGTGGCTGCGAGAGGTCCTCGCGTATCGATTCGTGAACGTACGAAACGCCCTTCGAGGAACTTGTCGGTGAGCGACATGAGCTTTTTCCGGCGACGACCTTGGTGGAACGTCGAACGGGCGCGTCGGTTGCACAGTAAGCGCCGTTTTTGCGCCATAGATTTTTCGGGTTCGGAAGGATTTTCGGATGTGAGATTCTTCTGAGGGACAGCCATGTCTCTGGAAGGATCCGAAGATGAGCGAGAATGCGACGATCGATTTTGGCGCAGGATTTGTCGGACGTGTGGATTTTCGTCGTTCACGTTCGGGCAATCGGCTGTGGTCGAAGGAGCTGAAGGGCCGGATCGTACGAGAGAGCCTCGCGCCTGGAGCGCGCGTCGCCGATGTCGCCCGCAAATATCGGATATGCGCGCAGCAATTGACGCAATGGCGCCGCCATGCGCGCACCGGGCGGCTCGCGCTCGTGACCGACGGTCCCGCGGAGTTCGTAGAGATCGAGCTCGAGCAGACGTCCGTTCGTAATGAGAGCGATGCGAAGATCGAGATCGTCGTCGGCAAGGTCGTGCTACGATTGGAGCAGGACACCGCGTCGACGCGCATCGCCGAGATCATGACGGCGCTGGAGCGCGGCGCGTGATCATTCCGTCGCAAGGGTTGCGGATCGTGCTCGCCGTGCGCCCCGTCGATTTTCGCTGCGGGCATGATGCGCTGGCCGCTCTGGTGCAAAACAAGCTCGGACTCGATCCGCATTCCGGCCTCATCGTCGTGTTCCGCTCGAAGCGAAAGGATCGCTTGAAGATTTTGTTGTGGGACGGAACCGGACTCGTGTTGATCTACAAGCGTCTCGGCGATAACGGTTTTTCTTGGCCGCAGGTCAGCGACGGCGTCCTGCAATTGAGCCGGGTGCAGTTCGAAGCTCTATTCGACGGGCTCAACTGGAAGCGCGTCGGCGAGCAGATCGTGGCGACGCCAACCGCGGCGAACTGATCGCAACTTCGGCTTCATTCGGCGCATTGCTTGCGATAGATTCGCCGACATGACGCCGAGCTTCGATCCCGCCAGACTTGCAGAGCTGCCTGCCGATCTGCGCGCCGAACTACGCGCAATGTTCGAAGCGCAGCGCGCCATGCTCGAAGCTGAACGCATCCGCGCCGATTATGAGCTCGCCGCGCGCCTTCACATCGAGAGCGAGCTTGCGGCGTCGAAGGAGACGGTCGAACGTCTGCAATTGCTCGTCAAGGAATATGAACGCGCACGCTTCGGCAAGCGTTCGGAGAAGCTCGATCCCGATCAGTTGCAGCTCGTTCTGGAAGATATCGAGATCGCCATCGCCGAAGTCCAGGAGCGGGAGGACGATCGCGCGCGCCGCTCGGGACGCCCGGCGACGAGCGCGCGCGCCGGCCGCGCCGCGCGCGCCTTTCCTGCCCATCTGCCGCGCGTCGAGCGCGTGATCGAGCCAGAGAGCCTCGCCTGTCCCTGCGGCTGCGGCTTGATGGTTCGGATCGGCGAGGACCGCTCCAGCCGTCTCGACGTGACGCCGGCGCAATATCGCGTCATCGAGACCGTGCGGCCCCGCTACGCCTGTCCGAAAGGATGCGCGGGCGTCGCCCAGGCGCCGGCTCCCGCGCATCTGATCGAGGGCGGCGTTCCCACCGAGGCGCTGCTGGCGCAAGTGGCGGTCGCCAAGTTCAGCGAGCACATGCCGCTCTACCGTCAATCGCAGGTCTTCGCGCGCCATGGGATCATGCTCGACCGCGCCGTTCTGGCCGATTGGATGGGAACGACGGCCTTCCACCTCGCGCCGATCGTCGAGCGCATGAGCGTGCTGATGAAGCTGTCCGGCCGTCTATTCATGGACGAGACTCGGGCGCCGGTTCTCGATCCCGGCCGCGGCCGGACGAAGACGGGTTATCTCTGGGCCGTTCTGCGCGACGACCGCGGGCACGGCGGCGCCGATCCGCCGATCGTGGTCTATCATTACGCGCCGGGGCGCAGCGGCGAGCACGCCGAGCGGATGCTCGAAGGATTCGACGGCGTTCTCCAGGTCGACGGCTATGGCGGCTATCATCGTCTGGCGCGCCCCGAACGCAAAGGCGGCGCGCCGTTGCAGCTCGCCTGGTGCTGGAGCCACGGCAGGCGCGAGATCATCGCCGCCACGCCGAAGGCGGGCTCGCCCATCGCCGAAGCGATCCTGGCGCGCATCGCCGCGCTCTATGCAATCGAGGCGGAGATCAGGGGCAAAGAAGCGCCGATCCGGCAGAGCGTTCGCGCCGAGCGCTCGCGGCCTCTCGTCGCAGAGCTCGAAGATTTTTTGCGCGCCCAGGCCGCGCGCCTCTCCGGCCGCAGCGACATGGGCAAGGCCGTCGCCTATCTTCTGAATCATTGGGCCGGGCTGACCCTGTTCCTCGACGATGGCCGCGTCGAGATGGACACCAACCTCGTCGAAAATCAGATTCGGCCGCTGACTCTCACGCGCAAGAACGCGTTGTTCGCGGGGCACGACGAAGGGGGACGTTCCTGGTCACGTTTCGCTTCGCTCATTGCGACATGCAAGTTGAACAGCGTCGATCCCTATGCCTGGATGAAGGCGACGCTCGAGGCGATCGCCGACGGTCACCCGCAGTCGCGCATCGACGAGCTGATGCCCTGGGCCTTCAAATCTTCGCCGCCGGCGCCGGCCGCCTGATCGCTCGCCAGCGTGCCGACCAATCGCTGGCAAAGCATTGCGCCAAAGGATTGCAATGCCTTGTCACAATGAATTGCAAGCTGTTCCTCCGTTCCCGCGACAATGGGATCGAAACGGCGCTTACGTTGCACAGGCTGTGATTTTTTATGAACGAATGTCGTCTTCGTTCGAGACAAAGCCATCGACCGGTCAGCTCGATATCAGGGCATTGACGGCCGGCCATAGCGGCCAATTCGGCGCTTTGCGCTCCGCTCGCCTGCCTGCGAGCGGCGCCGTCATCCATGCGACGGCTCAGCCCGCGCCGCCGGACATACTGTCGGATCATGCCGCAATCATAGCCGATGATACTCGCGATACCATGCGACGAAGCGCTTGATCCCCTCATCCACGCTCGTCCGTGGTTCGAACCCGGTCAAAGACCTCAACAACTCGGCTCGCGCGAATGTCGCCGGCACGTCGCCTGTTTGCATCGGCAGCATGATCTTATTCGCTTCTCGGCCGAGATGATGCTCGATCAACTGGACATAGGTCATCAGCCCGACAGGATGACCGCCGCCGATATTGACGATGCGAAACGGAGCGGCAGGGGACAGAGAATCGGACGTGTCGGCGACGGCGTGTCCGACGGCGGGGATGGCCGGGAGCAGCCGAACGATCGATTCGACGAGATCATCGATATAGGTGAAGTCGCGCGACATCTCGCCATTTCCATAGATTTCGATCGGCTCGTCTCGAAGAATGGCTTGGACGAATTTGAATAGGGCCATGTCCGGGCGCCCCCAAGGCCCGTAGACGGTAAAGAAACGAAAGAAGGTCGTCGGCAGGTTCCAGACGTGAGCGTAGGAGTGAGCCATCGCCTCCGTCGCCTTCTTTGTCGCGGCATAAAGCGTGAGCGGATGATCGGAACGGTCATTCTCTCCGAATGGCATCTCCGTATTGGCGCCGTAGACCGAGCTCGTCGACGCCGCGAGGAAGTGGTCGGGACGAAGAACCCTGACCGCCTCCATTACGTTGAATGTGCCGATGAGATTCGCGTCGACATAGGCGCGGGGGTTTTCGAGGCTGTAGCGAACGCCCGCTTGCGCCGCGAGGTGAACGACGACGTCTGGCTCGAAGGCCCGAGCGACGTTCAGGAATGTCTCCGCATCCTCCAGCATGAACTCATGTGCGCTGAAAGCACTGGAGGCCATCAAAATGGAATGTCGTCGCCGCTTCAAGGCGACGTCGTAATAGGGCGTCATGCCATCGACGCCGCAAACGATATGTCCGTCGGCGAGTAGTCTGCGCGCGAGCGAGAAGCCGATGAATCCAGCGGTTCCCGTGACGAGAATTCGCTTTTGCGTCGCGATTGCCGAAGTCGCTAGCTCTCGAGCCTCGAACTCTGACCGCTCCACTGCCATGCTATCGATTCCTGCGTTCGTCTCGGCGCTATAGACCCGCCGCCGCGTTTCGGCGACGTCGCATCGGCCGGATGTCGAGACCCTTCGTCGAAGACACTCGAAGGGTCGGAGCGAAATGAGGCTCAGATCGAATTGCCGTTGGGCGGTCTGAGCATCCGATATCGAAATTCGAATTTGCGTTGTCGTGAAACAGCGTTTCGCCCGTTTCGCTGCGCCGGGTCATGCGCGCTCGTTTCGATGAACGCCGAGCGGTTCAGTATTTTGGCGTCTCGAAAGGCGTTGCATGCCACTCGACCCCTATTCGAAAAGCGTCGGTCGTCTGTGGTGCGACAATGAGATCGAGACGAAATAAGAACGGCGACGCGAAGAGCATCGACTCCAAGCGCGGGCTTTCATAGATGGCGGTCCCGTTTTTCGCAAGGTCGACTGTGACGCATGTGGTTAGTCCGTAGCTTCGACAGGGAGCGCGCGTTCGATGCGCTGTCTGATGTCGAAAGCGTCTGATTGCGAGGACCCGAGCCGACGACCGGCTCGAATCGGAAGCGGAGCTCAACTCTATGCCGCGCATTTATTCGAAGCGCCTGTCGATCCTGCGCGGACGCCGACGCGCGCCGATTCTGTGTGGCGACAGCTGGCGAGCGTAGCGCGAATGTGATATCGAAGCAGACTATTCGCGCTCATTGTCCGTATTTCGAGACAGGCGCCTCGAGGCATTGATATGATCGATTTGCACTGTCACATTCTTCCTGCGGTCGACGATGGTTCGCGTTCGCTCGACGAGTCGTTGGAGATGGCGAGGATGATGGCGACAGACGGCGTCGCTATCGTCGCCTGCACGCCACACATCATGCCCGGTGTGTTCAATAATGATGGCTGGACTATTCGCGCTGCGGTCGCGCAGCTGCAGCGAGCGCTGGACGACGCGAGCATCGCGATCCATCTCGTCGTCGGCGCGGACGTGCATGTCGCGCCCAATCTGGTCGACGGGCTGCGTTCGGGGACAATTCTCTCGCTGCACGACACTCGCTTCGTGCTGATAGAGCCACCGCACCATATCCTTCCGCCGCGTCTCGACGAAACCTTCTTCGCTCTGATGGCGGCCGGTCGCGTGCCGGTTCTGACTCATCCCGAACGATTGTCGTGGATCGACCAGCGCTATGACGTCATGAAGCGCTTTTTCAACGCTGGGGTATGGATGCAGATCACGGCCGGATCTTTGCTGGGTGATTTTGGTCGGGGGCCACGATATTGGGCCGAGAGGATGCTCGACGAGGGGATGTGTCATATTTTGGCGACGGATGCTCATGGCGCCAGGCGCCGAGCGCCACGATTGCGCGCCGGATATGAGGCTGCGGCCAAGCGCGTCGGGGAAAGTGAGGCTATCGAAATGGTCTTGCGACGGCCCTACGGAATTTTGGAGAATCGTCTCGCCTCGGCGATGGCGGCGCCCGCAGGGGCGGAGCAAGCGGAAACGCTACCCGAGTCGAAGGGGTTGTGGAGACGCCTTTTGAAGGGCGTTGGGTTGGCTGCCGATAGCGCGCCGCAGTAGCGGCTTCCGCGGGCATGAGCTCGTTCGAGCCGTCGGAGATCGACGGCGTGGCGCTATCGCCTATGGCCATTCGGCTGGCGCGACGATTTTCTCACCGACTTCCCTCGAAGCGACTTCGGGCCGTCGCCCTGGCTCCGCAGGAGGGCTTGCGCCTCGGCCGTCGCCGCAGCAAAGTGCGGCGAAAGGGAAGCTGCGTCATGTCTAACCGTTCCTTCGCTATCGTCGCCGCGGCCGTCGCCTCGGTCGGTTTCTTCGGACCTACGCGCGCGGAGCCGGTCGGCTCGGTGGTCGCGTCGCGGGGGGAAGCCGCGCTGGAGCGCGCCGACGCGCGTTCGCCGGCGGCGGCGGGCGCAGCGGTCATGCTGAACGACCGCGCCACGACCGGCAATGCGTCGCGGCTCGATCTCAAGCTCGGCGCCGCGACGCGACTGCGGCTCGGCGCCAATGCGTCGCTGAAAGTCGACCAATTCGTCGGGAAGCTCTCCGCCAGATCCACGCTGGAAGAGGGCGCGGTTCTGATCGACCGCGCCACGGGGGCTGAAAAAGCCTTCGAGCTCCAGACGCCGTATGGGCTTTTGTCGGCGCGTGGCACAGTGTTTTTCGCGGGCCCCAGCCGCGGGACGTTCGGCATTTTCGTCCAAAAAGGCGTTGTCGACGTCGTCACGCGGACAGGGTCCGCGCGGCTGACGGCCGGAGAAGGCGTCGATTTCGCGCCGCCGCGCGTGATCGTGCTGCCCGGACTGCTCGACGGCGATCCGCCGGAACTGACCCCGGTTAAAAAATGGGGCGCGGCGCGCATCGAGGAGGCACTCGACTCCGTCCGCTGACGCGCTGCGTCAGTCGCCCTCGAGCGTGAAGATCATCGTGTCTTCGGAAAGGCCTTTGAGTCGTAGCGCGCCCAGCGGCGTCAGATCGCGCCGCTGGGCCGCCGCCGCCGCGCCCGGACCGATGCAGATTTGCGAATCGAACTGCTTGTTCGCTTGCTCCAGCCGTGACGCGACGATCACCGCGTCGCCATAGGCGGTGTAGTTCAAGCGACGTGCGCCGCCGACATCGCCGACGATCGCCGGCCCCGTCTCCACACCGACGCGCGTGCGTCCGAAGCCCGCCTCCGCCGCGAGCGGCTCTTTGCGGAAGCTTTCCGAAAATTCGATGATCGCCGCCGCGCAGGCGATGGCCGCGTCGGCGTGATCGGCGCGCTCCAGCGGCACGTTGAAAAAGGCGTGAATGGCGTCGCCGGTCACGCCGTCGACCATGCCGCCGTGATCGGTGACGATGCGCTCCAGACCGCTGAGATAGATGTCGAGCAGGGCGATGAGGTCATGCGGCGCGAGGCGGTGGGTCATGGGCGTGAAATTTTCGATGTCGGTGAAGAGCGCCGTGATGACGCGCATCTCGCCTTCGCGTCGCAGCCGTTCTGGATGGGCGATGATCTCGCGCACGACGTCGACGGAGATATATTGCTCGAATTTGCGCGAGATGAAGGCCTTCATTCGGCGTGTGCGGGCGAAGGCGGCCGCTGCGGCCATATTGCCGGAGAGCAAGACGATGAGCGGAGGTCCGGCGGGATCGAGGACGAGATCGTAGGAGATCAGCGCCGTCGCGGCGATTGCGATCCAGAGCGCGGACAGCGTCAGCTGCAGGGCGAAGGCGGTCGTGGGGCCGACGCGCCCGGCGACGGCGGCGGCCATGCCGGCCAGGGCCAGGGCGGCGCCGACCTCGATCGGAAGCGCGGATTGCGGGCGCAACGGCGCTGTTCCGGCGAGGATCTGCTCGGCTGCTTCGGCGTGGATCTGCACCGTAGGGGTCAGCGGGCCGAGCGTCGTCGGACGCAGTGCGCCCGCCTCCGGCGCGCTGGCGCCGACGATGACCACGCGTCCCTCGAACTGCTCGGGGGCGACGCGTCCTTCTAGAAGATCGGCGGCGGAACGCGTGCGCTGCGCCCAATGGGCGGAATCGGACCAGCGCAGGCGGAGCGCGCCGCCTTCGCCCAGCGGCAGACGGCGCGTTCCCGTGTCGAGCCGCCCGCTCGCGTCGACGGTGAGCATGGCGACGCTTTGCGCGAGGCGCGTCGCCTCCAGCGCGAGGCCCGGAACGAGCTGACCGCGGACAGAGAGCAGCAGCGGCGCCTTGCGCACGATACCGCCGTCCTCGCCGAACAGCGACGATACGCCGAGGGCCAGAGCCTCGCTCGCGAGCGGCTCATAAGGCGCGAGCGCGCCGGAGATCGGCCGCGCCATGTCCAGGCCGGCTCGACCTTCGACACGCACAAAATTGAACGCGGCGGGCGGCGCCGCGCCGCCGGCCAGCGCAGCCAGAATCGTCTGGCCGCGTTCGAGCGTCTCTCCGAAGGCGTGGTCCGGATCGGGCGCCTCGGCGAGAAAAGGCGCGAGCGCGGCGCGCAATCTCGAATCGGCCGCGCCCTCGAGATGGGCGCGCAGCGAATGTCGATCCGGTCCATCGAAGAAAATGTCGAAAGCGACCGCGGCGGGGCGCCCTTCGAGAATGCGCTCCGCGAGCCGCGCCATGTCTGCGCGCGGGAGCGGCCAGCGGCCGGCGCGCGCGACGCTAGCCGAGTCGATATCGACGACCAATACGCCGGCGCCGCCTGTCCCACGCGGCGCGGCTCGCTGAATCGCGTCGATCGCGCGCTCGCGCAGCACGCTCGCGACGCCGTAGAGATCGCCGGCCGAGAGCGCCGTGAAGATCAGCGCGCCGAGGCCGCCGACAGCAGCCGGCGCCGTGAGAAAGCGTTTGATGTGGCGGCGCAGGTCGATCATCCGTGCGGTTCGGCCATTTGGCGCCGACCCGCGGGATCGAGCGGGCGCCGGCGCCTTTTGCTACAGCGCCCGCGATAGCGTCAATCGCGATGGCGCGCAGGAGGAAATCATCGGGTTTTCCGGCGAGATTGCCACGCTCGGCCGATTGCCGGAAAGCCTTTGCCATTTTCTATCATAAAATCAGACATATAAATCGTCAGCAAACCGACATGCGGTTTCGTCTTCATCGCCTGTATCCCCGTTCTCCGGCCGCTTGCACCCGAAATCGAGAGCCCGTAACAATTTCTCGGGCCGCCCGAATAGGGAATCGTGGGCCGCCATTCGCCGCCTCGAGGAGAATAAATCATGGATCGTCGTGCATTCAGCTTGGCTTTGGTCGGATCGCTGTCGGCCGCCCTGACCCTCGTGGCATCGACCGCCTCCGCGGAAGAAGAGGGAAAAGAAAAGTGTTACGGCGTGGCTCTCAAGGGCCATAATGATTGCGCCGCCGGTCCGGGCGCCACCTGCGCCGGAACGTCGAAAATAGATTATCAAGGAAACGCCTGGAAATACGTTCCTCGCGGCACTTGCGTCACCATAAAGACTCCATTCGGCGACGGTTCTCTGGAAGCGCTCAAGCGACGGACGTGAGCGCTCGCGATTGCGTGTAGCCGGCGAGGCAATTCGGAGGGACGCATGGACGAAACAGTTTCGACCTTCTCTTCGACTCTGCCCGCCGGCGCCGGGGTCGCCTTCAAGCCCGCGCATTTCGAAGCGATCCTCGCGAGCGCCCCTCGGGTGGCGTTTTTCGAGGTTCATGCCGAAAACTACATGGGCGATGGCGGGCCGCCGCATCGGCAGCTCACCCGTCTTCGGCAGGATTATCCGCTGTCGGTCCATGGGGTCGGGCTCTCGATCGGCTCCGCGGAGCCGATCGACGCCCGGCATCTGGAAAGATTGCGGATTCTTTGCGATCGCTATCAGCCCCAAGGCGTCTCCGAACATCTGGCGTGGTCGACCTATCGCGGCGTATTCTTCAACGACCTCTTGCCGCTGCCCTATGACCGTGAGACGCTCGCACGCGTGATCGAAAAGATCGACGAGGTTCAGAGCGCTCTCGGGCGCCAAATTCTGCTGGAAAACCCCGCGACCTATCTTTCCTTCGCGCAGTCCGAGATATCCGAGCCGGAGTTTCTCGCCGAAATCGCGCAGCGCAGCGGTTGCGGCCTTCTTCTCGACGTCGAGAACATCTTCGTGACGGCGACGAACAAGGCTTTCGACGCATGCGGCTATCTTTCGCAATTCGCATTCGAGCATGTGCGCGAAATTCATCTGGCCGGCCATCTCGAAGCGAGAGACGCGCGGGGCGATCCTTTTTTGCTCGACGCACATCGCGCGCCGGTCGCCGAGGCCGTATGGGCTTTGTTCGGTCAGGCCATCGCTCGGACGGGCCCCATCGCGACGTTGGTCGAGTGGGATAATGACGTGCCCGATTGGTCGGAATTGGCGCATGAGGCGCGGAAAGCGCAAGTCGCGCTCGACGTCGCCTCGCACAGATCCGCATGAACGAGACGCATCCGATGTGGGAAAGAGTCCAAGCGCAATTTGCCGCCGCTCTCCTCGAGCCGAGCCTCGCAATGCCCGTTTCGGTCATTTCCGAAAGAGGCGAGGTCGCCGAGCGCTTCGAGGTCTATCGGAGCAGCGTCGTCGGAGGACTCGTGCGCGCGCTGGCGGTTCGGTTCCCGGCCATCGAGCGTCTGGTTGGGCAGGCGTTTTTCGCCGCCATGGCGGGCGAGTTCGTATGTCGCCATCCGCCCACATCTCCGGCGCTGCTCGATTATGGCGAGGGCTTCGTGGGTTTCATCGCGACCTTCGCGCCCGCCACGGAACTGCCCTATCTGGCGGATGTCGCGCGGCTCGAGAATGCGCGCGTGCGCGCCTATCACGCCGCCGACGTCGAGCCGCTTTCGCCGCAATCGCTGGCGTCGGTTCCTCATGAAAATCTGGCGGAGCTCACATTCGAAATTCACCCGTCCGTCACGATCGTCACGTCGGATCATCCGGTCGTCACGATCTGGTCTATGAACGTCGGGGAAGCAGAGGTCGGCCCGATCGATCGCTGGATCGCCGAAGATGCTCTCGTGACGCGTCCACGCGCATGCGTCGAGACCCGTCGGCTCGCGCCCGGCGGCGCGCTTTTGCTCGCTCGGCTCGCCAGCGGCGCCGAATTGGGCGCAGCCGTGCAGACAGCATCGGCGGACACGCCGAATTTCGATCTCTCGGTGATCCTTGCCGAAGCGCTGTCGGCGGGATTTTTCACAGCATTCAGAGGTGATGCATGAACGCTACCGCAAATATGAACGCTACCGCAAATCAGCCGACGCATTCGGCGACATGTGGACCGCTCTGCGGTCCGACTCGACGATCGATCGCGCTGCTCGAGCGCATCCCTTACTCACTCGTCGCGCTCGGCGCTCGAATTTTTCCGGCCGCCGTCTTTTGGCAGTCTGGACAGACGAAGCTCGACGGGTGGCGCGTTTCGGAAAGCGCCGTTTATCTCTTCAAAGAGGACTACAAGCTCCCACTGCTCGACCCTGTCGTCGCGGCGCATCTGGCGGCGGTGATGGAGCATGTGTTTCCGGCGCTGCTCGTTCTCGGGCTCGCGAGCCGGTTCGCGGCGGCCGTTCTTTTCGCAATGACCCTGGTGATCGAAGTCTTTGTCTATCCGGATGCTTGGCCGACGCATGGCGTCTGGGCGACCTGCTTCCTCCTCATCGTCGCGCGCGGGCCCGGCGTTGTTTCTATCGACCATCTGTTGGGCGGCCGCGCGCGTAAGGCGTGAGCCCGACTGCACAAGGCGGAAGACCGGCGATTCATGCAGGTCTTCCGCCCATCACTCCGACGTCGAAATTTGCGTGACGAGACCGTCCACGAACCAACGAGCGAGAAAGCCGGCGGCTCGCCCCATGAGATTCTCGTTGCCATTCTGAAACGCGAGGAGCGTGCAAATCTCGCCGAAATTCTTCCCCGCACGCGATTCGATGAGCGCGAGACGCTCGTCTTCGGCGATCTCGCGATAGACAGGCTGATCGTCGCTGCGCCACAGAAGAGTCGTCTCCGCCCCGTCGTCGACCGGCGCGGCTTCCCGTTCCTCGGCGAGAGCGCTGTAGAGTCGCGTGACGCCTCTTGCGAGATCCAGCATTGCGACGCTCGGATGAAACACGAAGATGAGGCGAGACCAATCTCCGGCGTCGACCGCGGCGAGGGCGTCGATCGCGAGCGCCGGCATATCGGCCGCATCGAAGGCGTCCGCCAGTCCTCTTTCGAGCAGCGCGAGATCGCAAGAGACGCGGTCGGCCTTCCATCTTTCGCTCTCGCGCATGACCTCGGGCAAACGCCATGCATACCATCGCGCGTTGCGCTGACGCGACGGCGCCGAATCGATGTAGTCGCCGACGAGCGAACCGAAGTCCGCATCTCCCATGGAATCGCGAAGGATCGGGAAATCGTTCGAAACGAATTCAGCGAGGCGCAGGCGATAGGCGTCGACATAGACGCGGAACAGCGTCTCCCGATCCGTTCGTGGCGAATCTCTGACGAAATCGAGGATTTCGGCCTTGCCGGAGTCGAGCCCTTCGATCACGCTCGCTTGAAACCGAGCTTGGTATTCATGGAGCCTCATGTCGCGCTCCTCGAGCGGCCGGCGTCGGCTCTCGCCGCGATGTCCCGCATGCGCCACAGTTCCGCGAGCAATTCGTCGAATGGCGGAAAATTGTCGTCGCGCTCGATCATGGCCGAGACGTCGCCGAACCGGTGGCGCGCTTGCTCGAAAAGCGTCCAGACCTCGTCGCAGACGGGCTGATCATGCGTGTCGATCTTGCGCGTTTCATAGGTCGTATGGCCTGCGACGTGCAGTTGGGCGACCCTCTCCACCGGAATCGACTCGATGAAGCGCGCCGCGTCGAACCCGTGGTTGAAGCCGGAAACGAAGACGTTGTTCACATCGAGCAGAAGCAGGCAGTCGGCGCGTTCCGCCATTTCCCGGACGAACTCCCATTCCTCCATCTCGGAGTCTCGGAACGTCGCATAGGTCGAAGCATTTTCCACGACGAGCCTGCGGCCGAGGAAATCCTGCACGCGTCGGATCCGTTCGACGACGTGATCCAAGGCTTCTCGGATATAGGGAATCGGCAGCAAATCGTGCAGATTGACGCCGTCGACTCCGGTCCAGGCCAAATGATCCGATATCCAGGCCGGTTCGATGCGCTCGGCGAGCGCTTTCAATTGCGTCAGATAGTCGAAATCGAGCGGATCGCTCGATGCGAGCGACATCGAAACGCCGTGCATCACGATCGGGTAATCCGCGCGGACACGCTCGAGAATAGAGAGCGGCCGTCCGCCTGGAATCATGTAGTTCTCGGAAACGATCTCGAACCAGTCGACGCTCGGCTTTTGCTCGAGAACCGCCGGATAATAAATCGATCGAAGTCCGAGACCGAAGCCGAGCGACGGCCAAGCGCTCATGTCGATCTCCCTGATCGCGTCATGCGCAGTATGATGAGATCGGCGCGGGCGAGAGCTCATCGCCGATGATTTGCCCGCGCCGTGACGATCACATTTCGGCGACGGAGCCGCCCGCCGCCTTGCAAGCCTTGGCCGACTTCGCCGGCAGCCATCCCTGGCCCTTGCAGGTGTTCTGGCCTTTGCAGGCGCTGCTTTCGGTCTTGCAGGCGCTCTGGCCCTTGCAGGAGTTGATGCCCGTGCAATGAACCGGCGCCGCCTTCTTGGCGAGCGCGGGCGTGACGACAGCGCCGCTCACCGCGAGAGCGATAGCCGCCGCGGCGATCGAGGCGCCTGAAACGATATTGGTTTTCATTCTTGTCTCCTTGGACATTCAGTCACTTCGGGAGCGACCCGCGGGCTCGGAACATCGGTCCCGCATGTTTGATAATACGTCCCTCGGAGAAGAGAGTTACAGGAGAAAGGTGGGTTCGTGGCAATTCCGTCCCCGATTGGCGCGGGAGTCGGCGTATTCGTGCTCTACACGAGCAGCGCCAATGCGCGCCGTGGCGGTTCGCGAGTCTGAAACAAAAAGCGACGCTGGCGCGATTGCACCCAGCGTCGCTCAATGATGTCGAGCGCGCGTTTCCGCGTCGATCAGAACTATATCTTGAGACGAAGCGACATTCCCGCCTGCCAGTTCTTCATGATCTGAGGACCATTGAGATCCTGGTAGACCGGAAGTCCGGCTTCCACGGCGAGCGTCAGATTGTCGAAGCCGATGAACTTCCCGCTGACTGTCCAGCCACCGAAGAGCTCGACGCGCTTGCCGCCATAGAAGAGCGGATTGGTCGGCGCGGCGATGCCGCGAATCTCCGGATCGAAGCCGGCGATGCGTCCCTGCACAGTGCCGAGCACGCGAAACGTCGTCGTCAGGCCCGCAATCCAAGTGTAGCCCGCCCAGCCATTGAACTCATGCAGATTTCCCCACATATAGCCTTGCGGATTGGCGGCCAGCGGGTGACGTCCGCGGTAGGAAACGCCCCACGACCATTGGTCGAGATGGCCCGCGTAGACGATGCCCGGCATGATGTCGAAGGTTCCCGTGCCTTGCTGCATTCCATAGAAGGCGCGGACCACGGCGCGCGCGCCATCCGGCAGGAGCAGCCCGTTGAAAGTCGCGTGATCGCTGCCGGTCGGGAAGGAGAATCCCAGATTGATCTGGATGCGGTGGATGTCGTCCTGATAGACGCGATAGACACCCGACAGTGAGAAGTCGACCAAGCTGACCGTCCCCACGTAGCTTCTTCCGCGCTGGAGACTGCCCGCGGCGCCGCTGAAGGTCAGCGGCTCCAGGTTTTTCTCGCCCATGCCCCCTGTGAAGATCAGCGAGAGGTCTTTGGTCACGCCATAGGCGAGGCCGATGACTTGCGTCTTGGCGGCAATATTCTGAGGAACGATGCGCACGGTCCGCGTCGGATTGAGGAAGAAGGGGACGTTGTTGACGATATATTCGTTCGAGACGTTCCGCGTTCCGATCCGCATGCCGGACAGATTGGCGAAGTTCGGCGTGATCGAGAGCACGAGCTTTTCGGCAGGCGGCATGTCGGCGCCGAAAACGCCCATCGGAGCCGGCGGCAATGGGGCGGGCGACGGAGAAGTGAGAGACGAGACTTGCAGCGATCCTCTAGGGGATTGCGACTCGGCTGCAATGCCGGCGCTGGACAATGCGACAGTGATTGCTCCAGCAATAGAAATCAACTTCATGATCGACCCCCGAAATATCGGATCGATGTCGACCCGCGCCCCGAACGGCAAAAATTGAGGATCGAGATTACGGGAGCGTATGCTGCAGCTTAAGCCTAAATTGTGCTTTCTGGTTCCTCACCTAGATATTTCCACGCAGGTGTGGCTTTTCGGCAACGCAAGATTTGGCCGAGCGAGTGCGATGCGCTTCCCGAGGACGCCGCCGTGCGTTTCGACCTCACCGATATGCGTGCGGAGGCATTGTCGTCGCGGGAGCGTCGACGAATGGCGATGATGCTCGCGCCTGCGAAGGGCATGCGTTCGGCGCGCAGGGGAACGCCGCGTGCGGTGATGATTTTAAAGATCGACGACCAATTTTCCATCCGGTCTCGCTCGACATGCGAGGATCAAGCCGAGGTCGACGTCATCCTCGGTCAGACCGTCGGTGCAGTCGTGAACGACTTTTCCTTCGAGCGCAGTCGTCTTGCAGACCCCGCATTGCCCGGCGCGGCAAGAGTGCGCAGCGTCGATTCCGTTAGCGAGCGCAATGTCGAGCACATAGTCGGTGCTCTTGCACTCGACTTCCTTGCCGGTCGCGGAAAACACGATTCGCGCCGAAGTCGCTTCGACATTGGACGGCGGGGCGGTTGTCTTGCCAGGCGCTCCGCCAAAGCTCTCTTGCGCAAATCGCGACATGTCGAAGCCCGCATCCGAAAGTGCGCCGCGGACGCTTTCGGTGAATCCATCCGGGCCGCATAGATAGATTGCGCGCGTCATCATGTCCGGCGCGAGCTTGGTCGCGAGATCGATCGAGAAATGGCCGGTCGGGCCGCTCCAGATATCGGGTGTTGCGCGCGAGCATATGAAATCGCTTCGAAAGCCGCCGTAACGCGACTCGAGGAGGCGTAGTTCATGTCCGAAGACGAAATCCTCTGGTCGTCGAGCGAAATGCAGGAAGCGAATGTCAGGGTCGGCGGTCGTGTCGCATAGCCAGCGCGCCATCGACATGACCGGCGTGACGCCGCTGCCGCCGGAAATGAAAAGATAAGGTCCCGAGGCGGCGTCGATACAGGTGAATTTCCCGTGCGGTCCGTCCGCGAATAGCGTCCTTCCTACGTGCAGGTTGTCGTGCAGCCAGTTGGAGACGAGACCATTGTCGACACGCTTGATCGTGACCGAGATCATATGCGGTCGTGATGGCGACGATGAAATCGTGTAGCTGCGTCGCACGGTTCGGCCGGCGATCGGCAACTCCAGCGTGACGAACTGCCCTGGCTTGTAACAGAAGAACTTGCGCGGCTCGGAGACGAAGTCGAAGGTCTTGACGTCATGCGTCTCTTCGATCACGCGAACGCAGCGGAGCGGAAGCCTTCCGCCTCGCCAGAACGCTTCGTCTCCCGCGAGAGAGAGGTGGAGCGCGCCGTCGCTGTCCGTCGGAACCGGCCGTGTTTTCGACATTCGATGAAGAGCGGCCGCATGTCCGCGGGCAGACGGTCGGCGGATCAGCTCGTTCAGCGCATCGAAGGAGGCATGCGCCTTCTCATCGGCTTTGAACCACCCGGCTTGGCGATCGGCGGCCTCGAGAATCCGTTGCGAGAAGGACAGAAGATCCTGCTCGACGAGCGTACGTTCCTCGGCCGGGAGATCGCTGAATAGGCTGTCCAGCGCCACAGCGACGGCGCCGGAATCTGCGGAAAGGTCGCCATCGATATAGCGACGCCACAGCGCGCTTTTTTCCTTCTCGGTCCGGGGTAGAGACCGCCGGAGAAGAGAGGAGCGGCACCAGTCGGGAGAGTGGAGCAGGGCGTCGAAGCGTTCCATCTCCTGAGCCGACAACGCGCCGTCGCCATCGGCGATCCGCAGGAAGAGGAGCATCGGCAGCTCGATGGCCGCCGCAGATTTGTCTTTCATTGCTGTCATGATCGGCGTCCGCCAGCGGCTGTCATGATGTTTGCAGTTCCTGTTTCGCTTTGGCCGACGCAGCGGCCATATTGTCGAGCAGATACCCGGTGACGGTTTTCAATATGCTCTGAACCGCGCTCGCATCGCGCCCCAGCAGATCGTCGACCGCGCTTCGTGGAATGACGATGACTGTCGCTTCGTCGCTCGTCACTTCGACGGAGGCCGCACGCGGCCTGCCGCTAATGACGCCGAGCTCGCCGAACACCGTGCCGGAGCTGCCGCAGCCGATGATATCGCGGCCGTTCTCGCCGGCGACCCAGGCGATTGTCTCGCCGCGAACCAGCACGAACATGCCGTCGGAACTGTCCCCCTGCCGGCAGATCTCGGTTCCTTTCGGGTGGCGTTCGATCGTAGAACGTCGAGCGATCTCGGCGAGCACCGACAAATCGACTCGTGAGAAGACCGAAGAGACGAGAAGCTCGGCCATGATCACCACTATGGGCGAGCGTTCGCCGTGTTTCGCGCGGGAGACGATTTCCTCGGCGAGCGGCGGTAGAGCTTCGTCTCTAGCGAAAATCGCGCGGGCGAGAGCGGCGCCCTCCGCGGACTCTGTCGCGAGCGCGGAGACGGCGAGCGCGCGCACGAGCGCGTCGCGGTCGTCGAGAAAGGTACGAAACACCACATCGGCCGGCCGCGACATTTCGATGATCTCGAAATAAGACGCCGAAGCCTCGGTTCTGAATGCGTGAATTGCATCTCGCAGCGTCGGTGGCGCCGCCGCGATCGATTCCGTGAGAGCGGACTTTCCTTCCGTCCCGAGAATGAGCGCGATCGGCCGCACGATCTCGGCCGCGCGTGCGGCGTCATCGAGCGTTGCCGCGAGGGCGATGATTTCGCGGACCAATTGCGCCTGCCATTTGACGATCGTCTTTGCGAGCAGCGACGCTTCGGGTCTTTTTTCCTGGCAGAGCGTGAAGCGGGCGGACTCCGCCCATTTCAAAGAGTGGACCAGCGCCTCGATTCGCTCGATCAATCGCGTCTGATCGTTCGTCGCTTCGCCGACGATCTCCGCATGTTCTTCGTCCGAAATATTGAACCAGTTCCGCATCTGCCGGATCGATGCGAGCGTGTCCACTCGCGCTAGCCATGCCTTTGGAGCGATTCCGGCCGCCAGCCCCTTCTGGACGATATCGGTCACGAACTCCCGATAGTTCCGGCGACGGGAATGCTCTTCGACGGTTCGCGCGAGATCGGAGTTGAAGAGCGATGGGTCCTCGACGCCGAGCGCGTGAGCGATCGCATCATGGTCGGAGTCGGAAAGGCCGAGTTGAATGCGCAAATCCCGCAGCAGCTTCAGGCTTTCCGACGAGCGCGTCTGCCCCGTCGCCAGCGCGTCGGCGAGAATGGCGCGATAGGCGTTGCGCTTCTGGTCGATCGAGAAGTTCGGCAGCGTTTTGGCGAGCACATAGATTTCGTCGGCGGACAATGCATCGAGCGAACGACCGTCGAGGAACTCTTCCGATCGAAAGCCCAAGCGCTCGAGCTCCTGCCGTAGGGCGTGGCCGAGGCTCTCGTGCCGGTAGACATCGGCGTTGCGCGCCAGCGAGCGGATGAGCCACGCCACCGAGCTCGCAGCGACGGCGAGGTCGATGAGCTTGACGGCGATTGGCGGCATCAGCAGAATATTGGGCCGGCCGGCGAACGCATAGAATAGCGTGAATGCGGCGAAGCCCGAAATAGTCAGCATGTGGTGTCGACGCTGCGCCTTGGAGAGCGAGACGCCGCGCGCGGCGCAGATCCGCGCATAGAGTTTCTCGAGCGTGACGAACAGCCCGAATGAAACGATCATGCACAGAAGGATGTAGAGTGGCGTTGCAATGATCTTGGGAACGGGCAGAGCTTGGCCGCCGATATAAAGACCTGGTTTGAACAATGCGCCGAACTGGTCGCTCTCATGCGTCCAGAACCCGCTCATGTAGTAATCCCAGGTTCCGGAATAGACAAAATAGTAGGTGTAGAATCCAAACACGAGGCCAAAAAATAGATAATATACATTCCGCTTTTGATTGAGATCGACTGATTTCCAATAATTATTTTCGAGGTCGATATCGGGGCAGTTCGTCATGCAGCCGACGCAGATACTGCGATCGGAGGCCTGCGAGGCGGCGCGACAAGTGGATTGCTTGATCGCCACGCGTTCGATATGCGGCTTGGAGTCGAAGAGTCCTCCGGGGCCAGTGTAGATCTGCTGCACCACCGCCGTAGGACAGAAATAGTTGCACCAGCTCTTGCCGCCGTAGATGAAGCCGACGAACACCGCGAATGCGATGATGAAAATGAAGGCCGAGGCGAGGGCCAAATGGCTCGAATTATAAAAAAGAATGCGTCCTGTCACGCCGAGCGTCAAAAATCCGAGCTGAAAGTAATAATGATTGCGGCGTAGCCAGGATTGCGAGGGGAGAAGCGCCAATGCGCGGTCCACGCGTCCGGTCTTGCGATTCAAATTCGGCAGCTTGCGCTCGAAACCAAACATGCGGGCGAATTGGCTGGCGTGCGAGAGCGGGCAGACTCGTCGCCAAAATTCATGTCCGAGGAGCATGATGGAGAAGGGGACGAGCGGCACGGCCATCGTCCAGAAAATGCGGTTGGTCATCGAATATGGCGTTGAATAGCGGGGGATTCCCTGGATGACGACAGGGTCTTCGCCAATTCGAAACGGGCTGCCCGAATTGTCGGGCATTGTAAGCCAGGTGGTCAGCGGGTCGGAGAACAGCGCGACGATCAGCATGCCCCAGGCGAGCAGCACGATGGCTCTGACACTCCGCATGGAGCGCTCGGATGTCTGCGATAGCACCTATTCCCCCCGTTCAGCCGGCTTCATGCGCCGGCCGACCCGCTAAATTAGCCGATAGCGCGCCGCTGTGCTCCTGCGCAAACGTCGCAGCGGCCTTATAGCGCCATTCGATCCCGTTGGATCGAATGGCGCTCTCGCTTCGCTTCTTTGGAGCGCATTCTGATCGACCGGGCGATTCCGTTCGATCAGAAAGCGCTTTAGCGTCGAGCGCCCGACCTCTTGCAGGAGCCGGGCAGATACTCCCGACCGTTCTTGTCGACGGCGCAGAGCCGCAGGTCATCCGGGTCTGGATCGCTCGCGTTCGGAATCCACTGCGCGAGGCATTTATTGCTCTTAAGGCAGGGATCCGTGAGCGACTTCAAGAAGTTCACAATATCGGATACTTGGCCGTCGCTCAATTCGATATCTCGAATGACGCCCGGAAGTCCGGCCGCTCGCTGCGAGCGAAGCATATCGAGCGCGTATTGCGTATGCGCCTTCGCATTATTCGAGTTGATCGGCCCGCCAGTGGTCGGGATCGTCCCGTAGTCGAAGCTCGCAATCGAGCGCTCGACATTGAGGTGATGCCTGACGATGTCCTCGAGCGTGTTGAACACGCCGCTATGGCCAAAGGGCGCCGTGACCTCCACGCCGAGAAGGGTGGGCGTGCGATAGGCGTATTTGTCGTCACGGTGACCGGTGACATGGCCCCGGCCCCAATCGTCGATGCCGTCGCCGAAATCATTGAGGTCGGTCTTGCCGCGGCCGATTTGCGGGACTGCGAGCACCCAATATTTCTCGTCCGAGAAGAAGTCGCCGGAGTGGCAAGAGGCGCAGTTCGCTCCGCCCTGCTCGACGGTGGCGAAGAACATCCGCGCGCCGCGCTTGGCCGATTCGCCGATCGCCTTGGCGTCGCCACGGACATAAGCGCGCCAGGGCGTATGGGTGAAGGTCATGGTTCGTTCGTAATCGGCCAGAGCGATCGAGATATTGTTGGCCGTGATCAATTGCTCGGACGGCGACTGATCGTCTTTGAAGCCGGCGCGGAACAAGGGCAGCCATTCATTCTTGGCGAAACGGTCGTTCGGATCGCTATAGCCGCCGAAACGCGCCGCGAGCTTCTGGCGCACATCGAGGTCGGTGGAGCCGGGAGTCTGCGGACTGCCCGCCGCCCCATAAGCGCCGCCGCGCATGGCGGCGTTGACCGCAGCCGGGAACATTCCATGGCCGGAACTGATCGGCATGCCAGCTTTGAACTTGTCCTCGTAGCGGATGTATTCCTGCCGCGGGAGCATGAAATTGGTGAACTCTCCGCGCACCGGGGGCGAATCGACGGGCGCGATGAGGCGGCCGTCGACGCCGCTCATGCCGGGCGTGCCGGTCGCGCTGAACACCGTGCCGTCCCATGTGATCGACTGGTCCCAGAAAGCGAGGCCGATCAGCGTCGGCGAATTGCGGGGCATTGCCGAATCGCCGGTTCCGAAAGGCGGAAACGTGCCGGGCTTGTTGACGCGCTTGCGGCCTGGGCCGAGCAACTCCGGATTATCGGCGCCGACGCCGACCGGAAGAGGCATGGCGTCGCCGAAGCCGAGCATCGGATGATGGCAGGTGACGCAGGCCACATCCTTCGCGGGGCTCATGCCCTTCGACCAGAACAACAGCTTGCCGAGCCGCGGAAGCGGGTCTGTCAAGGATGGAATCGGTAGTTTGCGACTGTCGATAGCGTCGCCGGTGAGGCGATGCTCGGCAATGAACGCGCGCAGCTCTCGATCGAGAGACGAGCCGCCGTGACTATCCTCGCTCGCGGCCGCGCCGATCATTGCGGTCGCCGATAGAATTGCTCCCGTGAGAACGGTCCGGATTTCCATCGAATTCTCCCGCTCCTCCGAGCTTTCTTTTTGCGTTGAACTAGCGCGCCGCGAGCGCCTCTGCAGAGTTGACGGGCGCTGGCGCGGCCGGCGTGTAGATCGGGATGATGAATTGTAGGCCGAGCCGTGTGTCGCGTGCTGCATTCTTTGCGTAAAACGTGTGAGACAGCTTGATTTGCGCGCTGATCTGATTGCCGATCAGATAGCCGTAGAGCGCGCCGAGCGCGACGGAACTCTGTCGGTTCATATAGCCGATCGCGGGCTTGTCGAGGTCCACCTCGCTGAAGGCGATGAAGCCCCATTCGGCGCGTCCGTCGCGCTTGATCGCGGTCAAATCGAA
Organism: Methylosinus sp.; assembly: GCF_036560965.1. Lineage (NCBI taxonomy): Bacteria > Pseudomonadati > Pseudomonadota > Alphaproteobacteria > Hyphomicrobiales > Methylocystaceae > Methylosinus > Methylosinus sp. The sequence goes on along the minus strand of NZ_DATBQF010000018.1, from coordinate 7,787 downwards.
ATTCAACGTCTGCGGCGAGCTCGCGAAGGGGTTGGTGTGTCCCGTCGCATAAAAACTGTTGAGGGTGATGTTCCAATTATCGCGCAAGTAGGTAATTGCGAGATTCTGTTGGAAGGCTGTGAAATCCGTGCCGAGCGCCCGTGTCAGGGGCGAGCCCGTCGATATCCATGCTCCCTCGCCGATCGCCACATTGAGGCCATGGCCGAGAAACCACGAAAACCATGTTCCGACATAGGAGTTATAGGTGCCGATCCTGTGCAGGCCTTGCATATTGACGTTGGCGACGACGAGCGGGACGGTCTTGAGTTGCACGCGCGCGCCGGCGACTTCGAGCGGCGTGGAGAAGTTGAGGAAGGCCGGCACTCCGACCGTCGAGTTGAACTTCTCGTCCGCGCCGGAATTGAATGCCGCGACGCCATAGAGGCCAGGCTCCGGCGCCCAGCCTTCCGGCAGGCCGGTCATGAGCCCGGGCTGCTGGATCGATCCTGCGGAAGCCGGCGCGAAGCCCAACGTGGATGCGAGCAGCGACGCGCCGACGATATGAGCGTACGAAAACGCCGCCGCGCTGAAGCGCTTCAAATTGAACATCGCCCGCCCCCGCGAAGCTTGACCGTATGAACTTGTGATTAATGGTTGCGCTGAAGCTGGATGTCAATCCCGACTGGGGTTTGCAGTCGCCGAGGCGAAGCGATTCGAGCTCCTCGACGAAAAAGGCGGAGGTTGTCGAAGAAGCCGGATGATGGTCGGGCATTGCGCGGATCGGCCTGGTCAGCCCGATCGTCGCATAGCCCGGCAGTTGAAAATCATTGGCGTTGTCGCCCTGGCGGACGCCACGCGCCACGACGCCGCCACCGGGCCTCAGCCCGCGCCAGTCGACGCCGCGCGGCGGCGTGACCTTCGAAGTGTCGCTCGAGAGAATTGCGACGTGTGCCACCGATAGTGCGTCGGAAGGTTCCTCTCAGAAGCGCTTGGCAAATCCGCATCGACGTTTCTTGTGCGGGCGCTCTGCGCGCGGCGGAAGCGAGAAATTCGATACAGTCGAATGACGACCGCTAGGTCGACAAACCGTCCTGGTCGACAGACTCGGCGCCCTTCGTCGTTGCGCGAGCTGTTCAACGGGCCTCGGTCCACGGGCGCCCCATTGTTCGCAATCAATCGCTGCAGCAGTTCATGCTTGGTCGGTTTTAGGGCCCCGCCGGCTTCACGCCGGCGGCCGTTCGCGCGCGTTCAAAGCGGGGGGGGCGGCGCATACGGCGTTTCTGCAGCCAGCGCAGGACGCCGGAGGCGTAGAGCAGGGCGGGAACAAGCCCCACGAGCGCGATGAATGCGCGGCCCGGCTCTCCGAAGGCCTCGCCCGTATGCAGCGGAAATTGCCATTCCAAAAATCTCTCGCCGGCCGAATAAGCGTGTGGATTCTGAATCTGGAGAATCTCTCCGCTATATTGGTCGACGGCCGCGAGGCGTTTCGGTTCGCTCCGGCTGACCTCGTCGTCGGAGCGCTTGCCGACGACATAGACGCCATCCTCCCCAAGCGGAAGCGCCATGCTCATCAGGCGTCCGTCCGGGAACAGGCGATCGACCGCGGTGACGGCCGCCTCCGGGTCGATCGGCGAACGGCCGAGCGAGGGCGAGGACTTCAGCCCGTCGGCGAGATGATGCGCGCCGACGGGAGAGAAGACGCCGATGAGCGCCTGCACCTGCGAACCGAAAATTAGATAGACGCCCGAGAAAATGACGACGAGCAGAACGCCGAGCGCGTAGACGCCGGTTGTCTTGTGCAGATCGAGCGTGAGACGCTCCGCGTTCGCGCCGCGCTTGATCGCGAAGGCCTGACGCCATTTGCCATTGCGCGGCAACCAGAGATAGACGCCTGTCGCGAGCGAGACGAACAAGAACAGCCCGACGAAGCCGACGAACGTCGCGCCGGCCTGACCCTGCAGCAACGTGTAATGGAGATGCATCAGGAAGAGCGTGAAGGGTTCGGCGAAGTGATTATCGTGGCGGATGATGAGCCGCTGTCCGATCACATGCGCGTCCCCCGGATCGACGACGATCTGATATATGTCCTCGTGCGCGCCCGCGCCATGCGCGCCATAGACAACGTCGAAATAGCCGCCCGCGCCTTTCGGGAAATGGACCCAGAAAGGCGCGGAGCCTTCCGGCGCGGCGGCCCGGCTCGCTTCTATGATGCGCTCGATCGAGGCGCGTTCGCCATCCGGCGCATAGCGCGTCGGAGCGAACAAGTCCTTGTTGAGCCATTCGTCGATCTCGACGCGAAAGGCGAGCAGGCTGCCCGAAAGGCCGATGACGACGAAGACGGCGCCGGCGACGAGGCCGAGATAGAGATGCGCGGCGAGCCAGAGCCGTCGGCTGTGGACGAATTTCATCGCACGGCCCTGCGCTTCGAGCGGAGGAGTCTCGCATCGTGGGCCGTCCGTCATGCTCAGAACTCCGCGCGGATCGATGCGAGGAAGGCGCGCGGCGCGCCCGGAGTGATAGACATCCGCCCGTTCGCGCCTTGATAATAGGTCGTGTCGAGCAGATTCGTCACATTGATCTGGAATGTCAGATCAGGCGCAAAGGACAATAGCGCCGCCTTGAATTTATAGGAGGCCATCGCATCGACGCGCGCATAGGCGGGAAGCTCGAAGCTGTTGGCGTTGTCGCCGAACGCCTTATCGACATAGACGCCGCCGCCGAGCGTGAGCCCTTCGAATTCGCCGGAGGCTTGGTATTTCGCCCAGAGATTTCCAGTATTGTGGGGCACGGAGGAGAGGCGCTTGCCGGTGTCGCCGCCGCCGCCCGAACTGTCGTCGTCCCTTGTGATGCGCGCGTCGAGGTGGCTGAAGGTGGCGATCACGCTCCAATTGTCGTCGATGCGTCCCGTGACGTCGAATTCGACGCCATTGCTGCGCGCCGCTCCCACCGTGGTCACGAATTGCGTGTTGGCGACAGGAACCGTCAGATTTTTCTTCTCTATGTCGAAATAGGCGAGCGTCGCGGTCAGCTTGCCATCCAGCAGCTCCGCCTTCACGCCGCCTTCGAACTGGACGCCGATCTGCGGCTTCAACGGCCTGTTCTGCGAATCTATTCCATTGCTGGCGCCGTAGGAGCGTGTGTAGTTCCCATAGAGCGACAGCCAGGGGAGCGGCCGCAGCAGCAGGCCGACGCGCGGGCTGTTCGCGCTGAGGGGAACGATCACGCGTCGCGCGTCCGTGATCGCGAAGGGCTCGCTATCGAAGGTCGAGGCGCGGCTCGATTCCGCCCAGTCGTGCCGACCTCCGAGCAGCAGTTGAACTCGATCGTCCCAGAAGGAGATCTGATCCTGCAGATAGAGTCCCGTCCACTTCTCCTTCTGACTGACCCGGTAGTTCGCGGTGAAGGCCTCGCCGACGATGGGCGTGTAGACCGGATTATAAAGATTGATGCTCGAGATCGAGTCGCAGCAATGGCCATGCGATCTGCTCTCGAAGCCGTAATAATCGAATCCGGCGAGCAGCCTGTGCGTGAAGGGGCCGGTTCGCGCCTTGCCCTCGAGGTCGATGTTCGTCGCATAGGATCGCCTATAATATGTCGAATCCGGCGCGCCCGGGACCGGAACGAGCCACATGGAGCGCTGTATCTCTCCGGTTGCTTCGTTCAACGAATCGAGACCGGGGCCGCGCTGTCGATAGTCGACATTGGTGTAGGCGAATCGATTGGTCATTCTCCAATCGTCGGCGAACTCATAGGTCCAGTCGAAAGCGAACAGCGTCCGCTCCTGGAAATTGGGGAATTTCGCCGCGAAAGTCGGGTCGATGAGATAAGTGCTGATCGGGACCTTCGCTGGCCGGAAGCCGATCGCGGGAATTGTCGAGACGTCGGTGAAGTAGACGCGGTGATATTCGCCGTCGATGTTCAATGTGAAGCGATCGGTCGGTTTCCAGGTGATCGTCGGGGCGACCAGCAGATTGCCTTGCCAGACATTGGGCTGGAAGTGGTTCTTGTCGAGATAGGACGTGTTCAGGCGGTAGAGGAGGGTCTTGTCCGCCGTCAGCGGGCCTGTCGCGTTGATCGACGTGCGCGTCGTCCCGAAGGCGCCGGCCTGCTCCTGGATCGAGTAATAGGGCGTCGACTGCGGGCGCTTAGGCACGAAATTGATCAATCCTCCCGGCTCCACCCGGCCGAAGAGCATGGCCGCCGGGCCTTTCAGCACCTCGATGGACTGAAGGTTCGTCGTTTCGAAATTGCTGGTGTTCTGCTGGCGCAGACCGTTGCGATAGAGCTGTCCGCCGCTGTCGAAGCCGCGAATGACGAGGGAGTCGTAATAGCCCGCCGCGCCGGAAATGCTGCTGACATTGGTGAACAGCGCGTCGAGGACGGTGACGGCCTGCCGATCGTCCATCGTCTCGCGCGGCACGATCTGGACGGCGTAGGGCGTCTCCAAAATCGGAATATTGGTCTTCGAGGCGGAAACCGGCCCGGTCTGATTATAGCCCGTCTCGCGTCCTCCCGACCGCGCCGGCCTGTCGCCCGTTCCGGCGGCGGAGCCGTGTGAGGTCTGTCCGGCTATGTCGATGGCGGGCAGCGCCTCCTGACCGCGCGCCGGCAAGACGAATGTGAGAGCGATCACGCAGGCGGAGCCGCCGCGCAGCAGATGGGAACGGAGCATAGGCGTCGTCTCCTGAAGTGGCCGTGTTCGGCCCTTGCAAATCGAGAAGCTCGCGGCGTACGGCCGCATTCGGTCGATCAGGAGACACGGGGAGGCGGCGCGCGCGGCGATCCGAGATTGACGCGGGCCGGCCAACGGCCGGCGGCGCGGGCGGGAATGTGGGCCGCGACGCGGCCCGGCGCCGCCGGGGGCGGATAGGCGACCGCATCCGCGAGAAGCGGGACGCTCGCCGCCGCGCCTGGACCGCTCGCCGGACAACAGGGGCTGTCGATCGGGCAATCGTGCGCGCGGCGGCGCCGTTCGTCGCCGAGCGCGCATCGATCGAGGACGACGCCTTCGACGGCTCGAGCGCCCGCGGCCGCCTCCCACTTTGCGACGGCGGAGGCGGAAGCGAGCGCCTGGGCGGCGAGGAGCCACAGCGCCGCGAGCGCCATTGCCGCGCCCGAGAAATTTCCCTGCCGTCGGAACCATCGCATCATTCAGAAAGACCCTGGGAGCGGTTGGAGCCGTCCCCGCTACGAGGAATTTGCCGCTCGGCCTCGAGCGCTTGCTTCCTCGCATGTGAACGTCTCACGAAGCTCTCACCTCGCCGCAGCTCCGAAATTCCGAACGGCTGTGGCGCCTTTGCCACATCGACGCCGCGCTATTTTGCGCTTGTCCCGGCGCTTGCCATCGCGCTCCGCACCAGGGAGAATCGGGCGGTCCCGCTCTCGGCGGGGAAATCGCTATTCGAGACGCAGGGAGCGGCGCCCATGCGAATTCTATTGGTGGAAGATCAAGGCGAGCTGGCCGGCGAGATTCGGCGGCGAATGCGGCGCGACGGGTTCGCGGTGGACCATGTCGGCTCGGTGGGCGACGCGCTGGAGGCGTTGAGGGCGAATGCTTACGCCGTCGCCATGCTGGACCGCCGTCTGCCGGACGGCGACGGGCTGGCGATCGTTCCCGAGATCAGGCGGCGCCACCCCGGCAGCCGCGTTCTCGTGCTGTCCGCGCTGGACGCGGTCGACGAGCGCATCAGCGGCCTCGACGCCGGCGCCGACGACTATCTGACCAAGCCCTTCGACCTCGACGAGATGATGGCGCGCATTCGCGCCGCGTTGCGCCGGCCGGGCGCGGAGGCCGCCCCGCCGATCCGCGTCGGCGCGCTGGAGTTCGATCCGGGAACGCGGACGGTCTCGATCGACGGGCTCCCGGCCGTCTTCCATCACCGCGAGCTGGCCTTGCTCGAGGGGCTCGTGCGCCGTGCCGGCCGCGTCGTGGAGCGCGAGACGTTGACGTCGGAAATCTGGGGGTTCGACGAGCCCGTCCAGTCGCATGCGTTGACGATCATCGTCTCCCGCGTGCGCGCGAGGCTCGAGAGGCTCGGAGCCGGCGTCGACATTCATATGGTGCGCGGCGTCGGCTATTTTCTCTGCGAGGCGGACGCATGACGCGCACGCCGTCGCTGACGCGCCGATTGATCCTCGACCTCTCCTACACGCAGCTCGTCGCCGTCGTCCTCGCTTGGTTCATGACGACCATACTCGGAGGATTCGGGATCATCGGCGCCTATGACTATTGGCTCGAAGACTATTACAGCTACTATCGCATTCGCGATCTCGTGTCGCAGTCGATTGCCCGCGCCGCCGACGGTTCGCTTCGCATCGAGCCGAACGACGAGCTGCGCGCCGAAATCCTACGGACGCCGATGCTCAGCTACGCGGCGTTCCAATCGATGCGCCAGCCTGCCCTGCCCGGCTCTTCGGAAGACATTTCCGCCGCGCTTCTCGGCGTCGCCTCAGTGGAGGTGCGCGGCATGGACTTCTACTTCCTGTCCGCCTGGGGACAGAAAACCGCGGGCTCGGTGTGGCGGTGGAAGACGCCGGTCGGTCCGCTATTCATCGCCGCCGGCAAAGGCAAATTCCAGTGGCTGGACATCCTGCATGCCTTTCGTAACGAGCTCGTCTCGCAGAGCCTCTATCTCGTCGCCGTATTCTCCGTCTCGTCGGTGGTGGCCTGGCTCGCCGTTCGGCGCGGTCTCGCGCCGCTGCGCCGCGCGGCGGAAGCGGCCGAGCGCATCGATCTCGATTCGCTCGGCCAGGGCATTCGTGTCGACGACGCGCCGATCGAGATTCGTCCGCTCGTGGACGCGGTGAACCGCGCGCTGGCGCGTCTCGACGCCGGCGTCGCGCGCATGCGGCGCTACACGGCCAATGTGGCGCACGAGCTGCGCACGCCCGTGGCCATATTGCGCGCACGGCTCGAAAATCCCGAGGAACGCGGCTTTCGCGTCGATCTCCAGCGCGACACGCGACGCATTCAGACGATCGTCGAGCAGATGCTCATCGCCGCGCGTCTGACCGAGGGGCAAGCGCCGCGGGATCAGGACGTCGATCTCAGCGCCACTGCGCGCGGCATCGTCGCCGATTATTCGCCGCTGATTTACAAATCCCGCCGGCGCATCGCCTTCGAGGCGCCTGACGCACCGGTCCGCCTGCGCAGCAATCGCATGGCGATCGAATGCATCATCGCCAATCTCATCGACAATGCGTTGCGCGCGGAACCGGAGGGCGGAACGGTGCTGGTGCGCATCGACGCCGATCGTCGGGTGTCCGTCATCGATCACGGCGGGGGCGTCGCCGAAAGGGATCGCGAGCTGATCTTCGAGCCTTTCTGGCGCCGCAACGAGTCCGAGCCGGGCGCCGGGCTCGGGCTCGCCATCGTAAAGGAGTTGATCGACAAGCTCGGCGGCCGCGTCCTCGTCGAGACGACGCCGGGCGGCGGCGCAACATTTTCGGTATCTTTTCCGGTGTAGCGCGATTTATGAACGCGAAGCGGCGGGCGGTAGACACGGACCGCCTCGCCGACGCCGCTGCTTCTTCATGGCCATCGGAGGGTAGTGACGGAGACGGCCGACCGAACGAGAGTTGCAACGATTGTAAGCGACGGTATGATTGGTCGAAGACGTCGAAGTGGTGGGGATGCCGGGAAAGATCGGATCGGCCAAGCTGATGAGTAATACCAACTCTCTGAGAGGCCGACTCACGTGTGGGATTCCCGAATCGGCTGAAATTTGATTCGACCAGGCGAACACATGGAGGTTCGCCATGGCGGCGGCGATTGGGCTTCGAGGCGATTATGACGCGCGCTCCTTGCG